>CAZHAG010000071.1:0-13606 GCA_964529705.1 uncultured Gemmatimonas sp. | reverse complement strand
TCCGGCATCGTGAGCGCGCTCGGCTTGCCGTCGGTGATCATGACGATCTGCCGCATGTCCTTCTTCTGCTGCAGCAGGAGCCGGCGGGCCATCTTGAGCCCAGCGGCCGTGTTGGTGTGGTAGGGCCCCACTTGTGCCTTGGCGAGCGCGCCGAGCGGGATCTCCTCCGCGTTGTCGTGGAAGAGCACCACCTTGAGCGAGTCGCCGGGGAACTGCGTGCGGATCAGGTGCGTGAGCGCCAGCGCGACCTTCTTGGCGGGGGTGAAGCGGTCCTCGCCGTAGAGGATCATCGAGTGCGAGCAGTCGAGCATCAGCACCGTCGCGCAGCTGGAACGGTACTCGCTCTGCCGGACCATCAGGTCGGCGTAATCGAGGTCGATCGGCACCTCGAGTGACCCGGTGCGGGCCAGCGCGTTCCGCAGCGTCTCGTTCACGTCGAGGTTGAGCGCGTCGCCGAACTCGTACGGCTTGCTCCCCGCGTCGGCCTCGATGCCGGTGGCGAGGTGCGGCGTGTCGTGCGAGCCGAAGTGCGACTTGCCGAAGCCGCCGAGGATCCCGCGCAGCGACTTGTACCCCAGGAAGTCGATCCCCTTGCTCGTGAGGTCGAACTGCACGTCCTGCGCGGCCGCCTTGGCGAGGCCGCCCGGGCCGAAGACGCTCTGGTGCCCCGCCGGCGCCTGCGGCGCCTGGTCGGTCTTCAGGAAGCCCTCGGCGATCAGGCGCTGCACGATGTCGTCGAGGAGCTTGGAGAGCTTCGCCTCGGAGAGCTCATCGCCGTCGCCGCGGAGCGCCTCGAGCATCTCGGGCGTGAACTGCCCACTCTGGATGAGCGCGTCGAGGATCGCCTGCCGGAGCGCGTCGAGCGAGCGGTCGCCGTCCATCTCATCGGGCTCGCCCCACGGGTTGCTCGGGCCACCCCCGGCGAACCCCGACTGCAGCAGGAAGTCCGCGAGGTTGTCGAGGAGCGCCTGCAGGTCCACCGTGTCGGCGGACTCGGGGCTGAACTTCGAGTAGGTGTGGAAGCGCATCGTCCCCCCTTCCTACCCCGCCATGATGAGGCGTGTCAGGTAGACGGCGTAGCCCCCGAATAGCACGGCGCCGTCCCGGCGGCCGAGCACGTGGCCGGCGCGCATCATGGGGAAGAGGATGAGCGAGAAGCCGAGCATCCACCAGAGGTCGCTGGCGACCATCTGGGGCGCCACGACGAGCGGGGTCAGGACCGAGCCGACGCCGAGGATCGCGAGGACGTTGAAGATGTTCGAGCCGATCACGTTCCCCAGCGCGATCTCGTTCTGGCCGCGGACGGCGGCCAGGAGCGAGGTGGCGACCTCAGGGGCCGAGGTGCCCGCCGCGACGATGGTGAGACCGATCACCCGCTCGCTCATGCCGAACGCTCGGGCGAGCTCCACGGCGCCGGTGAGCAGGAGGTTCCCTCCCAGGATCAGCACGCCGCTGCCTACGGCCACGAGGAGGAGGGCGCCGCCGAGCGAGTGGAACCAGGACTTGGCTGCGACGAGCTGCACGCTCTCGACCAGGTCCGCCGTCTCCTCCGCCTTCAGCTCGGAGCGCCCGAGCCGCACCACGTACGCGGTGAAGAGGACCAGGCCGACGAGGAAGAACGCCCCCTCGAGGCGGTCGAGCGCGCCGTCACGGGCGAGGAGGAGGAGCTGGAAGCTGGCCAGGAACATGAACGGCCACTCGAGCTTGACCGCCGAGCCGTGCACCCGCAGGGGCTGGATGAGGGCGGAGAGGCCGAGGACGACGCCGATGTTGAAGATGTTCGACCCGACCACGTTGCCGAGGCCGATGTCATCCGCGCCGCGCAGCGCCGCCGACACGGTCACGGTGAGCTCAGGGAGCGAGGTGCCCATCGAGACGACCGTGAGCCCGATGACGGCCACCGGGACGCGTGCCGCGCGCGCGAGCGTCACCGCGCCCCGCACGAGGACGTCGGCGCCACCGCCCAGGAGGGCGATGCCTCCGACGAGGAAGAGGAGCGCCAGGGGGATGCTCACCCACTGTAATCAACCGACTGGTGCGTGTCCTGTCACCTGCCCTTGCACCTGCCCTGTCACCGGCCTGCTCCCCGAGCGAGCTTCTTTGTCACGCGCATGGCCATCCTCCCCTCGCTCCGCTCGCTCAACCCGTTCCGGACGCTGGCGACCTACCGGAACTTCCGGCTCTTCTGGATCGGGCAGACGATCTCCCTCGTCGGCACCTGGATGCAGACCGTGGCGGTGGGGTGGACCGCGCTCGAGCTGACGGACGACGCATTCCTGGTGGGGCTCGTGGCGGCGGCGGGCACCTTCCCGATCCTGCTCCTCTCGCTCCCCGGCGGGCTCGTCGCGGACCGCCAGGAGAAGCTGCGCGTGATCCGCATCGCCCAGGCGCTCATGCTCGGCGAGGCGGTCGCTCTGTGGGCGCTCGCCGTGACCGGCCACCTCACCATCCACTGGCTGCTCACCCTCTCGCTCTTCGGCGGGGTGATGGCGGCGTTCGAGATCCCCGCGCGCCAGTCGCTGATGGTGGAGCTGGTCGGCAAGGAGGACCTGCCGCAGGCGATCGGCCTCAACTCGACGGGATTCAACCTCGCCCGCGTGCTCGGCCCATCGATCGCCGCGATCGTCATCGCGAAGGGAGGCATCGCCTGGACCTTCGGCCTCAACGCGCTGAGCTACGGCGCGGTGCTCGTCGGACTCGGCATGATCCGGCTCCCCGAGCGGAGGGCCGTGGCGCGGCAGCCGCGGAGTTCGCTCGAGGGGATGCTGGAGGCCCTGCGCTACGTGCGCGACACCCCGCCGCTCCCGATGCTCCTCACCATCGCCTGCCTCTTCTCCGTGTTCGGGGTGCCGGTCATCACGCTGCTCCCCGTGGTCGCGCGCGACATGCTCGGGTTGGGGCCGGACGGTTACGGTGCGCTCATGGCGAGCTTCGGGCTCGGGGCCGTGGCCGGCGCGCTCGGCATCGCGGCCACCGGGGGCGGGCGGGACCGCGGCGCGCTCTTCCGCTCCGCGTCGCACGCCTTTCCCCTCCTCCTCCTCGGCTTCGCCTTCGTGCGGCAGCCCTGGCTCTCGGGCGTGCTGCTCTTCGGCGTGGGGCTCGCGATGATCCTGAACAACGCGCTGGTCAACGCGCGGCTCCAGGCACTCGTGCCGGACGAGCTGCGCGGGCGCGTGCTCTCGCTCTACGTGATGGTGTACGTCGGCGGCTCGCCGATCGGGAGCTTCGTCTCGGGCGCCGTGGCACGCGCCTCGGACGCTGCCTGGGCGATCGGCGGGGGCGCGGCGCTGATGCTACTCTTCGCGCTCTGGGCGTTCCGGCGGCATCCCGTGCTTGCGGCGAGCTGAGCGGCCGTACTGCCCGCTCTCCGACCGCGAGAGCTTCCGGCGCGCCACCAGCGCCTCCAGCACGAGCTCGCACGCCACCACCGCATCCGCGTCGTCCTGCACGCCGAGCGCCGACGCGGTCACGATCTCGAGCAGGCCCGGCACCGTCGCGAACCCCTCGCGCGCGACCTTCGCGCTCGCGTCGTCGCTCACCTGCAGCGCCTGGCCCCGGTCGAACCACATCACGATCTCGTTGAGGTCCAGCGTGTCGTCCCGCTCGGTGAGGGTCGCGTCCGCGGCGCGCCGGATCAGCTCGCGCGCGATCACGGCGCCGCCGATCAGCTCTCCCTCGTACTCGAGCTCGATCTTCCCGGTGATGGCCGGGAGCGCCGCGTAGACGTCGGCGAGGCGCGGGACGATCTCCCGTTCCCCGAGCCGCACCGCGCGGCGCTCCGCGTTCGAGATGACATTCTCCAACAGCGTGATCGAGAGGCGCTGCGAGACACCGGAGCGCTGGTCGATCCGCTTCTCGGCGCGGGCCTCGAACGCCACCCGCTCGGCCACCTCGGCCACCACGGCGGGCAGACGCACGGGGAGCCCGTCGCGCGCCGTCCACGCCTCCTGCTCCGTGATCGCCATCGCGAGGTCCACGGTGGCGGGGTAGTGTGTGAGGATCTCGCTCCCGATCCGGTCCTTGAGGGGCGTGATGATCTTCCCGCGCGCGGTGTAGTCCTCGGGGTTCGCGGTGAAGGCGAGAAGGACGTCGAGCGCCAGTCGCACGGGGTAGCCCTTGATCTGGACATCCCCCTCCTGCATCACGTTGAACAGCCCGACCTGCACCTTGCCCGCGAGGTCCGGCAGCTCGTTGAGCGCGAAGATCCCGCGGTGTGCGCGCGGGAGCATGCCGAAGTGGATCGTGAGCTCGTCGGAGAGGAGGTGCCCACCGCGCGCGGCCTTGATCGGGTCGAGGTCGCCGATGAGGTCGGCGACGGTCACGTCGGGGGTCGCGAGCTTCTCGACGTAGCGCTGGTCCGGGGCCAGCCAGTCGATCGGGGTGTCGTCCCCCGCTTCGCGCACGCGATCGCGGCCGAACTTCGAGATCGGTGCGAAGGGGTCGTCATTCACCTCGCTCCCGGCGATCACGGGGAGCGCGGGGTCGAGCAGCGTCGTGAGCGCGCGCAGGATCCGCGACTTCGCCTGCCCGCGGAGCCCGAGCAGGATGAAGTGGTGCCGCGAGAGGAGGGCGTTCACCATCTGCGGCATCACCGAGTCCTCGTAGCCGAGGACGCCGGGGAAGAGGGGCTTCCCGTCGCCGATGCGCGCGAGGAGGTTGGCGCGGAGCTCGTCCTTCACCGAGCGGCCCCGGCGGCCATCGGAGCCGAACGGGGATCGCTTGAGTGCGCCGAATGTGGAGGGCAGGGAGCTGGTCACGCCTGCAATCTAGCGGCGCGTCACCCCGCGACGCGGATCTCGACCAGGTTGTCGTAGAACACCGCTCCCGCGCCCATGTCCGTGAGGCGCTGGCTCGTCGTGGTGTTCACGTTCACCCCATCCTTCGAGAGCTTCGCCCACCAGACCCCCGGCGCCCACGCGACCCCCTCGCGGATCCCCTCGCGGTGGCGGGCGGTGGCGGTGAAGTGGCCGCGGTCGTTCTCGACCACCACGCGCGCGCCGTCCGCGATCCCGCGGCGCTGCGCATCGGTCGGGTGGAGCGCCACCTCGGGCTCGCGCGCGGCGCGCTGCAGCGGGCCGACGTTGACGAAGCTCGAGTTGAGGAACTGGTGTGCGGGGGAGGAGATGAGCGTGATCGGAAAGCGCTTCGCGAGATCGGGCGAGAGCTCCACCGACTCCACCATCGGCGTATAGGTCGGCACGGGGTCGAGTCCCATCTCCTTCAGCCGCCCGGAGTAGAGCTCGCACTTGCCGCTCGGCGTGTGGAAGCCGCCGTTCGCGAACGGGGCATAGGGGCGCGGCACGTCGAGCCGCACCCAGCCGTCGCGCTCCAGGCGCTCGAGCGTCACGGAACGCATCTGCGGAGCCGTCGTCTCCAGCGCCTGCGCGATCAGCGCGTCGTCGTCGTCGGCGAGGCAGGGGTGGTCGAGCCCCATGCGCGCAGCGAGCCGGCGGAAGATCTCGGTGTTGGGCAGCGCCTGGCCGAGCGGCGCGATCGCGGGCTTGTTGAGGGAGGCGTAGACATGGCCGTACGCCCAGTGCAGGTCTCGATGTTCGAGCTGGGTCGTCGCCGGGAGCACCCAGTCGGCGTAGTCGCAGGTGTCGGTGCGGAAGTGCTCCAGCACCACGGTGAAGAGGTCGTCGCGCTCGAGGCCGCGCACCACGGCGTGGTGGTCGGGCGCGATCGCGCCGGGGTTCGAGTTGTAGACCACGAGGGCACGCACCGGGGGCCCACCGATGCCCGCATCCGGCTGCGTGAGCGCCTCGCCGAGCAGCGACATGTTGATCATGCGCGTGCCGGGCGGCGAGAGCTCCGGGCGCTGCAGCTTCGCCTTGTTGAACGCGAAGTTCCCGCTCGACGAGAGCTGCACGCCCCCGCCCGGACGCCGCCAGTGGCCGGTGACGGCCGGGAGGCAGGCGATCGTGCGAACGGCCATGCCGCCACCCGCGTGCCGCTGGAGGCCGTAGTTGATGCGCACGAACGCCGCGCGCGCCCTGCCGTACTGCCGGGCGAGCTCCACGACCCGCGCCTCTGGGATCCCCGTGATCGCGGCAACGCGCGACGGCGGGTACTCCTTCACCCGCTCGCGCAACTGCTCCGCGCCGATCGTGTGACGGGCGAGGTAATCGTCATCCTGCAGCCCCTCGGCGAAGATCACCTGCATCATGCCGAGCGCGAGCGCGGCGTCGGTGCCGGGCCGGATGCCGATCCACTCGTCGCACTGCTCGGCCGTGCGCGTCCGGATCGGGTCGATGCAGATGACCGGCGCGCCGCGCTTCTTCGCCTCGAGCACGTGCGGCCAGAGGTGCGGGTTGCTCGTGAGCGTGTTCGTGCCCCAGAGGAGCACCAGGTCGCTCTCCGGGAGCGACTCCGCGTCGGCGCCGATGCTCGCGCCCACCGTCATCCGCATCCCGATCATCCCGGCGCTCGCGCAGATCGTGCGGTCGAGGAGCGAGGCGCCGAGCACGTGGAAGAAGCGCCGGTCCATCGACTCACCCTGCAGCAGCCCCATCGTGCCGGCATACGAGTAGGGGAGGATCGCCTGCGGACCTTCGGGCGAGCGACGGATCTCGTTGAGCTTCGCCGCGATCGCGTCGAGCGCCTCGTCCCAGCTCGCCTCGACGAACTCACCGCGCCCCTTCGGGCCGACGCGCTTGAGTGGGGTGAGCACGCGCTCCGCGTGATAGGTGCGCTCGAGGTAGCGGTTCACCTTCGTGCAGAGGAACCCCTGCGTGAAGGGATGGTCGGGATCGCCCTGGATGCGCGTGGCGCGTCCGTTCTCCACCGTCACGAGCGTCGCGCACGTGTCGGGGCAGTCGTGCGGGCAGGCGCCGCGCACGACATGGGCCTCACCGACGGGTGCTGCGATCGCAGGGTTCAACGCCGTTCCCGGATGGGGTGAATCGCCGCCTAGGAGAGCAAGCTAGCGCGCCCGATGCTCCTCACGACACTATCACTTAACTCCGTGTAGAGCAAAGCCTTACGCAGTTCCTCCCACGCCATACACAAATAG
Organism: uncultured Gemmatimonas sp.; assembly: GCA_964529705.1. GTDB lineage: Bacteria > Gemmatimonadota > Gemmatimonadetes > Gemmatimonadales > Gemmatimonadaceae > Pseudogemmatithrix. The sequence goes on along the minus strand of CAZHAG010000071.1, from coordinate 6,594 downwards.
GAAGGACTGCCAGAACGTCAGCGGATCGGAGGCGTTAATCGAATCCTAATCTCCAAGCCGTTGCCCACTAACGACTTACTGGCTGAGCCAAGTTGACCTTGGCGAAGGAATGCACTAAAATTCACAACACGTGCGCAGCCGCGAACCGTTCGTGTTGCACCGCACGACCCTACCTTTGGAGAATGTTCAGATGAAGCGTATCGTCGCCCTCGCTGCCGTGCTCGTGCTCGCCGCCTGCGCCCCGAAGACCGAGGAAGCTCCTTCCGACGCGGCCGCGCCGGCCGCCGCCGTGACGGACTCCGCGGCCCCGATGATGGATTCGGCCCACACGATGATGGACTCCACGGTGAAGACGGATTCCGCGACCGCTGCCAAGTCCAAGATGTAAGCTGCTTCCCCACGGGAAGCGAAGAGCGCGCGGCCCCTCGGGGTCGCGCGCTCTTGCTTTCGTACAGCGTCGCTCAGCGATCGACGGTGCTCGGCTCGCCCATGCGCATCACGCGCGCGCGGAGCTCGGCGCCGTCCACGCCGACGCGCACCTCGCTGCCGGGCGTGACCTCGCGCCGCACCATCGCGATGGCGAGCGGACCCCGCGCCGGCGAGCGCACGCTCGAGCGCACGTCGCCGACCTCCTTGCCGTCGGCGTCGCGCACCGGCGCTCCCACGGGAAGCGGCGCCTCGCTCAGCAGCCAGCGCAGGTGTCGGTTCACGTGCCCGCGGAAGTGGATGCGCGCGACCACCTCCTGCCCCGTGTAGCATCCCTTGTCGAAGGCGATCGCGCCGAGCTCGTCGAGCATGGCCTCCTGCGGGATCGTCTCCGCGTCCATCTCACGGCCCCACGCGGGGACACCGGCTTCGATGCGCGCGATCTCCGCGCGCTCCGCGTCCGCCGGCACGACACCGGACGTTTCGAGTGTCGCACGCAGCGCGGCGACCCCTGCCGTCGCACCGATGAGGTCGAAGCCACCGGGCGCGAGGTCCGTGGAGCGCACGACGAGCACTGCGGCCTCTCCCGCTCCGACCGTGAGAGCGCACTGGGGGTCGAGGGCCGCGAGGGCGGCGGGATCGGCCTCGGTCGCGCGCGCCAGGAGCCCGACGATCGCTCCCTGCTCTCCGTAGATGCCGAGGCATGACGTCGTCGCACTGACGTCCGTGTACTTGGCCAGTCGCGGGTTCACGTACTTCCGGATCATCGCGACGAACCCCGCGGCCGCAGCCGCCTCGGTGTCGACGAAGAGATCGGTGCCCCGGTCGATCACGCGCAGCAGCGCGATCACGCGTCCCTTCGGGGTCAGGGCCGCGGCACGGACCCCGCGACCAGGGGTGAGCGAGACCACGTCGTTCGTGAGCAGCCCACCGAGCGTCGCCTTCGCGGCGTCGCCACCGAAGGTCATGCGGAGTCGCGCGGATCGGTCGACGAGGAACGGGGCGTCGCTCACCGTCGACCTCCAGTGGAGACCCCCGTCAGCGCGCGCACGCGCTCGGGGGTGAGGTCGGCGAGCGACTCCACCCAGGCGTCGGCCTCGAGGGCCTCGTGCGCGGGGATCGCGCCGACGGCCACGCTGGCGATGCCTGCGGCGCGGGCGCCGCGCAGCCCCACCACGTGATCCTCCACCGCGAGCGCCCGCAGCTGCTGCCCAGGAAATAGCTGTCCGATGCGCGCGAGCGCGGCCGCGTAGGGGGCGGCGGCGGGCTTGGCCGGCGTGGCGTCCTCGGCGGCGATGACCGGCCGGAAGAGCCCGGCGAACCCGCCGAGCTCGAGCACGAACTCGACCTCGCGGCGCGACGCGCGCGTCACGAGCGAGAGCCGGCAGCAGGAGGTGAGGCGCTCCAGCGCAGCCTTCACGTTGGGCGCGAGCGTCATCCCCTTGCCGGCGCGCGCGGCGAAGGCGCGTTCCGCGCGAAGCCGGCCGAGCTCGGTCGCGGTCTCGTCCGCTGGCGCCCCGGCCGCCTCCCGCACCCGGCGCACCGCGTCCTCGGTGGCGTACCCCGCGCCGATGCGCGCCAGCGCGTCCGTGACCTCGATCCCTTCCACGGCGAGCGACTCCGCCAGCGCCTCGCGGCGCAGCGCGGCCGTGTCCGCGATGACGCCCTCGAACTCGACCAGCAGGACCGGGACTTCCATGCCCGAATGCTAACGGGGGGATGCGCCCCGGGCGTACCCCTCGTCGAGCAGCTCCACGGGATGTCGTGCCACGACCGCTTGCCCGCCGAGCGCGAGACCGCCGCCGATCTGCATCAGGCACCCCGGATTGCCGGTGGCCACCAAGGAGGCGCCCGACTCCCTTATGCGCGCGAGTTTGGGCGCCAGCACCCGCTCCGCCACCTCGGGCTGCACGAGGTTGAAGATCCCGGCGCTCCCGCAGCACTGGTCGGCGTCCGCGAGCGGGACGAGGGTCACGTGGCCGAGTGCGGCGAGCACGGCGCGCGGTGGGTCCACCACGCGTTGCGCGTGCTGCAGGTGACAGGGCGCGTCGTACGCGACGCGCGCGGGCACGCCGTTCGGGGCGGTGGCCTTCGGGCCCGCCTCCGCGAGCAACTCGTGCACATCGCGCACGCGAGCCGCGAAGCGCGCGGCGCGCTCCGCCCAGGCCGGGTCGTGTTGCAGGAGGTGCCCGTACTCCTTGCACATCGCGCCGCACCCGGCGGAGTTCACCACGACCACGTCCGCGGCACTGGCCTCGAACGCGGCGATGTTCGCGCGGGCCAACGCACGCGCGGCATCGGCCTCGCCGGCGTGCGCGTGGAGCGCGCCGCAACAGCGCTGGCCGCTCGTCGCGGTCATCCGCCAGCCGTTCACCGTGAGCGTGCGCTCGGTGGCGCGGTTCACGTCCGTGAAGAGTCCCTCCATCACGCAGCCGGTGAGGAGCGTGGCCGTCCCGCGCTCCCCGTTCCCCGTGGGTGTCCACGCGGGTGGTGACTCCCGGCGCGTGGATGCCAGCATCGCGAACGGCATCGCCAGCCGTTGCGGGAGCACCCGCGCGAGCATGGTCGCGAGTCCGGAGCCGCGCGCGATGCGTGCCTTGAGGAGGGCCACGCGCAGCAGGAAGGGGCGTGCGAAGATCGCGAGCACCAGTCGCGCCACCCAGGGGAGCGGACGAGTGGCGACGAGCGTCTCGCGCGTCGCCTCGAGGAGGTGGCCATAGGGGACACCGCTCGGGCACGCGGTCTCACAGCCACGACAGCCGAGGCACTTGTCGAGATGGTCCCGCAAGAGGGGATCGTCCCGTTCCACGGTGCCGTCGAGGAGGGCGCCCATGAGGAGCAGCCGCCCGCGGGGCGAGTCGTTCTCGTCCTCGAGGGCGAGGTAGGTGGGGCAGGCGGGGAGGCAGAAGCCGCAGTGCACGCAGGCGTCGAGTCCCGCGCGTGCGCGGTCGAGGGGGGAACCCGCGAGGCTCACGCGAAGTCCCCCAGCAGTCGGGGGTTCAACACGCGCAGTGGATCGAAACGCTCCCTGATCCGGAGCGCGAGGGCGTTCCATTCCCAGCGGCGCGCGCGGTCCTCGGGCGCGAGGCGCGAGCGCACGGCGGTCCAGATCGCGGGGTCCACGGGCCGTGCGTCCCCGCACGCCGCCAGCCGCGCGCGCGACTCCGCGACGAAGGCTGCGTTCCCCCCGACACGCACGAGCGCGCGCGCCGACGCGTCGAACCCGAGTGCCGTGGCGTTCGCGGCGCTGAGCCGTACCATCGCAAGCGGCGCGAGCGGCCCACGGGCGAACGCGTCGAGTGCGGAACGAAGCCGCTCGACTCCGGCGTCATCCGAGTGCAGCACCCAGCTCTCCTCCCCGGGCGGCAGCGCCCGAAGCCGCAGGTGCAGCCGCGTGATGACGGCGAGCGTGCCCCACGATCCCGTGAGTGCCCGCGTCAGGTCGAACCCCGCGACGTTCTTCACCACGCGACCCCCCGCGACCAATGTGCGTGCGCGCCCGTCCACCGCCTCGACCCCGAGCACGAGGTCTCGCGGCCGGCCGAGCGCCGCCGCACAGGGGCCGTCGGTCGCGGTCGCGACCGTGGCGCCGACGGTGCCGGTGTCATCGCCCCATGGGAGGAGCGGGCACCATTGCCGGTGGGCGCGCGTGGCCTCGTCGAGCTCGGCGAGCGTCGTGGCCGCGCCGACGCTGATCGTGAGGTCCCCCGGCGTGTACGCATCGATCCCCCGGAACGCCTCGAGCGAGAGGGCCTCCGCATCGCGCACCGGGTGTCCCGCGTCCATCCACGTGCCCGCGCCGCGGATGCGCAACCGTGCGCGGCGTGTGGATGCGTCGCGCACGAGTGCGGCCAGCTCCGCGGTCCCCGCGGGTGCGTGCGTGGGGACTCCGGGAGCCGTCATCGCGCGACGGCCTCGCGTCCACCCGGGCGCGCCGCCGGCGCGGCATGCCATTCCCGGCAGGCGCGCACCGGCACGACCTTCCCGGGGTTCGCCCGTCTCGATGGATCGAACACCTCGCGCAGCGTGCACATCGCGTCCAGCGTGTCGGCCGTGAAGAGCGCATCCATATAGGGGAGCTTGTCGAGCCCGACGCCGTGCTCCCCCGTGATCGTCCCCCCCGCCGCGATGCAACTCGACATGATCTCGCGCATGGCCTCGTGCACCCGGCGCGACGCGTCGGCGTCATTCGCGTCGTAGGGGATGTTCGGGTGGAGGTTCCCGTCCCCGGCGTGGAAGACGTTGCACACGCGCACGCCGTGCCGCTCGCCGATCCGGCGGATCTCCTCGAGCAACTCTGCCAGCTGCGTGCGCGGGACCACGGCGTCCTGCACGGCGAGGTGCGGCGCCACGCGCCCCATCGCCCCGAATGCCTTCTTGCGCCCCTGCCAGAGCCGCGCCCGCTCGGCCGCGTCGCGCGCCACGCGCACCTCGCGCGCGCCCGCTCCCCGGCACTCGCCCTCCACCGCGCGCGCGTCGTCCTCCAGGCCGGCCGCCGCGCCATCCACCTCGATCAAGAGGACGGCGGCTGCGTCGCGTGGGTAGCCGGCCGCATAGATGCTCGATTCCACCGCCTCGATCGTGGGCTGGTCCATCAGCTCGAGCGCGGCGGGGAGGATCCCTGCCGCGATGATGCGCGACGTGGCGTCCGCGGCCGAGCGCACGGAGGTGAAGTCGGCCAGGAGCGTGATCACCCGCTCCGGATCGGGGGTGAGCCGCACGGTCACGTCCGCCACCACGCCGAAGCACCCCTCGCTGCCTACGAAGGCGCCGAGGAGGTCGTAGCCGCCCTCGTCGCCGCGGTCGAGGGTGGTGAGCGTGCCGTCGGGGAGCACCACGGTGGCCCGTACCACATGGTTGAGCGTGACGCCGTACTTGAGGCAGTGCGGCCCACCAGCGTTCTCGGCGATGTTCCCGCCGATGGTGCACGCCGTCTGCGACGAGGGATCGGGGGCGTAGTGCAACCCGTGCGTCGCGACGGCGCGCGAGAGCGAGGCGTTCACCACGCCGGGCTCCACGGTCGCCGTCCGCGCCTGAGGGTCCACCGCGATGATCCGCTTGAGCCGGTGCAGGCCGAGCAGGGTCACGCCGTCGGCGAGTGCACCGCCGGAGAGCCCGGTGCCCGCGCCGCGGGCGACGAAGGGCGCCTCCGCCTCCGCGAGTGCGCGCATCAGCGCGACGAGTTCCTCGCGCGAGCCCGGGAAGACCGCGAGCGCGGGCTGCCGCTCGAGGCCGGGAAGGCCGTCGGACCGGTAGACGATCAGCGAGGAGGCGCGCGTCAGCACGTGCCGCTCGCCGACGATCCGCGCGAGGGTCGCGGCGAGTGCGGGGGCGTCGGAGCTCACGCGCGGGAAGCTAGGCACATCCCACAGGTGGCGGAATGACGAAGGGGGCCCGGACGCGAATGGCATCCGGACCCCCTTCGCTGTCGCCGCGCGTTCACCGGGCGCGCGACGACGGCTGCTGCCCTCAGGTGGTCAGGTGACCGCCCAGAATCCCGCCAGCGAACGCCCCTCGGGGGAGGTGCGCAGCTTGTCGAAGGCGCGCTCGCGGATCTGCCGGATGCGCTCGCGCGTCACGCCCATCAGCGCGCCGATCTTCTCGAGCGTCATCGCCTCGGCGCCTTCGTCGAGTCCATAGTAGAGGTTGAGGATCTTGCGCTCGCGCGGCGTCAGGTACTGCTGGAAGACGCGGTCGATGCACTCGCGCATGAGCTTGAAGTCGGTGCGCTCCTCGATCTCCACGCCGTCGCCGCCGGCGAAGCGCTCGCCAAGCGTGCAGGCCTCGCGGTCGGAACGGTCGACCGGGGCGTCGAGGGAGAGCTCGGTGGAGCTCATCGCCTTGGAGGCGCGGACCTGCTCCGGGCTCTCGTCGAGAAGGCGGCCGATCTCGCCGTCCGTCGGGTCGCGCTTCAGCACCTGGGCCAGCACCGTCTCGGCGCGGGAGAGACGGATCAGCTGCGAGTTCTGGTTGAGCGGGATGCGGACCGAGCGGGTCTGCTCCGCGAGCGCCTTGAGGACCGCCTGGCGCACCCACCACACGGCGTAGGAGATGAACTTCACGCCCTGGTCGGGATCGAACTTGCGGACCGCCTTGAGGAGGCCCTCGTTCCCGATGGCGACGAGCTCGGAGAGGTCGAGGCCGTGGCCCTGGTACTTCTTCACGTAG
>CAZHAG010000070.1:0-13696 GCA_964529705.1 uncultured Gemmatimonas sp. | reverse complement strand
CGCCTCGGTGAGGTTGTCCTCCTCGAGGAACTGCGAGAACTCGGGGGCGAACTTGAGCGTCTCGGCCTGCGCCTTGCGCAGGTTCCACCACTTGCCGAACGCCACCGTGAGCGACCAGAGGGACATGATCGCGAGGATGAGCCAGATGCCCTTGGCGAAGATCGGGCTGTGCTCCCAGATGTAACCGATGGACAGGTTCATGGAACGGGTCTCCTGACGGAACGTGTGAAGAGTTGCGAGTTGCTGTCGTGTTACTTCTGGAGCGCGAAGACGAACGGCTGCTGCACCAGCTGCCTCACCTTGCGGCCACCGATCTCCGCGGGGAGGAACCGCATGTTGGGCAGCGCGCTGCGCACCGCCGTCTCGAACAGGTCATGCGACTTCCGGAGCACCTTGAAGGACGCGATGTTCACGCGCCCGAGCGTGTCCACCTCGAACTGCGCGAGCACCTCGCCCTCGACGCCCGCCGACCGGAGGATGTCCGGGTAGCGCGGCGCGGCGGAGCCGGGCGCGGTCGCCACGGGCTTCTCCACCTGGAAGTCGAAGTAGGTCTGCTCGTTGTTCACCGGCGCCGTACCGCCCACCACACCCGAGGCGACACCACCCGCGACGCCACGGCCCGAGAAGTCATCCTCGTTGGTCAGCTTCTTGGAGAGGTCGATCTCCGGGATCACGTCCGGGATGTTCACCGGCGCGGTCAGCACCTGGAACCCCTTCGGCGGCGGCGGCGCGGCCACCATGTCCGGCGGCGGCGGGGGTGGCTCGTCCTTCGGCGGGGGCGGCTCGTCCTTCTTGATCTCGACGAAATCCACCTTCTGGACGATCGGCCCGTCGTCTTCCTGCACGGCGCCCGCGGTCGCGTAGACCGAGAGCACGATCACCGCGCCGTGGAAGATCGTGGAGATGACCGTCGCGCCGAATGACTTCTGCTTCGTCTTCTTCGACTCGATCAGGTTGTTGAACACGCGTCCGTCTCCAATCGTGAATAGTCGCGTGACGATGCGTCAGCGGATCCGCATCGACCGTACCCCGAACCTACCGCACTCGGCCCCGACCGCTACCTCCGGTAACATTAAGATTCCCTTAAGGAACCGCGCGGTGCGGGCTGGCACCTGCACGATCATACCCGCGGCGCATTACGTCAGGCCGTGGTTCCCGATGAGGATTCGATGACGTTCGGCCGCTGCACCGCGGGAAGCGTGACCGTGAAGGTGCTTCCGCGCCCGAGGCGCGAGGCCACGTTGATGTTCCCCCCGTGCGCGTGCGCGATCCACTGGGAGATCGCGAGCCCCAGCCCGAACCCGCTGCGCTCGCCGCCCCGGGAGCGCGCCCGGTCCGCACGCCAGAACCGGTCGAAGATGAAGGGCAGGTCCGCGGCGGCGATCCCGAGCCCGGTGTCCTGCACCGAGAACGCGACGCGCTCCCCCCGCGCCTCGAGGGCGAGCGTCACTTTCCCGCCCCGCGGGGTGTACTTGAGCGCGTTGGTCACCAGGTTCAGGAAGAGCTGGCGGAGGCGCACCGGGTCGCCGCTCACGGTCGCGGGGTCGACCCGCCGGAGCTCGACCCGCGCCCCACTCGACTCGGCGAGCATCGCCGCCGTCTCGTACACGTCCTCCACCAGCGGTGCGAGCGCGACCGTCTCCCGGTGGATGTCGAACCGCCCCTCGTCCGCCCGTGCCAGCGTCAGGAGCGACTCCACGAGGTCTGCCATCCGCGTCGTCTCGGCCAGCGCCTCCTCGAGCGCGGGGAGCTGGTCGAAGGAGACCTGCGGCGACTGCATCGCGCGCTCGATGTCCGCCCGCAGCACCGTGAGCGGCGTCTTGAGCTCGTGGCTCGCGTCCGCGGTGAAGCGCCGCAGCGCGGCGAACGACCCCTCGAGCCGCGCGATCATCGCGTTGATCGTTCCGGCGAGCCGGTCGAGTTCGTTCTCGTCCGTCTCCACCGGGAGCCGCCGGTGCAGCGACCGCCCGTCCTGGATCGCCTCGAGTTCGCCGATCAGCCGGTCGATCGGGCGGAGGCTCGCCCCTGCCACCACCCAGGCCACGAGCACCGAGAGGAGAAGGAGCACCGGGAAGGCGACCGTCACGGACGCGAAGATGTCGAGCCGCGAGAAATCCAGGGACTGCGCCGGCTCCCCCGCCACGACGCGGTAGATCGGGACGCGCGCCGACGGAGTCTCGAAGTGCGCGAGCACGAAGAGCCGGGCCGAGTCGAGCGAGACGATGCCCCCCGGCTGCTCGGGGGTGAGCTCGCGGAAGACCGCGCGCGTGAGCGCCCCCCGGTCCTTCGTCGTCAGCCGCTCCACCGCCGCGCTCGCGTAGAGCACGCGAGCCGTGTCGGTGACGATGATGTACCCGGGAAGCCCGGAGAGCAGCCGCCGCACCCCCGCCGAGAGCTCCTGGCCGATCACGGAGTCGGTGGTCGCGACCACGGGAAGCGCCGAGGTGCCCGCCTGCTGCAGGAGGACGGAGGCCAGCTCGGCCACGTCCTCCACCCGCGACTTGATGGCCCGCTCGGCGGCCCCCCGGCTCGCGCTGAGCAGCACCGCCGAGAACATCGCCAGCGTGAGCGCCAGCACGATGGCGTAGGCGAGCGTCAGGCGGCCGCGGATCGAGTTCATCGCCCGGCCGTCAGCCCTTCAGCACGTAACCCACGCCGCGCACGGTGGTGATGAGCTTCTTCTTGAACGGCGCGTCCACCTTCTTCCGCAGGTGGTTGATCACGACGTCCACGATGTTCGTGCCCGGGTCGAAGTGGTATCCCCAGGCGTACTCGGTGATGAGGGTGCGGCTGAGCACCCGCCCCGCGTGCCGCGCGAGGTACCCGAGCACCATGAACTCCTTGGGCGTGAGCTCGATCGGCTTCCCCGCGCGCGTGACCTCGCGGGCATCGAGGTCCACCACGAGGTCGGCCACGGTGATCCTGGGCGAGACGATCGAGCGCGGCCGGCGCGCGAGCGCCTCCACGCGCGCCAGGAGCTCCTCGAACGCGAACGGCTTGGTCACGTAGTCGTCCGCCCCGGCGCGGAGGGTCTCGACCTTCGCGTCCACCGCATCCTGCGCGGTGAGCACGAGCACCGGCTTCTCGAAGCCACGCGCGCGCAGGTTCCGCAGCACCTGCTCCCCCGAGCGCCCCGGGAGGCGAAGGTCGAGCACCACGAGGTCGTAGGGTTGCGAGCGCGCCAGCGCTTCCCCCTCCTCGCCATCGGTCACGAGGTCCACGGACCAGCGCTGCTCCTCCAACCCGCGCTTCACGAACTGCCCGACCGTCGGATCGTCCTCGATCACGAGCAGCTTCATGATTCCACCACCGGGAGGATGACGCGGAAGGTGCTCCCCTGCCCCAGCACGCTCTCGACCTCGACGCGCCCCCCGTGCTCCTGCACGATGCCGTAGCAGATCGAGAGCCCGAGCCCGGTGCCCTTCCCCGGACCCTTGGTCGTGTAGAAGGGCTCGAAGATCTTGCCGATCTCGCTCCGAGCGATCCCGTGCCCCATGTCGATCACCTCCACCACGGCCCCCTCGGCCGGCGTCGCCCCGACGCGGGAGACGATGCGCACCAAGCCGCGATCCCCCATGGCGTCCATCGCGTTCAGGAGGAGCGCCATGAACACCTGCACGAGCTGCTCGCCGTTCGCGTGGGGCACGCGCCCCATCAACGGGTCGAGCGCGGTCTCGACGGTGAGCTTCTTGAACCGCACGTGGTGTTTGAGCAGGAAGAGCGTGCGCTCCACCACCTCGTTGACGTTCACGCGCTCCTTGCGCGGCTGCTTGGGCCGGCTGAACTCCAGCAGCCCGTCCACGATCTGCTTGCAGCGCACCACCTCGTTGTCGATGATGCCAAGGAAGTCGTGCGTCTCCGGGGCGAGCGTCACCCCGGACCGCTCGAGGTCCTCGATCCGGTACCCGAGCGACTCGGCACAGGCGGCGATCGTCGCGAGCGGGTTGTTGATCTCGTGCATCACGCCGGCGGCGAGCTGGCCGATGGCGGCGAGCTTCTCCGCCTGCGAGAAGCGATCCTGCGCCTCGCGCCAGTCGGTGACGTCCTCGCCGATGGTGATCACGTGCGTCACCGGCCCGTCGCCCAGGCGCATCGGGATCTTGGTGATGCGGTAGGTGCGCGCCTCGCCGGAGGAGATGCTCTCCATCTGGTACTCCTGCATCCGCCCCGTCGAGAAGACGTCCTCGAACTCGCGCCGCAGCATCTCGGACGGCTGCCGGTGGAGGATCTCGAAGATCGTCCGGCCGATCGCCTCCTCGCGTTGCACGCCCTGCATCCCCGTCTCGCGCTTCCGGTTCCAGCTCTGGATCCGGAACTCGCGGTCGATCACGTAGAGGCCGAGGGGGAGCGAGTCGATGATCTTCTCCGTGAAGCGGCGCCCGCGCTCGATCTCCATGGTCCGGCTCGCCACCTCCACTTCGAGCTGGCGGGAGCGCTCGGCGTGCGCCAGCTCGGGCGCGAGCACGTTCGCGAGCGCCTGGAGCAGCAGCCCCTCCTCCGGCTCCAGCGCACGCTCGAGATGGATGGCGAGCACCCCGAGCCGACGGGGCCCGAGCACGATCGGCACCACGAGGAGCTCGGCGGGCGCCCCGGCGTCGTCGGCGCTGGTGAGCGCGGCGCGCACCTGGGCCTCGGTGAAGTGCCCGAGCCCGCTCCCCCAGGCCCGGCGCAGCCCCTGGGGCGTGTGCATCCACAGCGCGCACTCCTCGCTCTCGAGGGCGGTGCGCAACGTCTCCAGGATGCGCTCGATGCTCGTCTCGAGCGCACGCGCGGACGAGAGCTCGGCGCTCAGGCCAGCGAGCGTGGCGAGGGCGCGGGCGGCCCGGCCATCGGAGGCCGGTGTCGTCGGGGAAAGGGGAGTCACGGGACGTGGAGTGGGGCGATGCGGGAAGGTACGGACCCCCCGGAGGGCGGACAAGGTGAGTCGGGGCTCGGCTTGCCACCCTGACAGCGCCGGCGGTCGAGTCGGCAGCGCAAGCGGCCAGCGCGGCACCTCAGGGCGGGCATGCGCGTTGCGCCATCGGCGGGCAGACGGGCGCGGCAGACCACCGCGGCCCCTGACACCCAACCGACTGAAGGAGGATCCCATGGTGTACCGCACGACGCTGACCCCCATGTTCACGCTGCGCCGCGAGATGGACCGCCTCTTCGAGGACGCCTTCGGCCGCGCCTCGGCGACGCCCACGAGCTGGACCCCCGCGGTGGACGTCCGCGAGGAGAACGATGCCTTCGTGTTCGAGCTGGAGCTCCCCGGCGTGGCGCCGGAAGGGGTCGAGGTGAGCTCCGACAACGGCGTGCTCACGGTGAGCGGCGCCAAGCGCTCCGAGCGCAACACGGCCGACGACGGCGGACGGTGGCACATCGTGGAGCGCGTGACCGGGGAGTTCCGGCGCACCTTCCAGCTGCCGCAGAACGTGAAGGAGGACGGGATCGACGCGACCTTCGCGCACGGGCTGCTGACGGTCCGCGTGCCGAAGGCCGAGGTCCCCAAGCCGAAGAAGATCGCGGTCCGGTCGGCGTAAGGGGGCGAAGGACGGAGGGGAGGAGGGCCGGTCCGGCCTCCTCCCCTTTCGCGCACCCGAGCGGATCGAGGGCCGTACGCGCTACGCGTGCGCCCCGCGGGCGCGGTGCGACCTCAGGCCCGCAGCTTGGCGATCTCGGCGAGCAGCTCCGCGTTCTCGCGGCGGTGCCCGCCATGCTCCTCGACGAACGACCAGCGCAGGATCCCGGCCTTGTCCACCAGGAAGTAGGAGCGGCGAGCGTAGTACCGCTCCTCGTTGAGCACGCCGTACGCCCGGCAGACGTCGCGCCGGAAGTCCGAGGCGAGCTCCACCGCCATGTTGTACTTGGCCTTGTACTCCTTCAGCGAGGCCACCGAGTCCACGCTGATCGGGATCACGACCACGTCCTCGGCGGCGAACGCCGAATAGTCGTCGCTGAAGGCGCACATCTCCGCCGTGCAGGTGGAGGTGAAGGCGAGCGGGAAGAAGGCCAGCAGGACGTGCTTGGCGCCCCGGAACTCGGCGAGGGAGACCTTCGAGCCGGTCGTCGAGTCGAGGACGAAGCCCGGGGCTTCGGCGCCGACGGTCGGGAGGGGAGCGGTCGCCAGGGTGGTCATCGGGTCCTCGCGGGTGAGGGCACGCCCGGGCGGATGCGCGGGAAGGCGCCGAATGGAGCGTGCCGGGATCGAACCGGCGACCCCCTGCTTGCAAAGCAGGTGCTCTCCCAGCTGAGCTAACGCCCCGAAGTGGTGCGCAGGAAAGATAACCGGGGAGCTCGGGACGGTGGTAGCGGCCCGACGCACGAAGGGTGGCGCGGGGTCGAAGCCCCTCGCCACCCTCGGCCGCACACCGTGACAGCGCGCGCGTTCCCGGCGCCCGCCTACTCGTGCGCGGGCAGCGGCTCCATCGTGCGCGGGTCCACCGGCACCTGCACCTCGTCCCGGTAGGGCGAGGTCATGAGCAGCACGCGCGCCTTCGGGAAGGCGTCCATGAAGTGCGCGTAGCTCCAGGCGAAGATGCCGAGGAAGCCCAGCGTGATCCCCGCCTCCCAGAGCCCGAGCGGGGCGTGCTCCACGCGCGTGCCATAGATCGAGGGATAGATCTCCGTGTAGCGCGTGAACCAGAGCCCGACGATCGAGGAGAGCGCGAAGAGGATCATCGTCGGCGAATAGAGCTTCGCCTTCACCGAGAGCAGCCCGAAGAACGGGATGAGGAAGGTGAGCACCGCCGCGATCGTGGTGGTCGTCGTCCAGGCGCCGGTGAGCCGCAGCGTGAAGAAGTGCGTCTCCTCGGCGAGGTTGCCGTACCAGATGATCAGGAACTGCGAGAAGGTGATGTAGCCCCAGAACGCCGTGAAGGCGAAGCCGAGCTTGCCGACATCATGGTAATGCTTGTCGGTCACCATGCCGGGGAGCTCCGGGAACTGCGCCTTCCACCAGCGGAGGAGGATCGCCCAGACCATCAGGGCCACCAGCCAGCCGCCCATGAAGACCTGCCACCCGTACATCGTGCTGAAGAAGTGGAAGTCGAGCGACATCGAGTGGTCCCACGCGAGGACGCACCACCCGAAACCGAAGACCAGCGCCATGACCACGGCGAGCTTCCCCTGGAGCGAGTGGGTGCTGTGCAGCTCGCGCCGCTCCTCGCCGAAGCCCGCGCGCATCCGCGCGCGCATACCGGCCGCCCACGAGGCGCCGTGCTCGGGCGTGATGCCCACGTCGAGCCGGACGGAAGTCCAGGTGAACCAGAGCTGGAGCACGAGGAGCGCGCCGAAGACGACGATGGAGCGCAGCCAGAAGAAGGTGTGGTTGAACCAGACCTCCTTCTCGTGGATGAGTTCGCCGGTCCCGACGAGATCCCACCACGGATAGATGTGGCCCTTGCCCCCGAAGATGATGATCAGCAGGCCGACCGCCGCGAAGGGGAGGAACGCCACGAACCCCTCGAGGAAGCGCACGATGCTGCGCGACCAGCGCGCGGTGACGATCCGCTGCACCGCGGCGAACATGACCCCCGCCGACGCAATGGTCGTGAAGAAGAGCCAGTTGACGAGGAACGCCTGCCAGGCGCGCGCCTCGCCGGTGGCCGCGCCGACGGCGAAGAGGATCATGCCGAGCACGCCGAGCACGAGCCCGCCGGTCTTCACGCCCTGCGGCATCGACTTCGACTGCAGGACGCTGACGAGCTGGTCGCGCGGCGGCGCGTAATGCTGCGTGGCACTCATTCGTGGCCTCCCGGAGCGCGCGCGCCCTCGGTCTTGGGCTGCTCCACCTTCATGGTGAGGCCGGCCATGCTCGGCTTCACGAACGCCGCCGGCATGGTGGGGCCGATCACGGAATAGCCGGGGAGCGCGTCACCCGTCTGCCCCGGGAACCCGACGGGACCAGTGGCCACGGTGTACCGCCCCTGCAACCCGCGCAGGTAGTTGACGACGTCCCAGCGGTCCCGCTCGGGGATGCGGTTCTGCGGCGGCATCAGGCCGCGGCCGTTGCGCATCATGCCGAAGAGGTAGCCGTCGGTCCGCGACGAGGTGATCTCGGTGACGAGGCTCGGCGCGAAGCCGTACATCGGGTTCAGCTGGCGCATGCCGCCGTTGCCGTCGCCAAGGTCGCCGTGGCAGACGGCGCAGTTGATCGCGTACACCTTGTGGCCGTTCGCGAGCGAGCGCTCGTCGGCGGCCACCGGGTTCGACAGTCCGGCGAGCGAGTCGATCGTGCCCGGCATCGCCTCGTACCCGACCTGCCACGACGCGACCGCGACGCCCGTCACGGGCACGGAGCCCTGCGGCATGCCGCGGAAGGGCGTGACCTCGCCCAGCGAGTCGGTGCGGAACTTCTGCCAGGTGCCCACGGAGGGCTGCTGCTTGAAGTCGGTGAGCCAGTCCTGGCACCCCGAGAGGGCGACCAGGAGGGGCGCGACGAGCAGGGCGCGGCGCGCCCCGCGCAGGGTCAGGCGATCAGCGCTCACCGCGCACCTCCACCGCCCCATGGCGCTTCAGGATGGCTTCCGCCTCGGCGAGCTTCTCCGGAGCGCACTCGCACCAGATGCCGTAGCTCCCGTGGCTGAACCGTTCGTCGTAGCCGACCGTCATCGTCAATCGCGGGATCCCCTGCAGGTAGAACATGCCGAACACCGTGGAGAGTGCGCCCACCATCACCATCACCTCGAACCCGAAGACGGTATAGGGGAGCCAGGTGGAGATCGCCTTGCCGCCGACCACGAGGGGCCAGTACTCCGAGCCCCAGATCGCGATCCAGTAGCCGAACATCACGCCACTCAGCGCGCCCACCAGCGTGAACACGCGCACCTTGCTCCGCGGCGGGTCCACCGCGTGCTCGAGCTCGTGCCGCGGCGTCGGCGTGTACACCGTGAGGTCGCCGACCTTCTTCTGCTTGAGTTCCTCGATCGCTTCCACGGTGGAGTCGAGCTCCTGGAAGACGCCCAGCATGCCGCGCATCATCTCAGTGCCCTCCGTGGCCGTGGGTGGCGTGCGCCTTCTTGAGCTTGGGCGGGATGATCTCCTTGATCTCCGTGATCGCCATCACCGGCAGCTGCTTCACGAAGAGCAGGAACCACATGAAGAACCACCCGAACGAGCCGATCAGGATGCCGAAGTCCACCCAGGTGGGCATGTAGCTGGACCACTGCCACGGGTTCACGTCGTGCGAGAGCGAGGGCACCACGATCACGAAGCGCTCGAACCACATCCCAATGTTGATGAAGATCGAGAGGATGAAGAGCCAGGCCGGGTTGCGGCGCAGCTTCTGGGAGAAGAGCGAGAGCGGGAGGATCATGTTGCAGGTGAGCATGATCCAGGCGGCCCACCACCACTGGCCGAAGACGCGGTTCCAGAAGTAGTCCTGCTCGTAGGCGATGCCGCCGTACCAGGCGATGAAGAACTCGACGATGTAGGCGCACCCCACCACGAGCGACGTGAAGAGCACCATCTTCGCCGAGGCGTCGAGGTGGTTCAGCGTCACGTAGTGCTTCATCCCGAACCACTTCCGCATCGGGATGATGATCGTCCAGACCATCGCGAAGCCGGAGAAGATCGCGCCCGCCACGAAGTAGGGCGGGAAGATCGTCGTGTGCCAGCCGGGCACGATGCCCATCGCGAAGTCGAACGACACCACCGAGTGCACCGAGAGCACCAGCGGGGTCGAGAACGCCGCGAGGAACAGGTAGGCGCGGGCGAAGTGGCGCCACTCACGCTCGGTGTTGCGCCAGCCGAACGAGAGGAGGGCGAGGATCCGCTTGCGGAATGGGTTCTTCTCCTTGTCGCGGAGCACCGCGATGTCGGGGATGAGCCCGACGAAGAGGAAGGTGGTCGAGATCGTCAGGTAGGTCGTGATCGCGAACACGTCCCAGACGAGCGGCGACTTGAAGTTCGGCCAGATCAGCCGCCAGTTCGGGTACGGGATCAGCCAGAAGA
This sequence comes from uncultured Gemmatimonas sp., assembly GCA_964529705.1. GTDB lineage: Bacteria > Gemmatimonadota > Gemmatimonadetes > Gemmatimonadales > Gemmatimonadaceae > Pseudogemmatithrix. Next base: position 3,763 of record CAZHAG010000070.1, on the reverse strand, counting down.
ACTTCCAGGGCCGCCCGATGTGGATGATCGGGAAGAGCCCCGCCGTCATCACGGCGAAGACCGTCATCGCCTCGGCCGCGCGATAGATCGTGGTGCGGAAGCCCGCGCGGAAGAGGAAGAGGATCGCCGAGATCAGCGTGCCCGCGTGCCCGATGCCGACCCAGAACACGAAGGAGATGATGTAGACGCCCCACATCACCGGCGGGTTGTAGCCGGCGACGCCCAGGCCCTGGTGGACCTGGTACAGGAATGACACGAGGCCGAGGCCGAGCGCGCCGACCGCCAGCATCAGGCCGAGGAACCAGGCCTTGGTCGGCTGGAGGACCGCCGTGATCTCGCGGTCGACCTGCTCGTAGTCCTTGACCGCCGGGAGCTGGATGTCCGCCGAGGCGATGTTCGGCCGGTGGAGCGTGTCGCCGGAGGGCTGCGCGAGGGTTGCCATGGTCCGCGCCCCCTTACGCCGTCGCCGACGCCGCAGGCGCCGGATGGTTGACCTTCTTCAAGTAGACCACCGCCGTGAAGGTGTTGAGCTCCTCGAACACGTGGTACGCGCGCCGGTCCTTCGCCCACTTGGCCACCGACCACGCCTCGTCCGCGGCGTCGCCGAAGACGATCGCGCGCGAGGGACAGGCCTGCGCGCAGGCGGTGGTGAACTCGTCCGCCTGCACCTCCCGCCCCTCCGCCGCGGCCCGGTGCTCCGACTCGTGGATGCGCTGGACGCAGAACGAGCACTTCTCCATGACGCCCTTGCCGCGGACCGTGACGTCCGGGTTGAGCTGCCAGTGGAGCGGCTCGGGGAAGGCGTACTGCGTTCGGTCGGCCTCGCCGTAACCGAACCAGTTGTAGTACCGGACCTTGTACGGGCAGTTGTTCGAGCAGTAACGCGTTCCGACGCAGCGGTTGTAGACCTGCACGTTGAGCCCGTTGGGCGCGTGGTAGGTCGCGTACACCGGGCAGACGGGCTCGCAGGGCGCGTTGCCGCAGTGCTGGCACATCATCGGCAGGAAGCGCGTCTCGAAGTCCGGGTGCTCGGGGTCGAACTTCACGTCCTTCGGCTCGCGGTCGATCTCCCAGTACCGCTCGAGGCGGATCCAGGCCATCTCGCGCGAGCGCGTGATGTTCGCGCCGAAGCCGGTGCGGTCCGGCAGCACCTGCGGGCCCTGCCAGGCGGCACCGACGGTCGGGATGTTGTTCTCGGCGTAGCAGGCGGTCATGCAGGCCGAACACCCCGTGCAGCGCGCGAGGTCGACGGTCATCGCCCACCGGCGCTTCGCCGCCCCGGACCAGTGCTCGGGGTCGTACATCCCCTTGTCCTTCGACTTGGGGTCGCCGTAGTCGCCCTGCGCGTCGTTCGCGACCGGCGAGCGGAGTCCCGGCAGGAACTCGGTGCTCGCCTGCCCCTCGAACACATGCGGGTGCGAGCCCTCCTCGCCGGCCAAGAGCGCCGGCAGCGCGATGGCCTGCGCGAGCCCGCGGCCATGCTGGCGCCCAGAACCCTCGGTGGTGACGATGCGCGCGCCGCCGGTGGCCTTGGTGACGGTGGCCTTCGTGGCACCGTACGCCGCCGCGCCGGAGCGCGAGTCCTCGATCGGCGCCAAGAGCTGCCAGGCGTTCTCGCCGGAGACCGCGTAGCGGCCGGAGGCGGAGTGCCCGCGGCCGAGCGCGACGGCGATCGTGTCGGGCCGCATGCCGATGTAGACGAACGCCGGCGCGGTGAGCTCGCCGGCCGAGGTCTTCACGGTGACGTGATCGCCGTCCACCACGCCGAGCGCCGCAGCCGTCTCGCCATGCATCTCGACGACGGTCTGCCAGCAGATCTTCGTGACGGGATCCGGAAGCTCCTGCAGCCAGGGCTTGTTCGCCCCGCGTCCGTCGCCCAGCGTCGGCGAGGGATACGCCAGCAGGAAGTGCTCGCCGGTGTTGTCCCCGGTCGCCGCGCGGGGCGCCACGCGCACCGGCGTGGCGCCACGGGCCATGCTCGAGCCGGCCATCGTGCCGCCCACCAGCCCGTCCTTGAGCTTCGCGTTCCCGCCGATCCGCGCCGCGAGCCACCCGCGGTAGTCGGCCTGCGGGAAGCGGGACGCCATGGCGGGGTCTCCCTTGGCGAGCGCGAGCAGCACGTCGGCCGTCGCGCGCGAGTCGAACACAGGGTCCATCGTCGGCTGCTGCAGCGAGAGCGTGCCGCGCACCGGCTCGGCGTCGCCCCAGCTCTCGAGGCCATGGTGGTCGGGGAGGACGAGGTCGCACATCGAGGTCGTCTCGTCCGGCACGCTGGAGAAGGAGACCTTGAACGGCACCTTGGCGAGCGCGGCGGCGAAGCCGGTGCCCGGTGCGCTGGTGTAGACGGGGTTCGCGTGGCGCACGAAGAAGGCGGGCACATCGCCCGCGTTCATCCGCTCGGCCAGCGCGCGGATCTCCGCCTGCCCCGCCACGCCCTCGAACGCGAGGTATCCCTCGGCCGGCTTGATGGTCTTGCCCACGTTGCCGCGCTGCTTGTTCAGCTCCGCGACCGCACTCGCGAGCTCACCCGCGCCCGCTCCGTACCCGCCGGAGAGGATGGCGCTGGCACTCGCGCCCCGAAGCTCGCTCGCGAGCCCCTCGAGCAGCGCGACGCCCACGCCGGCCGCCTCGGCCGCCGCCGCCATCGACCCGCGCCCCAGCAGCGCGTTCACGATCGCGAACTCGCTCCCCGGCCGCGCCGGGATCCAGTGGTCGGCGTTGAGCCCGGTGAGGGAGCGGCGCGCCCCCACATAGATGAAGCGCGGCGCCCCGTCGATCTTCGCCCGCGCATCGGCGAAGGAGAGCTGCTGCGGGACCGGGAGGCCCCAGGCGTCGAGGAAGTCCGCCGAGAAGGAGACGATGAGCGACGCGGCGCCGAAGTCGACGTGCGGCCAGGAGGCGCCGTACGCCGCCTTGTTCGCCTGGGCCACCGCGATGGGTGCCTCGGCGTCGTAGGAGAGGTGCGGCGCGATGCCGTAGCCGGCGAGGACGGAGTCGAGGAACGCCGGGAAGGAACCCTGCTCGTGCTGGTTGACGAACGCGACGCCCCTTCCCTGCCCGCGGCTCTTGATCTCGCCGAGGCGCGCGGCGAGGGTCTCGAGCGCCTCGTCCCAGGTGGTGGGGACGAGCGCATCGCCCTCGCGCTTCATCGGACCCCGGAAGCGGTCGGGGTTGTAGAGCCCCTGCAGCCCCGCCTGCCCACGCGCGCAGAGCGCGCCCTTGTTCACCGGGTGCGCCGGGTTCCCCTCGGCCTTGATGGCGCGCCCGTCGCGCACCTCGACGATCAGCCCGCACCCGGCCGCGCACTCGCGGCAGGTGGTGGCGTAGTGGTTCGAGACGCCGGGGACCGTGTTGTCGGGGGAGACCAGGTAGGGGATCAGCTTCTCCACGTCGCCCGTCGCGCATCCCACCACGGAGGTGGCCGCCCCGGCGACGCCGAGGACCTTGAGGAAGTCGCGGCGCTTGACGCCGGCGTCCTTCCCTTCCTTGAGATCTGGGGTCATCAGCGTTCCTAGTAGTGGCAGGTGGCGCAGTCGTACTTCGCCTTCTTGCGCGGGAGCGCGAGCGTCGCCGAGTCCGGCTCGAGCCCTGCGGCGCGCACGCCCTCCGCGGGGGAGTAGCCGTTCACGTGACAGCTGACGCACCACCCCATGTTCAGCGACTGCACCTGGAAGACCTGCTGCATGTTGTTCACCTGGCCATGGCAGGTCTGGCAGGTGACGCCGGCGTTCACGTGGCGCATGTGCGGGAAGTGCACGTACTC
>CAZHAG010000069.1:10475-14689 GCA_964529705.1 uncultured Gemmatimonas sp. | reverse complement strand
CGGCGCGGAACTTCGCGACCTCCTCGAAGAGGTCGTTGTGGCAGGCGAAGAAGAACGAGAGGCGGGGTGCGAAGTCGTCCACGGCGAGCCCCGCGTCCAGGGCGCACCGGACGTACGCGAGCGCGTTGGCGAACGTGAACGCCAGCTCCTGCACCGCCGTCGCGCCCGCCTCGCGGATGTGGTAGCCGGAGATCGAGATCGGATTGAACGAGGGCACCTCGGCAGCGCAGAAGCGGAAGGTCTCCGCGATCAATGCGAGCGAGGGAGCGGGCGGGAAGACGTAGGTCCCGCGCGCGATGTACTCCTTGAGGATGTCGTTCTGGATGGTGCCGCTGAGCTTCGCGCGCGGCACGCCCCGCTCCTCCGCCACCACCACGTACATCGCGAGCAGCACGCTCGCGGTGGCGTTGATGGTCATCGAGGTCGAGATCGCGTCGAGCGGCAGGTCCGCGAGCAGCTGGTGCAGGTCGTCCACGCTGTCGATCGCCACGCCCACGCGCCCCACCTCGCCGAGCGCGCGGGGGGAATCGGAGTCGATCCCCATCTGCGTCGGGAGGTCGAAGGCGGTGGAGAGGCCCGTCTGGCCCGCCGCAAGCAGGAGCTTGAAGCGCGCGTTCGTCTCCTCCGCCGTCCCGAAGCCCGCGTACTGGCGCATCGTCCAGAGGCGGCCGCGATACATGGTGGGGTAGACGCCGCGGGTGAACGGGAACTCACCGGGCGCCCCGAGGGCGCCAGATCCGGCCCCGGCGCGCGACTCCGGCCCGTACACGGCCGCCACCGGGATGCCGGAGGGCGTGAGGTGCTCGGCCCCCGCGTCCCGCTCCGTGCGACTCATCCGCCCGCGAGCATCTCGGTCGCGATCGCGACGTCCGCGCGCGAGCCGACGAAGTAGGGCGACCGCTGGTGCAGCTCGGTGGGCTTGATGTCGAGGATGCGGCGGCGGCCGTCCGAGGCGGCCCCGCCCGCCTGCTCCACGATGAACGCCAGCGGGTTGCACTCGTAGAGCAGCCGCAACTTCCCGTTGGGCGACTTGCTGTTGGCCGGGTACGCGAAGAGGCCACCGCCGAGCAGGTTGCGGTGGAAGTCCGCCACGAGCGAGCCCACGTAGCGCACGTTCATCGCCACACGCTTCCCGTCGAGCCCGCGGTAGCGCCGGATGAGCGCCCGCACCTCGTCCGTCCAGAGCGCCTCGTACGAGTCGTTCACGGAGAGGTACCGCCCATGCTCGGGGATCCGCATGTCCGGGTGCGAGAGGAGGAACTCCCCGATGGACGGGTCGAGCGTGAATCCGTGCACCCCCTGCCCCGTGGTGTAGACGAGCATCGTGCTGGCGCCATAGATCACGTAGCCCGCCGCCACCTGGCGCGCGCCCTCCTGCAGCATGTCCTCCAGCGTGCCGTCCACGCCAGGCGTCACCTTCTGCAGCACGGAGAAGATCGTGCCCACGGGCACGTTCACGTCGATGTTCGACGAGCCGTCGAGCGGATCGAAGAGGAGGAGGTACTTGCCGCGCTTGAAGCGCGCGGGGATCGGGATGATCGCCTCCTCCTCCTCCGAGGCCATCGCGCAGAGCCGACCGCCATGGTCGAGCGCCTTGACGATGATGTCGTTGGCGATCACGTCGAGCTTCTGCTGTGCCTCTCCCTGCACGTTGTCCGTCCCCTTCGCGCCGAGGATGTCCACGAGGCCGGCGAGCCGCACCTTGTTCGCGATCATCTTCGAGGCGAGCGCGAGGTCGTACATGATCCCCGAGAGCTCCCCCGTGGCGGCAGGGTAGAGGCGCTCCTGCTCGACGATGAATCGTTCGATGGTGACGACGGACGTGTCGGTGTGGTTGACCACGGGTACGCGCTCCAACGGGCTCGGGGAAGGCCGGCGACCGGAAAGGTGGCCGTATCACCGCATGACGGGCAATGGCCGTGCCACGCGCCAGCGCCGCCCGCCGCTCTCGACATCGAGCACGCGACCGTCGGTGCGCACAACGATCGTGCCGAGCTGGTCGGTGCGGAGAACGGTCGCACCGGCGTCCACGAGCCGGCGCATCACGTCGGCGCTCGGATGGCCGTAGAGGTTCGCCGCGCCGACTGACACCAGAGCGAGACGGGGCGCGACGGCGGTGACGAAGTCCGGCGTCGAGCTCGTCCCCGAGCCATGGTGGCCCACCTTGAGCACCTCGGCGGTGAGCGCGTCGCGCGCGTTGGCGAGGAGCCACGCCTCCTCGCCGCGCTCCGCGTCCCCGGTAAGCAGGAAGCGGACACCGCCGTAGCGCACGCGCACCACCGTGCTCGCCTCGTTCGGGTCGCGCAGCGAGGCGGTCCAGGCCGAGTCGGGGGCGAGGAACTCCAGCTCCACGCCATCGACGTCGATGCGTTCACCCGGGCGAGCACGTTGCCAGCGCGTCCCGCGCGCCTCGGCCTCGCCCAGCAGCTCGCGATAGGTCGCGCTCCGTTCCACGAACGCCGCGTCCCGGATCTCGCGCACGGCGAGGGCGCGGAGCACGCTGCGCGCGCCGCCGATGTGGTCCGCGTGCGGGTGCGTCAGGACCAGGAGCGCCACCTCGCCGCCACGACGGCGCACGTAGGGGATGACCGTCGCCCGGCCGGCATCGCCCGACCGCCAGGCGCGACCCGCGTCCACCAGCACCCACCGGCCGCGCGGTGAGCGGATCGCGATCGCGTCCCCCTGTCCCACGTCGAGGAGGTGGAGCTCCGCGCCGGCCGCGCCGCGCGCGGGCCCGAGGGGGAACCAGGCGAGCAGCGCGAGCGCGCCGAGTGCGACCGTGAGCGGCGCGCGCCAGCGCCGCGCCCAGCCGGCCACGAGAAGCGCGAAGGTGGCGCCCCCCGCGAGCAGCGCCGCCCAGAGCGTCGGGGCGACCACCACGGACGCACCGGGCAGCGACGCGGCCGCGGCCGCCACGAGGTCGAGCGCGCGCAGGAGCGGGCGCGCGGCGTCCGCCGTGAAGTCCGCGATCGCGCGCACGGGCACCAGCATCGCGAGGAAGAGCGTGGGCTGGAGCAGCGAGACGACCGGACCCGCCGCGAGATTGGAGAGCGGCGAGACCAGACTCAGCCGGCCGAAGTGCCAGGCCACGAGTGGCGCTGTGGCGGCCGTGGTGAGGACGCCACTGAGCAACTCGCGCGCAAGCGCGCGACGCCAGCCGCGCCACGCCTCGGGCAGCCGGCGCCGGCTCACGCGCCCCGCGACGATGATCGCAGCGTACCCCGCCACCGAGAGTTGCCAGCCGAGATCGAGTACGGTGCGCGGGTCGACCAACGGCACGAGTGCGCCCAGCGCGAACGCACCCCACGGGGAGACGGGACGCTGCAGGAGCCGGCTCCCCGCAGTCGCCGCGAACAGCGTGGCGCTGCGCACGGCCGGTGGCGGCGCGCCGATCGCGCAGACGTAGAGCACGGTGCACGCGACGGCCGCCCCCGCCGCCGGCGCGCGCGTGACGCGCAGCGACTCGAACAGCAGCAGCATCGCGCCGCCGATGATCGCCTCGTGCAGGCCGGAGATCGAGAGCAGGTGCACCAGCCCCGCATCCGCGTAGCGCGTCCGGAGTTCGGGAGGGAGACCCCGCGAGTCGGCGATGAGCAGGGCGCGCACGAGCGGCGCGTCGGTGCCGAAGCGCGTGTCGAGCGAGGCCGCAGTGCGGTTCCGCCAACGGTCGAGGGGGCCTGGTCCGCGATCCACCGCGAGCACCGCATCGCGCAGCAGGAGTGCGTCCTCGCCTGCGGACGCCTCCGCGCGCGTGACACGCACCACGCTGCCGGAGGGAGCGCTGCCGCGGCGCACGGCGACCCACGCGAGGACCCGGCACCCCGGTGCGACGCCCTCGGCGCGCACGAACGATCCGGGCTCCGCCGGCATCCGCAGTCGCAGCGTCCACTCGCGGGCTGTAGCGGCCTCCGAGAGGCAGAGTGCATCGGCGCGGCGGAGGTCGGAGCCGAGCAGGAGCCCCGCGGCGGCGACCAGACTGAGTGCCGGGACTCCTCCCGCGAACGCGCCGCGCCGGCGCACGAGGTGGGCGAGGGCGAGCGCAGCGCAAGCGAGCGCCATCGCCACCGACGCCGCAGCATGCTCCGGCGCGCCAAGGGGCCCCCGACCGAGTGACCCGCCGAGTGACCCGCCGAGCCCGACCGCGGTCGCCGCTACCCAGGTGATCGCGGCGCGGAGGATGAGCGGCATCCCCCAGCACCGCCTCCCGCGCGCCG
>CAZHAG010000069.1:8207-10375 GCA_964529705.1 uncultured Gemmatimonas sp. | reverse complement strand
GGCACGAGCACCGTCTTGAAGTCGCGGGAGCGGGCCTGGTAGAGCCCCTCGCCCTTGCGTGCCTCCTTCTCCACCAGCACCTCGAGGCGCTCGCCGAGCCGCGCCATGTTCCGCTCGCGCGAGATCCCGCGCAGCGTCGCGAAGAGCGCGTCATACCGCGCGTCCACGACCTCGGGCGGCACCGTCCACTCGGCCGGCATCCGGGTGGCCGGCGTCCCCTCGCGCGCGGAGAACTTGAAGGTGAAGGCGTCGTCGAAGCGGACCTCCCGGCAGAGCGAGAGCGTCTCCTCGAACTCCTCGTCCGTCTCCCCCGGGAACCCGACGATGATGTCCGTGGTGAGCCCGAGCCCGGGGATCGCCGCGCGCAGGCGGGAGACACAGTCGAGGTACTCCTCGCGTGTGTACCGCCGCAGCATCCGCTTCAGCATCGAGGTGGAGCCGCTCTGCATCGGCAGGTGCACGTGTTCGCAGACGGTGGGCGTCCCGGCCAACGCCGCGATCACTCGGTCGGAGAAGTCGTTCGGGTGCGGGCTCGTGTAGCGGAGGCGACGGAGTCCCTCCACCGCGCCCACGGCCCGGAGCAGGTCCGCGAAGTCGTGCGTGCCGTCGTGGTAGGAGTTCACCGTCTGGCCGAGCAGCACGACCTCGGTGATCCCCTGCGCGACCACCTCGCGCGTCTCGCGCACCACCTCGGCGAGGCGGCGGCTCCGCTCGGGCCCGCGCGTGGTCGGCACGATGCAGTAGGTGCAGCGGTAGTCGCAGCCGCGCTGCACCGGGATCCAGGCCTTCACCCCCTCGAAGCGGCGCGCCGTGAAGTCCTCGTAATGCTCCTCGAGGTCGAAGTCCGTGGCACTGAAGCGTTCCCCCTGCCGCGCGCCCTCGATCAGCGCCGGGAGCATGCGGTAGGAGTCGGGCCCCACGACGAGCTGCACGCGCGTGTCCGTCTCGAGGAGCCGCGGGCCCAGGCGCTGCGCCATGCAGCCGGTCACGCCGAGCACGGCCCCGGGCTTGAGGTCGCGCCGCAGCTCGCCCAGGCGGCCGATCACGCGCTGCTCGGCGTTCTCGCGGATGGCGCAGGTGTTCACGAGCACCACGTCCGCGCCCTGCGGCGCGTGCACCGGCTCGTATCCCTCCGAGCGCAGCTTGCCGTACATCAGCTCGGAGTCGCTGACGTTCATCTGGCAGCCGTAGGTCTCGATATAGACGGAGGGCATGAACGGTGGATGGGAGATGGGAGGTGTGAGGTGTGAGGTGGGAGGTGGGAGGAAGCTACCTCGCCCTGCGTCTCAACGGCTCTCCGACGGCGTGACGGCCGGGTGCTCTCCCGTCCGCAGCACGCGCGGGGGGCGCGGCAGTGGCGCCAGTGGCAGCTGGATGAAGAAGGTGCTCCCCTCCCCCTCCCGGCTCCGCACCCAGATACGCCCGCCGTGCGACTCCACCGCCACGCGACAGAAGGCGAGTCCGAGCCCCGAGCTGCGCACCCGCGGGGCGTTCGGCGCGCGCACCTGCTCGAACTTCTGGAACACGAGGTCCTGGTACTCATCCGGGATGCCCGGCCCGGTGTCGGCCACCGAGAGGACGATCCCGGCGGGGTCGCGCCGCGCGCCGAGCGTGAGCGTCACCGGCACCGGCGAGTGCGTGACGGCGTTCTGCACGAGGTTCGCGAGCACGCGCTTGAGCAGCGTCTTGTCGGCGGAGAAGACCGGCGCGTCGTCCGCGACGTCGGTGCGCGCCTCGGTCTGCTCCTGGCGGAACCGGAGTTGCCAGTCGAACAGGATCTCGGCCATCAACGCGGCCGGCGCGATCGGTTCGGGCTGGAGGGGGAGCGAGCGCTCCTCCATCCGTGAGACGTCGAGCAGGTCCTCGATCAGCCCGAGCAGGTCCTCCGCCTTCCCCTCCACGTCGGAGAGGGCGCGCGCCGGCCGGTCGGGGAGCGCGCCGAAGTCCCCGTCGCGGAGCATCTCGAGCGTCGCCAGCATCGAGGTGAGCGGGGTCTTGAGGTCGTGCACGATCATCCGCATCAGGTCGTCGCGCGCCTTCTGCAACTCCCGCAGCCGCTTCAGGCTCTCCTCGAGTGCGTCCGTCGCGCCCTTGAGCTTGAGGAGGCTGCGGACGCGCGCGCCGAGCATGTGCCGGTTGTGCGGCTTGAGCAGGAAGTCATCCCCGCC
>CAZHAG010000069.1:0-8107 GCA_964529705.1 uncultured Gemmatimonas sp. | reverse complement strand
TCGAGCGCGGCCAGCTGGTCGCGCAGGAGCTCGACGTTCGCCTCGACGTCGTCCGCGACGAGCACGAGGGCTTGCGCGGGAGCGCCCGATGCGCCGGGGGTCGTCATCATGGCGTCGGGGCTCCGGCGGTCAGGCGCGCATCAGGGCCGGATGCCGAGGCCGATCGAGAGGAACCAGGCCCTCTCCGTCGCGCCGGCGGCCTTCCGCGTGGCGCGCTGCAGCGCGAGGTCGATGTTCCCCCGGCCCCGCGCGAGCGGGATCGCGAGTCCGCCCGAGAGGCTGCGCTCGCTCACCTGCTCGCCGTTCACGCCGTACGGCAAGGTGCGGTCGCGGAACCCGACCCGCGCGGTCGAGAACGCCTGGCCGATCCGCGGTCCCACGACGTCGACCCCGAGTCCGAGCTCGGTGGCATCGAAGAGCGTGGTGGCCGACGTCGAGAGTCCGTCGAGCGCGGTCCACTCGGTCCGCTCGAGGCGCGCCGCGATCGTCGTGTTCGGGATCCCGAACCAGGCGGCGGTGACGCCGAAGCGGGAGGGCACCTTCGCCTCGGAGAGCGGCTCGTCGGCCTGCTCCGCCGTGACGGCCCCGCCGATCCGGGCGGACGCCCCGAGCAGCAGGTTCGACAGCGGGGCACCGATCACGCCGAGCGAGAAGGCGCGCCCCGAGAAGTTGATGACGGAACTCTGCGAGACATCGCCGAGCCCGGACGAGTCGGCGAAGAAGCGGCCGAACTGCACGCGGTTCTCCCCGGAGATCGCGTGCACCCCGAGTCCCACCTGCAGCCGCGGATTGATCCAGAAGGACGACGCGAAGCGCGCGTCGTTCATCGCCCCGTCGCTCCCGGCGATCAGGGTGGAACTCTGCGGCGTGCCGTCGATCACGATCGTGTCGGTGTACACGTTCGACCAGGTGCGATCGAGCAGGGTGCTGAACGACGCGCCGAGTGTGAAGCGCCCGATCGCCCCGCTCATCAGGAACCCGGGGAAGCGGATCGTGGTGGTGTTGGACGAACTGCCGCCGATAGTGGTGCGCCGGAATTCCGGCTCGTACTGCAGATAGATCGAATAGCGCGTGGGGCGCCCGAGGTTGGCCGGGTTGATCGGGGACGCGGGGTCGATCTCCGCGTTCGCACCGCCGAGTCCGAGGGAGGCGGCACTGAGCTGGCCGGTGGGATACCCGAAGCCCTGCACCGCGAGCGCGCCCTGGGCGCCCGCGTCGAGGGAGGCGCCGGCGGCGAGCGCGAGGACGAGCAGGACGCGACGCATCATGGACGACCGAAGTTGGTGTTGCGGACGTAGCTCACGCGCAGGCGGGGCCGGAGCGCCGGCGCCGCGCCCAGCCCGAAGAAGCGCAGGCCAGCGGCGGACTGTCCCTCGAGCGCGGACCGGAGCACGATCGCGCTCGGGATCGCGCGGACCCCGTCCGTGGTGGCCCACTGGCGGATCAAGGAGTTGATCTCGAACTCCACCGCGCCCGAGTCGGCGGGGGCGCGACGGATCGAGTCCTGCACGAAGAAGCCGGCCGGGGCCAGCAGCGTCGCGGCACGCGTGAGCTCGGTGACCGCGCTCGTGGCGATGACCAGCTGCGGATAGACGACGATCGAGTCCGCCTGGTCGAGCCCGTAGATCGGGTCCTGCGTGAAGACGAGCCGGGCCCGCACCACGAAGCTCGAATCCGTCAGCCAGCGCGGCAGGTCGAAGCGCAGGTACGGCCGCAGCGACGGCAGTCCCCCGACCGAGAACCTGGCGGCGGCGCGGATGTTCGGCGCGCTCGCGACGAGCGAATAATCGAGATAGTCGGCGTTCGCGAACTGCGGGCGCGTCGGCGTCTGCGACGTGGGCGTGACGACGAACGCCACTTGCGTGGAATCGGCGCCGCCGGGGGTCGCCGAGACCGGGCGGAACCGGAGGCGCGGGCCGTTCCCCGGGTCGTCCGCGGTGCTGACGAGGAACGCCACCGGATCCGCGCTCCGGATCGCGATGCCCACCCGGATGCGCCGTGCGGGGTCGCGCACCGCAGCCATCAGGTGCGCGGTGTCGATCGGGATGTTCACCGACGCGGAATCCGTGAAGTCGGTGCTGTCCACCTGGAGCGTGCCGATGAGTCGACCCGGCACGAAATGCGGCAGGAGCACCGACGGGACCGAGTCCTCCGCCGCGGCGTCGTCCACGTTGTACAGGTCCAGGAAGAACGTCGCGGGGACCGGCACCGAGGTCTTCAGGAGGCGGATCGCCACCGCCGCCGAGTCCACGGTGTGGATCGGGCGCAGGGTGTCGCCCGTCGGCGCGTAGTCGCGCACGATGGTGTCGAAGCGCGCGATGATGCGCGTGTCGAGCACCCCTCCCCGGTTCGCCAGCAGCATCGGCGACTCGAACCCGAGGAACGGGTACTGTCCCAGCGTGGTGTCGAACTGGATGGCCGGCGTGAGGACCGTGTCGAGCACGACCAGCTCCTGGCCGGGGCAGAGCGCCGGGCAGGCCGCACCGTTGTCGAGCTTCTCGCTGCAGGCGCCCGCCACCAGGGCGAGACCCAGGGCGAGGAGCGCGGGGGCGCGAAGGAGGCGCCGATTCATCGGGATTGGAGCGAAGAGGGCGTGAAGGGGCGCGGCAGCAGCTCATCGAGCGTCCACCGGGCTTCGGATCCCGCGACGGTGCGTGACACCACCGCGAGGGAGGGTGCGAACTCCACCAGCGCCTGGCGGCAGATGCCGCAGGGCGGCGTCGGTTCGCTGGCTTCGGACACGATCATGACGGCGGCGAAGCGGCGATGCCCCGCCGCGACCGCGGCACCGAGGGCCGCGCGCTCGGCGCAGATCCCGGCGGGGTAAGACGCGTTCTCCACGTTGCACCCGGCGACGATCGCGCCGCTCTCCGTGAGGAGCGCCGCACCGACCCGGAACTTCGAGTACGGCGCATACGCCTGCAGCATGGCCTGCTGGGCGCCCGCGCGCAGCGCCGGCAGGCTCGCATCGAGCACGACGGACATCAGCGGAGCAACTGCGGCAGGAAGGACGTCCCCCGCCCGCGGAACGCGATGCCCAGCCACTCGGCCACGGTGGCGCCGAGATCCGAGAACGTCTCGCGACGGCCCAGGTCCTTGGGGCGCACCGCGGGGCCGAGCACGAGCAACGGCACGCACTCGCGCGCGTGGTCCGTCGACGGGGTCGTCGGGTCGTTCCCGTGGTCAGCGGTGATGAACAGCAGGTCGTCCTCGCGGAGGGCGGCGATGAGGGTCGGCAGGGCGGCGTCGAACTCCCGCAACGCCTGATAGAACCCCGGAACGTCGTTCCGGTGCCCGAAGAGCTGGTCGAAATCTACAAGGTTGCAGAACAACAACCCATTGGGGCCGCCCTTTTGCCATTCGAGGATGCGCTGGATCCCCTCGGCGTTGTCGCGGGTGTGCCCGCCCTCGAGCCCCCGGCGCGCGAAGAGGTCGTCCACCTTCCCCACCCCGTGACGCGGGATACCCGCGGCCTCGAGGGCGTCGAGCAGCGTCTCCTCGGGAGGCGCGATCGAGACGTCCCGCCGGTTGGCCGTGCGCGTCCACGCCCCCGCGGTGCCCACGAAGGGCCGGGCGATCACCCGCGACACGTCGTGCGGGGCAACGAGCATCGCGCGCGCGATGTCGCAGGCGGCGTAGAGCTCCGCGAGGGGGACGACCTCCTCGTGCGCCGCGACCTGCCAGACCGAGTCGGCCGAGGTGTAGAGGATCCACGCGCCGGTGCGCCGGTGCTCCTCCGCGAAGCGGTCGAGCACCGCCGTCCCGCTGCCCACCACGTTGCCGATGACCGGTCGGCCGGTGTGCCGCGCGAACTCCTCCACCAACACCGACGGGAACCCGTCCGGATAGGTGGGAAAGGGCTTCGCGAGATGGACCCCGGCGATCTCCCAGTGCCCGGTGGTGCTGTCCTTGCCGGCGGAACGGGGCGCCATCGATCCCCATGCGGCGGTGGGCGACGGCTCTGGCGTGACGCCCAGGAGTGGCGCGATGCGCCCGAGGCCGGCGCGCGCGAGCGCCGGGAGCGCGAGTCCGCCGACGGCACGTGCCGTGTTCCCCAGCGTGTCCGAGCCGACGTCACCGTACGCCGCGGCGTCGGGTGCCTCGCCGATGCCGACCCCGTCCAGCACGAGGATGATCGCCCGCCGCGCGCCCATCACGCCCCCCGGTACGAGCGGGGGAGCCGCTGCCGGAGTCCGGTGAGGAGCTCGTACGGCGAGAGCCCGCCCTCCGCGGCGACCTCTTCCACCGTGCGCTCGGCGCCGAGGAAGGTGACGACATCGCCGACTCCCGCTCCGGCATCCGTGACATCGAGCATCGCCATGTCCATCGTCACGACGCCGGCGATCGGCGCGCGCGCCCCGCGCACGAGGGCGTGGGCTCGATTCCCGAGGTGGCGGCGAAGGCCGTCGGCGTAGCCACAGGCGACCGTGGCGATCCGCGACGGACGTGCCGCGCGCCAGGTGGCGTCGTAGCTCACGCTCTCCCCCGCGTGCACGTCGCGCACCTCGAGGATGCGGGCGCGGAGGGCGACCACCGGCTCGGGCTGCAGCGCCGCACGCACCCCGCTCCCCACGCCGTACAGGAAGATGCCCGGACGCACGCAGTCCCAGGCGGACGGCGCGGAGCGGACGATCGCCGCGCTGTTCTGCGTGTGCAGGAGTGGCGGACGCGCGGACAGGCGGGCGACCGCCGCCCGGAAGCGCTCCTCCTGCACCTCCAGCGAGCCGTCGTCGAGCTCCGCGGAGTGGAAGTGCGTGAAGGCACCCGACGGCGCGTGGCGCGCCACCGTCGGGAGCAGCGGGTCGAGCGCGTCCCACCGCACTCCCGCGCGGTGCATCCCGGTGTCGATCGAGAGCTGCCAGTCGCCCCCGCCTCCGGCCATCCACGCCGCCACCCCGTCCACCGACGCGAGGGTCGGCGTGATCGATGCCGCACGGATCGACGGAAGGTCCGCGACGCGGGCAGGAGAGAAGAGGATGATCGGTCGGCGGATGCCCGCCGCGCGGAGCTCCGCTCCCTCCGCGATCGTCGCCACGCCATAAGCCATCGGGTCGAGCGACTCGAGCGCGCGCGCGACGGGCACCGCGCCGATCCCGTAAGCGTCCGCCTTCACCATCGGAACGAGCGGAACCCGCGCGTGCGCGGAGAGCGCACGTGCGTTTCGCAAGAGCGCGCCGAGATCAACCTCGATCCAGGCGCGCGCGTCCGGCTCCCGCGTAGATTCACTTGGCATTCAGAACGTCAAGATTACCGGACCCCCGAGAGCGATGCAAGACAAAGCCACGCTTGAAGATGCCTTGGCCATCATGCGCGACCTCCGGGCGCGCGATGCCTGGGATCGCGCCCAGACCCACGAGTCGCTGCGCCCCTACCTGAACGAGGAGATGCATGAGCTCGACGACGCCCTGCGCGAGGGGAACGACGAGGCGATGTGCGGAGAGCTCGGCGACGTGCTGTTGCAGGTGCTCTTCCACGCCGTGATCGCGGAGGAGCGAGGGGCGTTCGGACCCGAGGACGTGGCGGGTTCCCTCGTGGGGAAGATGCGCAGGCGGCACCCCTGGCTCTACGGCACCGACGCGGAGCGCACGCCCTGGGAGCAGATGAAGGCGAAGTCGCGGCGCTCGCTCGCCGAGGGCCTGCCGGAGGGGCTCCCTGCCCTGCACCGCGCGCACCGCCTGCAGGAGCGCGCCGCGGGAGTGGGGTTCGACTGGCCTGACGTCGAGGGCCCGATCACGAAGGTGGCAGAGGAACTGGAGGAGGTGCGCGCGGAGGTGGCGAAGTCGGGCGCCACGTTCGACACGCACGGCGTCCCGTCACTCGACGAGCGGCACGCCCGCCTGGAGGCCGAGCTGGGCGACCTCCTCTTCGCCGTGGTGAACCTCTGCCGGAAGGCAGGCACGCATCCCTCGCTCGCGCTCGACCGCGCGAACGCGAAGTTCCAGCGGCGGTTCGAGATGGTGGAGCGCCTCGCGGCCGAGCGCGGGGTTGACGTCCGCACCGCGGGACTCGAGAAGCTCGACGAGATCTGGGACGAGGTGAAGGCGGGCGAGTAGCGCTGCGGCTCGCGCCGCTGATCGCCCGCCGCTCACTCACTCGCCGTAGGGCACCCAGATGTTCTTCACCTGCGAGGCCTCGCGGAGGAACTCACGCGCCTCGCCCTCCACGTCCTGGTACCAGTCGACGGGAGACGCGTGGCACCAGGTGCGCTTCATGTTCGACGCGGACGCGAACTCGACCGCCTTGGCGCCGGCCGCGGTGCCCCAGTACCAGAAGCCCTCCACGTCGTCATGCTCGGCGAGCGTCTTGGCGAGCGCGTCCTTTGCGCCCGTCACGATGTTCACCACGCCCGCGGGCACGTCCGAGCTCTCGAACACCGTGTAGAGGTCGGTGGCCGCGAGCGGATGCGGTTCACTCGGGAGCGCGACCACCGCGTTCCCCGTGGCGAGCAGCGGCGCGATCGTCGAGACGAAGCCGAGCAGCGGTGCCTCATCGGGGGCCGCGACCGCGACGACCCCGACGGGCTCGTTCATCGCGAGCGCCACGCCGCGGATCGGCACGTGGTGCACGGCGCCGTCCCACTTGTCCGCCCAGGCCGCGTAGCTGAAGAGGCGCGCGACGCTCGCCTCCACCTCGTCCCTGGCGGCCGCGGCGGTCGCCCCGGTCATCGCGCGGAGGCGCGCCGCGAACTCCGCGCCCCGCGCGTCGAGGTTCTCGCCGATGTAGTAGAGGATCTGCGCACGCAGGTGCGCGGTGCTCCGCGCCCAGGACTTCGCGGCCCCCTGCGCCGCCTCCACCGCGTTCCGGATGTCCTTCCGGTTCCCCTCTCCCACCTCGCCCACGCGCTGGCCCTTCGGCCCGGTGATCACGCGCGAGTAGCCGGAATCGGGGCGCGCCTGCTTGCCGCCGATGAAGAGCTTCGGGGTGCGGTCTACGGCGGGGAGGGAGGTGGGAGGTGTGGGGTGTGAGGCGGCGGCGTCACGCGCCGTGAGCTTCGTGCCGTGTCTCGGAGTCACCTCACTCCTCCCACCTCCCACCTCACGCCTGCAGTACTCATACATCCCTTCACGCCCACCCTCCCGCCCGAACCCCGACTCGCGGTACCCGCCGAACCCCGCGGCCGCGTCGAAGAGATTCGTCGCGTTCACCCAGACCACCCCGGCCTTGATCTTCGGGGCGATGTCGAGCGCGAGGTTGATGTTCTCGGTCCAGACGCTCGCCGCGAGCCCGAAGGGCGTGTTGTTCGCGAGCGCGACCGACTCCTCCGGCGTGCGGAAGGTCATCGCCACGAGCACGGGGCCGAAGATCTCCACCTGCGCGATCGTGCTCGCCGGCTCGACGTTGGTGAAGAGCGTGGGCGGATAGAAGCAGCCGTTCTTCGGCACGCTCCAGGAGGGCTGCCACATCTCCGCCCCCTCCTCGCGTCCCTGCTTCACCAGCGCGCGGATGCGGTCGAGCTGCTCGGGCGCGACGATCGCGCCCATGTCCACCGCCTTGTCGAGCGGCTTGCCCACGCGAAGCTTCTCCATCCGCACGCGGAGCTTCGCGATCAGCCGGTCGTGGATCCCCTCCTGCACGAGCAGCCGCGAGCCCGCACAACAGACCTGCCCCTGGTTGAACCAGATCGCGTCCACCACCCCCTCGACCACGCTGTCGAGGTCCGCGTCCTCGTACACGATGAACGGCGACTTCCCACCGAGCTCGAGGGAGAGCTTCTTCCCGCTTCCGGCGGTCGCCTTCCGGATGATCCGCCCCACGTCGGTGGAACCGGTGAAGGCGATCTTGTCGACATCCTGGTGTTCCACGAGCGCGGCGCCGGTGCGCCCGTCCCCGGTGAGGATGTTGAGCACGCCGGACGGGAGTCCCGCCTCGTGCGCGAGTTCAGCGAAGAGGAGCGCCGAGAGCGGGGTGAACTCCGCCGGCTTCAGCACCACCGTGTTCCCCGCCGCGAGCGCCGGGGCGACCTTCCACGCCAGCATCAGCAGCGGGAAGTTCCACGGGATGATCTGCCCCACCACGCCCACCGGTCCGTAGCCGGCGAACTCGGTCGGCATGAGCTGCGCCCAGCCGGCGTGGTGATAGAAGTGCCGTGCGACGAGCGGGATGTCGA
>CAZHAG010000068.1:0-14872 GCA_964529705.1 uncultured Gemmatimonas sp. | reverse complement strand
TGAGCAGCTCTGGTACCACGTCGACGGCGCCTTCGGCGCGATGGCGCGGCTCTCGCCGGAGACCGCGGACCAGGTGCGCGGGATGGAGCGCGCCGACTCGCTCGCCTTCGACCTCCATAAGTGGGGGTACCTCCCGTTCGACGTCGCGTGCGTGCTCACGCGGCGCGACGCGGACCTGGTCGAGACCTTCTCGATGCAGGCCGCCTACCTTGCCAGCGAGTCGCGCGGGTTGCTCGCGAAGGAAGGGTTCAACTTCTTCGACCGCGGGATCGAGCTCACGCGGAGCTTCAAGGCGCTCAAGGTGTGGATGATGTTCCGTGCCGCGGGCACCGACGCGATCGGCGCGCACATCGCGCGCAACGTGCGGCAGGCGCGGCGGCTCGCTTCGCTGGTCGAGGCGCACCCCGCGCTGGAGCTCCTCGCCCCGGCACCGCTCAATGTGGTGAACTTCCGCTACGCGCCCAACGGCGCCGCGCCGGGGACGCTCGACTCCCTCAACCGGGAGATCCTCGCGCGACTCCAGGAGGACGGGGTCGCTGCGCCAAGCGGGACGGTGGTGCGGGAGCGGTTCGCCATCCGCGTGGCGGTGACGAACCATCGGTCGGAGGATGCGGACTTCGACGCGCTGGTCGCAGCGGTCGCGCGTCTCGGCGGCCAGCTCGCCCGCGCGGCGACATAGCGCCCGCGCGGACGCCGCGCCTCACGCCACGCCGACCTTGATCGCCTTCCTCACCGCTCCCACGAAGGTGTCCAGCTCGTCGATCGTCGTGTAGATCGACGGCGTGATCCGGATCCCGCTGAACTCAGGGTGCACGATCGGCGTGTTCACGATCTTGTAGTTGGCGAGGAGCCAGTTCCCCAGCTTGCCCGGATCGATCCCCTCCACGCCGAACATGCAGATCGCGCCCGCCTTGTCGGGGCCGAGTTCGGTCAGGACCTTCACCCGCGGGCTCTCGGCCAGCAGCGCCTTCGCCCAGCGGTCCCGGAGGTAGCGGAGCCGCGCGATCTTGCGCTCCGCGCCGATCCCCCGGTGGAACGTGATCGCCACCGAGACGGCGTTGAAGTTCGCCTGCGGGTGCGTCCCGATCTCCTCGAACTTCCGGATGTTCGTGTCGCGCTCCTTCGCCGCCGCCATCATCGGCCAGAGCTTCGCGATCTTCGCCTGCCGCACGTACAGGAACCCCGCGCCGATCGGCGCGTGCATCCACTTGTGGAGCGAGGTGCCGTAGTAGTCGCAGTCGAGCTCGTCGCGCGTGAAGGGGAAGTGCGCGAAGGCATGCGCCCCGTCGACGATCACCTCGATCCCGCGCGGTCGCGCGAGCCGCATCACCTCGCGGATGGGGAGGATCTGCCCCGTGAGGTTCGTGATGTGCGTCAGCTCGATCACCTTCGTGCGCGGGGTGATCGCGGCCTCGAGCGTCCGGAGGAAGACCTTAGGATCGGTGAGCGGCACCGGGAAGGAGATCTGCTTGAGGACGATCCCCTCGCGCCGCACCCGCTGCTCCCAGGTGGTGATCATCCGCCCGTAGTTCTGGTTGGTGATCAACACCTCGTCGCCGCGCGCCAGGTCGATCCCGAGGATCGCGATCTCGAGCGCCTCGCTGGCGTTCCGCGTGATCGCCATCTCCTCGGTGTCGCACCCGAACTCCTTCGCGAGCTCACGCCGCGTGCTCTCCATCCGCGGCTCGAGGACGCGCCAGTTGTGCTCCACCGGGAGCTCATTCGTGAAGCGCAGGTCGCGGATCATCTGCTCCAGCACGTGCGTGGGCGTCGGCGAGATCCCCCCGTTGTTGAGGTTGATCATCGTCCGGTCGGTGTCGAACGCGCGCTGGATGTGCGACCAGTACTCCTCGTCCGCGGCGAGGTCGGCGGCGGTGCGCGCCCCGGCGACGGTCTCGGCCTTGAACAGCTGGGCGACCGCGCGCTCCGAGAAGGTCGGGAGCGCGACGCCGGCTCCTGCGAGCCCGGCGAGGAAGTGACGGCGCGAGGTGATCGGCACGGCGGTGCTCCGGCGCGGAGGGTTCGGGGGAGCCAGCTCTCCTGCGTCGCTAAGGTATCACGATTATCCCGGACTCGCCGCCGAAGTCGTCGCGCACGCGGGCCAGGTTGCGGGGCGCGAGCCAGGGACCGTCGTTCACCCGCACGCCGACGTGGTACTTCCCCGCCGGCAGGCGCACCCGCGCCACCCAGTAGCTCCCGTCCCGCTCCATCGGGACCGGCATCCAACCGGAGAAGTCCCCCGCGACCTCCACCCGCTGCGACTCGATCGAGAACACCCGCACGACGAGCTCGCCACCCCCGCCCGCCATCCGCTCCACCTCGGCGCGAGCGATCGCGGAGCGCTGCATCACGGGGAGGAGCCGGGGTCCGAGGCTCACGCGGAAGGAGGCCGTGGCGATGTCCGCCTGCGGGAGTCCTCGGAGTGGGTCCGCGAGCTGCCGTCCCGCGCTCGCCGTGAGCGCCACGCGGTCGGAGAGCTGGAGAACGCCGCTCGCCGAGACGGCGTGGGCGTTCAGGTCGGCGCCGGCGACCGCGCGCCGGTGGGTCCACGAGACCGCGAGCTCGTGCGGTCCGCCGCGCGCCTGCAGGATGAGCTGGGCGTCCTCGAGCTCGAAGGTGGTCGCGAAGGGTGCGACGACGACCCCCTGGGTGAGGAGGAGGGGGAAGTCGTTCGAGTTCTGCCGGGAGAGGGAGGCGCTGGTGTAGAGGAAGTGCCAGCGTGCCCAGGCCCCGAGGTCCGCGGAGACGGAGCGGCTGCCGTTCCGGTCGCGCGAGGTGGCACCGCCTGCGAGGCCGAGCCAGAGTCCCGCGTTGTCGCGCACGTAGTGCTGGCGAGCGAAGGCGTTGCCGTTGCCGCCCCGTCCGGCGCTCCGGAGCGAGAAACTGGCGCCGGCGGCGCCGACGTCGGTGCGGAACTGCTCGCGTCCCGTCCAGGGCAAAGCGAACGCCGCGACGCCTTGCGCCGCGGCGAGGGAATCCCGCGAGTAGGTGAGGTTGCCGCTGGTGAAGAAGGTCCAGCGGTCGCTCGGGCGTCGCCAGAAGACGGCGAAGAGCGCCGCGTCGCTGCGCGTGTCGATCCCGGCCTGCCGGACACTCGCGTATCCGGCCTCCAGTCGGACTTCCGGCGGCGCTTGCGCGGCCGCGGGGTCCGCGGCGCACGCCAGCACGAGCAGCCCCAGGGCCGCGCGCCGGATCACGTCACCACTAGGGCCTCCGGCCGCTGGGAGCGAGAGCGGCCGCGGCTGCGGGGGACGGAAGGAGCGACATCACGCCCCGAGCCCGCACCTCGAGCGCCGCATCGGGCGCCAGCCCCGCCGCCACGTCGGACTGCACCGACGCGCCGATGGAGGCGATCTGCGACGGGGTGGCCCCGCGCAGCATGAGTTGCGTGATCTGCTCGAGCGCGTGCTTCGCCGGGACGTTCCGCGCCACGAGCTCGGTCAGCACGTCGAGTGGCATCACCACCGACTGCGTCGCCGGCCAGGCCGCGCGGATCTGCTTCAGCATCGGCCCGGGCACGCCCACCGCGAGCGCATCCGCGCCCGAGGTGAGCTCCGCGACCGACGGAGAGGGAGCCAGAAGGATTCGCGCCTGCTCGAGGCGCTTCGCCTGCTCGGCCACGGCCACCCGGATGCGCTCCCCGGTGGCCTGCTTCGCGACACCTTCCATCGCCTTCGCGACGAGGGGCTGCGTGGGCAACCCCTTCGCCTCCGCCGACGCGATCTCGCGTTCGACGGCACGGCGCGCCTTCGCGTCGGCGATGGGCAGCACCGCAGTCCCCTGCGCGGACGCAGGGGCCACGGACGCGCTGGCGAGCACCAACCCCAGCGCGACGAGCAACGGGACTCGATGTCTGTTCATCGGGCGAAGACCATCACGACGGAACCCTCACGACCGTAGTCCGCATCGCCGGCTCTCGGCGCGCGGGGATCGGCCACCACCAATGTACCGTCGATCATGAAGGCGTACACGTGCCGCCCCGGCGGGAGGGGCGCGGTCACCGTCCAGAGCCCGTTCTCGAGCCGGGTGAGGGGGGTCGCGTCCGGACGCCAGCCATTGAAGTCGCCGACGAGCGCGACGCTCGACTTCGCGTCACCGTCGAAGACGAACTGCGTGGGTACCGCCGCCACCTCGCCCGTGGTCGCCGCGGCGTACTGCACCGGGAACTCCCCGGTCGCCGGCCCGCTCGCCGCGAGAGGCGCGTCAGGCGTGCGCTCCTCCACGGTGCCGCGCGTGACGAACCCCGCGAGGAGCGCGAGCCCCGCCACCGCCGCCGCACCCAGCCCGGACACCACCGGCACCCGCCAGGCGTCGAGCGCACGACGCCAGAGGGAGGGACGCGGTGATGCCCATACCGTCGTCAACACCCGCGCGACCGCGCGCGCGTCGGCCGCCGCATCCGGCGACCCGCGCAGCGTGGTCCGCACCTGTTCGATCAAGAGATCCCGTTCATCGGTCATCTGCCATCACCTCGGTTAGGCGCGCTCGCAACACGTCGCACGCCCGTTTCACCCGCATCCGCAACGCGCTCAGACCGACCCCGGTCACCGCGCTGATATCCTCGTACGCCATGTCCTCCACGTGCCGCAGCAGGAAGGCTTCCCGCTGTTCCACCGGGAGCGTCGCCAGGACCTTGTGCACCTCCACCGTCCAGTCCACGCCCGAGGTCTCGATCGGAGCCGAGCCGCGCTCCGGCACTTCACCGTACTGGATGATCTTCGCATGCCGTCGCCGCTTCTCCATCAAGCTTCGGCACCGGTTCGCCAGGATCCTGAACAACCAGGGCTCGAACCGGGCATCGTCCCGGAACCGGCCCAGGCTGTGGTAGACCCGGACGAACGCATCCTGCACCGCCTCCTCCGCGTCCTCCCGGTTCCCCACCATATGGAGGGCGAACCGGAGCGACCGCGGGTACATCGCATCCACCAGCTGGGCGAACGCCTGCCGGTCCCCCGCCTTGGCGCGGAGCGGGAGGGTCGGGTCGATCGAGGAGTTGGGACGCGTGTCGGACATGAGCGAAGTGCGGGGAGTATCGCCCGCGGATGCCCCTCCGCGCCACGCCGCATCGCCCGGGAACGCCCCGTCCATCATTCGCGCCGTCACACCTCGCAGTACCCGCAAGTGCGCACCGTGTGTCACATTTCGTGGAGATGAACACGCAGAATGTGACGGTGCTCACGCCCCCGCGCCGTGCCGTGGAGTCCCGCGACCCCGCCACCGGCGAAGTCTGGCGCACGTACGACCCCGCGGACGCCGGGACGGTTGCCGCGGCGGTCGCGCGCGCCCGGCGTGCCCAGCCCGAGTGGGCCGCGCGTTCACCCAGCGAACGGGCCCGCATCGTCACCCGCTTCCACCGCGCGCTCTACCGCCGCCGTCGCGAGGTGGCCGAACTCATCACGCGCGAGTCGGGGAAGCCGATCGTCGACGCGCTCGCCTCCGACGTCACGGTCGCGCTCGATTTCGCGGCCTGGACCGCCCGCGTCCTCCCCGGGTTCTTCCGCGCCTCCTGGCGAGGCGCGGCTGGCATCACCATGTGGCGCAAGCGCGTCCGCTTCGAGCGCCGCCCGCTCGGCGTGATCGGCGTGATCTCGCCCTGGAACTACCCCTTCTTCCTCCCCACCGCCTGCACGCTCCCGGTCATCGGCTGCGGGAACGCGGCGATCCTCAAGCCCAGCGAGTTCACGCCGGGATCGGGCGCGATCCTCGAGGAGCTCTGGCGGGAGGCGGGGCTCCCCGAGGGCGTGCTGCAGGTGATCCAGGGGGACGGCGTCAGCGGTGCGGCCCTCACGCGCGGCGGCGTGGACAAGATGATCTTCACCGGCGGGAGCGCCGCCGGCCGCGCGGTGGCCGTCGCCTGCGCCGAGCAGATGATCCCCTGCTCCCTCGAGCTCGGCGGGAGCGACGCCGCCGTCGTGCTCGCCGACGCGGACCTCCGCCACGCGGCGGACGGGATCGTCTGGACACGGTTCTCGAACGCGGGGCAGACCTGCGTGGCACCCAAGCGCGTCTTCGTCGAGGAGCCCGCGTACGCGGCGTTCGTCGAGGCCGCCTCGCGCGCGGTGCGCGCGCTGCGCGTCGGGCCGGGCGCGGAGCCGGTGAGCGAGGTGGGACCGCTGATCCGCCCGCACGCGGTGTCGGCGATCCAGGCGCAACTCGCCGACGCGACGGCGAAGGGCGCGCGCGTGGTGGCGCAGGCCACGCCGCAGGCGACGGCGGTCGCGGACGGATTCTTCCCGCCGACGCTCCTCACGGACGTGCGCGACGGCATGCAGGTGCTCGACGAGGAGACCTTCGGGCCCCTCCTCCCCGTCGTACCGGTGCGGGACGCCGACGAGGCGGTCGCGCGCGCCAACGCGTCGTCCTACGGGCTCTCAGCCAGCGTCTGGACGCGGGACCGCGCCGCCGGCCTCGCCGTCGCCCGGCGGCTGGAGGCGGGCACCGTGCTCATCAACGACGCGATCACCGTCGTGGGGATGCCGGACGTCCCGTACGGCGGGGTGAAGCGGAGCGGCCTGGGCCGGCTGCACGGCGAGGCCGGGCTCGAGGAGTGCGTGCACAGCGCCGCGATCGTCGACGACCGCTTCGCCACCTGGCACCAGCCCTGGTGGTTCGGCTACGGCCCCCGGCACCTCGCGCACATCGAGGCCTACCAGCGGTTCGCGCACGGGCGGGGGATCCTCGAGCGGCTCAGCGGGCTCGGGGGTACCATCCGCATGCTCCTCACTCGAAAAGGAACGGCCTGATGGGGACGATCATCGGACTGCTGGACATGCTGACCGCGGCGCTGCGCACCGGGTTCAACTACGTCCTGCTGCTCAGCCTCGTGGCCGCGACGGTCGCGTGGCTCGTCCGCACGCGCCGCGTGAACGCCTTCGGTGGGCTCGCGCGCTTCAGCCGCTCGGTGCTGGACCCGCTCATCGAGCCGATCGAGCAACGGATCGTGCGCGCCGGTGGGACCAGCGCGAGCGCTCCCTGGTGGGCGCTCGTCTTCGTGCTCCTCGCGGGCGTGGTGGTGCTCTTCGTCCTCCGCTTCGTGCGCGACATCCTCTGGGGGCTCTACGCCGCGACGACCCGAGGCGCAGGGGGGATCGTCCCGCTCCTCGTGGGTTGGACGTTCGGCATCCTGCAGCTCGCGATCCTCGTTCGCGTCATCACGAGCTGGGTGGGAGGATCGTACACGGCGGTCGGGCGGTTCGCGCACCTCCTCACGGAGTGGTTCCTCCGCCCGCTGCGCTCGGTGATCCCCGCCTTCGGCGGGATCGACCTCTCGCCCCTGATCGCCTGGTTCGCGCTCAGCCTCCTGCAGGGGATGGTCTCCCGGGCCTTGTGAGTCCCCTCCGAGTCACCGAACTCGAGGGGGGCGTGCGCTTCGGCGTGCGGATGCAGCCGCGCGCCAGCCGGAGCGGGATCGACGGCATCCATGGCGACGCACTCAAGGTGCGGGTGCAGGCCCCTCCGGTGGACGGCGCCGCCAACGAGGCGCTCGTCACGGTGCTCGCGGAGGCCCTGGGCGTCCACGAGGGGGCCGTGCAGGTGGTGGCCGGCCTGGCCTCCCGGAGCAAGGTGGTGGAGGTGCGGGGGGTGACCCGCGCGGAGGTGCTGGCCGCGCTCCGATGAGGGCTCCCCCTTGCCATCCGTTCATCCGGATGATAGAATGGATGCACAATCGATCCGTGGCGATTTCGAGGCAACTTGCGGCCACGTTAAACATCCAGCTAAAGCGCCGGCCCGGTGCGCCTCGACGCCCCGGGCTTCGTGCGTTCAGGACCCACCGTGAGCTCTCTCGCCCTTCCCGTACCGTTCCGCGTCTCCTTCGAGTTCTTCCCGCCCAAGACGGCGGAGATGGAGGAGACGCTCTGGCGATCCATCACCCGCCTCGCCCCCATGGCGCCGAGCTTCGTCTCCGTCACCTACGGGGCGGGAGGCTCGACGCGCGAGCGCACGCACAACACGGTGCGCCGGATCCTGGCGGAGACGGCGCTCACGCCCGCCGCGCACCTGACCTGCGTGGCGGCCACGCGCGAGGAGATCGACGCCGTCGCGGACGACTACTGGAACGCCGGCGTGCGCCACGTGGTGGCACTGCGGGGCGACATCCCGGGGGGCGAGGCGCCCTACCACCCGACGCCCGGCGGCTACGCCTACGCCACGGAGCTCGTCGCGGGGCTCCGCAAGCGGCATGACTTCGAGCTCTCGGTGGCCGCGTACCCGGAGACGCACCCGGAGGCGCGCTCCCCCGACGACGACCTCGACAACCTGAAGCGGAAGATCGACGCGGGCGCGACCCGGGCGATCACGCAGTTCTTCTTCGACAACTGGACCTTCCTGCGTTTCGTGGACCGGGCGCGGAAGGCCGGGATCACGGTGCCGATCGTGCCGGGGATCATGCCGGTCTCGAACTTCACGCAGATGTCGAAGTTCGCGAAGATGACTGGCGCGACGATCCCCCCGGCGTTCGCGCAACTCTTCGAGGGGCTCGACGCGGACCCGGAGACGCGCAAGCTCGTGGCGGCCACCGTCGCCGCCGAGCAGTGCCAGCAGCTCGCGCAGGCTGGCGTCACCGACTTCCACTTCTACACGCTCAACCGCGCCGACCTCACCTACGCCATCTGCCACGTGCTCGGACTGAGGCCAAGGGGTGAGGTGGGAGGTGTGAGGGGCGAGGTGACGACCTCGTGACCTCCCTCCTCTCTCCCGCCGAGCGCATCGCGCGACTGCACGCCGAGGCCACGCAGCGGATCCTCATCATCGACGGCGCGATGGGGACGATGGTGCAGGAGCACCGGCTCACCGAGGCGGACTACCGCGGCGAGCGCTTCGCCGGCTGGGCGCACGACGTGAAGGGGAACAACGACCTCCTCGTCCTCACGCGGCCGGACATCATCTTCGGGATCCACGCCGCGTACGTCGCGGCGGGCGCGGACATCGTCGAGACCAGCACCTTCAACTCGACGCGCATCGCGATGGCCGACTACGGCATGGAGTCGCTGGTGCGCGAGCTGAACCTCGAGGGCGCGCGGCTCGCGCGCCGCGCCTGCGACGAGGCCGAGGCGAGGGACGGGCGCCCGCGCTGGGTGGCGGGCGTGCTCGGCCCCACCAATCGCACCGCGAGCATCTCCCCCGACGTGAACGACGCCGGGATGCGGAACGTGACGTTCGAGGAGCTGGTCGAGGCGTACGTCGAGGCCACCGAGGCGCTGCTCGACGGCGGGTCGGACCTGATCCTGGTCGAGACGATCTTCGACACGCTGAACGCCAAGGCGGCGATCTTCGCGGTGGAGCAGGTGTTCGACGCACGGGGCGCGCGGGTGCCGGTGATGATCTCCGGCACGATCACGGACGCGTCGGGGCGCACGCTCTCCGGGCAGACCACCGAGGCCTTCTGGAACTCGGTGATGCACGCCGAGCCCTTCAGCGTCGGCCTCAACTGCGCGCTCGGCGCCAAGGAGCTGCGCGCCTACGTGCAGGAGCTCGCGCGCGTGGCCGACTGCCTGGTGACCGTGCACCCGAACGCGGGCCTCCCGAACGAGATGGGAGGGTACGACGAGACGCCTGCGTTCACGTCGTCGATCCTGCGCGAGTTCGCGCAGTCGGGGCTGGTGAACGTGGTCGGCGGCTGCTGCGGCACCACCCCGGCGCACATCAAGGCGATCGCCGAGGCGGTGCGCCCCCTCCCGCCGCGCGCGGTGCCCGAGATCCCGAAGCGGCTGCGGCTCTCCGGCCTCGAGCCCCTGGTGATCGGACCCGATTCGAACTTCGTGAACGTCGGGGAGCGCACGAACGTCACCGGCTCCAAGAAGTTCGCCGAGCTGATCCTCGGCGGGCAGTACGACGCCGCGCTCGAGGTGGCGCGCCAGCAGGTGGAGGCGGGCGCGCAGGTGATCGACATGAATTTCGACGAGGGGATGCTCGACGCCGAGGCGGCGATGCGACGCTTCCTGAACCTCGTGGCCGGCGAGCCCGCGATCGCGAAGGTGCCGGTGATGATCGACTCCTCCAAGTGGAAGGTGATCGAGGCGGGACTCCGCTGCGTGCAGGGGAAGGGGATCGTGAACTCCATCTCCATGAAGGAGGGAGAGGCGGAGTTCATCCGGCAGGCGACGCTGGTGCGGCGCTACGGGGCAGCCGTGATCGTGATGGCCTTCGACGAGCAGGGGCAGGCCGACACCGTGGAGCGGAAGGTCTCGATCTGCGAGCGCGCATACCGGATCCTCACCGAGCAGGTGGGATTCCCGCCCGAGGACATCATCTTCGACCCGAACATCTTCGCGGTGGCGACGGGGATCGAGGAGCACAACGGCTACGGGCTCGCCTTCATCGAGGCCACGCGGCAGATCAAGGCGCGCTGCCCGCACGCGCGCGTCTCGGGGGGCGTGAGCAACGTCTCCTTCTCCTTCCGCGGCAACAACCCGCTGCGCGAGGCGATCCACTCCGTCTTCCTCTTCCATGCGGTCAAGGCGGGGATGGACATGGGGATCGTGAACGCGGGCGCGCTGGTGCTCTACGAGGACATCCCGGCGGACCTGCGCGAGCGGGTGGAGGACGTGATCCTCGCGCGCCGCCCCGACGCGACCGAGCGGCTCCTCGCCGTGGCCGACGATGCCAAGGGGCAGGCGCAGAAGAAGAAGGTGGACCTCGCCTGGCGCGAGGCGCCGGTCACTGAGCGGCTGGTGCATGCCCTCGTGCACGGCATCGCCGACTGGGTGGTGGACGACACCGAGGAGGCGCGCCGGCTCTACGAGCGCCCGATCGAGGTGATCGAGGGGCCGCTGATGGACGGCATGAACGTCGTCGGCGACCTCTTCGGCGCAGGGAAGATGTTCCTCCCGCAGGTGGTGAAGTCGGCGCGCGTGATGAAGCGCGCGGTGGCCCACCTGATCCCCTACATCGAGCAGGAGAAGGAGCGGCTCGACGACCGGCGCGCGAAGGGGAAGGTGCTCCTCGCCACCGTGAAGGGGGACGTGCACGACATCGGCAAGAACATCGTCGGCGTGGTGCTGCAGTGCAACAACTACGAGGTGATCGACCTGGGCGTGATGGTGCCCGCGGCGCGGATCCTCGAGAAGGCGCGCGAGGAGAAGGTCGACCTCATCGGCCTCTCGGGACTCATCACCCCCTCGCTGGAGGAGATGGCGTTCGTCGCATCGGAGATGGAGCGCGAGGGGTGGACGATCCCGCTCCTGATCGGCGGGGCGACGACCTCCAAGGTGCACACCGCGGTGAAGATCGAGCCCAACTACTCGCAGCCGGTGGTGCACGTGCTCGACGCGTCGCGCGCGGTGGGCGTGGCGGGCGCGCTCCTCAGCGACGGCCTGAAGGAGGCGTTCGTCGCCGAGACGCGAGAGGAGTACGAGCAGGTGCGCGTGGCGCGCGCCGCCCGGCAGCAGCAGCTCAAGCGCCAGACCCTCGAGGCGGCGCGCGCGAACAAGCCCAAGGTGTCGTGGGAGGGGCGCACGCCGCCCACCCCCAGCTTCGAGGGCGTGAAGGTCTTCGACGACTTCCCGCTCCAGCAGCTGGTGCCGAGCATCGATTGGACGCCCTTCTTCCAGACCTGGGAGCTCGCGGGGTCCTACCCGAAGATCCTCGAGGATCCCGTGGTCGGGGAGGCCGCGCGCAACCTCTGGGATGACGCGCAGGGGATGCTGCGCCGCATCGTGGACGAGCAGTGGCTCCAGGCGCGCGCGGTGGTCGGTTTCTACCGCGCCAACTCCGACGGCGCCGAGGACATCCTGCTCCGCGACGGCGCCGGCGCGCCCCTCGCCACGGTGCACACCATCCGCCAGCAGATGGTGAAGCCTGACGGGCGGCCGAACTTCGCGCTCGCCGACTTCGTCGCCCCGCAGGACTCGGGGCTCACCGACTGGCTCGGCGCGTTCGTCGTGACCACCGGGATCGGGCTCGAGGCGAAGGTGGCGGAGTTCGAGGTGGCGAATGACGACTACTCATCGATCATGGTGAAGGCGCTCGCCGACCGGCTGGCCGAGGCGTTCGCGGAGAAGCTGCACGAGCGCGTGCGACGTGAGCTCTGGGGGTACGCACCGAACGAGCACCTCGACAACCAGGCGATCATCCGCGAGCAGTACCAGGGGATCCGCCCGGCGCCGGGGTACCCCGCCTGCCCCGACCACACCGAGAAGCGGACCCTCTTCGACCTTCTGGACGCTGAGCGGAATGCAGGGGTTCACCTGACGGACAGCTTCGCGATGCTCCCCGCCTCCGCGGTCTCGGGCTTCTACTTCTGGCATCCCGAGTCCCAGTACTTCGGCGTCGGGAAGATCGAGCGCGACCAGGTGGAGGCGTATGCGGCGCGGAAGGGGATGGACGTGGCCACTGCGGAGCGCTGGCTGGCGCCGATCCTGAACTACGACCGGGTGCGATAGGCGGCGGAGGGGGCTCGACGGCGAGGATCGGCGTCAGATTGTGACGCAGGTCGCTATCACACTCTGCGGGTCGTGCTACACTGACAGTCCCTCCGGCACACCCCCGTGCCGCGACCGACCCGCTCCCGTATGCTCGAAACGGAGAAGAGACGAGTCCTCGTGGTCGACGACGACGCAGCGGTGCTGCGCGCCTCGACCCTGATCCTGGAGCGCGCCGGGTTCGACGTGACGCCGGCGCCGAACGGCGATGCCGCACTCGCCGCGTTGCGTCCGGCGAAGGGGGCGGGCGCGCCGCGCTTCAGCGTGATCGTCTCCGACATCCGGATGGAGGGGATGTCCGGCCTCGACCTGCTGCGCACGGTGCGCCAGTCCGATCCCGACGTGCCGATGGTGCTGGTCACGGGCGGGCCCTCGCTCTCCACGGCGATCGAGGCGGTGCACGAGGGGGCGCACCGCTACCTCATGAAGCCGGTCGCCCCCGAGGAGCTCATCGAGACGGTGACCCGCGCGGCCCTGCTCTGCGACCTCGCGCGCGTGAAGCGGGAGGCGCTCGCGCTGCAGGGACTCTGGAACCTCCCCGTCGAGGAGCGCGTGGAGCTCGATGCGGCGTTCACGCGCGCGCTCGGCGCGCTGTACATGGTCTACCAGCCGATCATCTCGATGGCGACGCGCACCACCGTGGGGTTCGAGGCGCTGGTGCGCACCCACGAGCCGAGGATGCAGAGCCCGGGCGTGCTCTTCGAGACGGCGTCGCTCCTCACGCGCGAGTCGGAGCTCTCGCGCTCGATCTATGCGACCGTGGCGGCGCGCGCGGCGGCGCTCCGGCCGGACCTGCTCCTCTTCGTGAACGTCCACCCGCCGGACCTGCTCGACCCGACGCTGTACGGCGCCGGGTCCCCGCTCGCGAAGCACGCGCGGCGGGTGGTGCTCGAGATGACCGAGCGCGCCTCGCTCGAGCGCCTCGGCGACATCGCGCCCGCGGTGAGCGACCTGCGCCGGCTCGGATATCGCGTGGCCGTGGACGACCTCGGCACCGGGTACGCCGGGCTCGCGAGCTTCACCCACCTCGGGCCCGACTTCGTGAAGCTCGACCGCTCGCTGGTGACGGGCATCGACCGGAGCCCGACCAAGCGGCGGGTGGTGCACGCGATGTACTCGCTCTGCGCGGACCTCGGGATGTCGGTGATCTCCGAGGGGGTGGAGACGGCCGAGGAGCGCGAGGCGCTGCGCCCGCTCGGGGCCGACTTCCTGCAGGGGTACCTCTTCGCCCGGCCGACCGAGGAGTTCGTCGAACCGACGCTCGAGTCGTAGGCTGGCGCGGGAGGGTTAGATTTGGGGACCCGGAGAGCGCTGCGACCCGGGCACTCGAACCGAATCCCCACCCGATGTCCTCCACCGCCCCGATCCGCCCCGCGCTCACCACGCTCTCCGACGAGGAGCAGGCGTTCCGCGAGGCGGTCGCCGCCTTCGCCGCCGGCGAGGTGCAGCCCCGCGTCGCCCAGATGGAGCGCGACGCCAAGCTCGACCCCGCCCTGATCAAGGCCTGCTTCGAGATGGGGTTGATGGGGATCCAGGCCCCCGAGGACCAGGGAGGCGCCGGCGGTACGGTGATGATGGTGACGCTCGCCGTCGAGGAGATGAGCAAGGTGGACGCCGCGTCCGCGATCCTCGTCGACGTACAGAACACGCTCGTCGCGAACCCGCTGCGCGCGGCGGCCACGCCGGAGCAGCAGAAGCGCTGGTTCCCGCGGCTCTGCCGGGACACGATCGGCGCGTACGCGCTCTCCGAGGCCTCCAGCGGGTCCGACGCCTTCGCGCTGCAGACGCGCGCCGTCGAGACGAAGGGCGGGTGGACGCTCAACGGGCGCAAGCTCTGGATCACGAATGGCGCCGAGGCGGGGCTCTACATCGTGTTCGCGACGGTCGATCCGTCGAAGGGCTACAAGGGGATCACCGCGTTCGTGGTGGAGCGGAGCGCGAAGGGGTTCAGCGTCGGGAAGAAGGAGGACAAGCTCGGCATCCGCGCCTCGAGCACCACCGAGTTGATCCTCGAGGACGTCTTCGTTCCCTCGGCCGACGTGCTCGGCCCCGTGGGCCAGGGGTACAAGATCGCGATCAAGGCGCTCAACGAAGGACGCGTCGGGATCGGCGCGCAGATGATCGGCATCGCGCAGGGCGCGCTGGACGCGGCGATCGCGTACCTCAAGGAGCGCCAGCAGTTCGGTCAGCCGCTGGTGGAGTTCCAGGGGATCCAGTTCCAGCTCGCGCA
Source organism: uncultured Gemmatimonas sp. (assembly GCA_964529705.1). Taxonomy (GTDB): domain Bacteria; phylum Gemmatimonadota; class Gemmatimonadetes; order Gemmatimonadales; family Gemmatimonadaceae; genus Pseudogemmatithrix. The sequence continues at coordinate 223 of CAZHAG010000068.1, read as the reverse complement.
GGCCGCGACGGAACTCGAGGCGGCGCGGCTCCTCGTCTACAACGCGGCGCGGATGAAGGACGCCGGCGAGGACATCGCGCAGGCGGGGGCGATGGCGAAGCTCCTCTCCTCGCAGGTGTGCGAGCGCGTGACCTCGCTCGCAGTGGAGCTCTTCGGCGGGTACGGCTACACCAAGGACTACCCGGTGGAGAAGTACTACCGCGACGCGAAGATCGGCACGATC
>CAZHAG010000067.1:6792-14951 GCA_964529705.1 uncultured Gemmatimonas sp. | reverse complement strand
GGCCCGGCGCTACCGGTACCCCGAGGCCTGCAGCTCGAAGAGTCGCGCGTAGCGCCCGCCGGCGGCGAGCAGCTCCGCATGCGTCCCCAGTTCCGTCACACGGCCGTCGTCGATCACGGCGATGCGGTCGGCGACCCGCACCGTGGAGAAGCGGTGCGAGATGACGATCCCGATGCGTCCGCGCAGGTTCGCCTTGAGCTCGGCGAACACCGCCGCCTCCGCCTCGGGGTCGAGCGAGGAGGTCGGCTCGTCGAGGATCCAGACGTCCGCGTCGCGGTACATGATCCGCGCGAGCGCGAGGCGCTGCCACTCGCCGCCCGAGAGGTCGTGGCCTCCCTCGAAGAGGCGGCCCGTGCGCGCGTCGAGACCCTTGGGGAGCTGCTGGAGGAGCCGGTCGGCCCGGGCGTCACGCAGCGCCTTGAGCACCCGCTCGTCGTCGGGTGACCGGTTCGCGCGCCCCATCAGCACGTTCTCGCGCACCGTGAGCTCGTAGGTGGCGAAGTCTTGGAAGAGGACGCCGATCCGCTCGCGGAGCTGCTCCGGTCGGATCTGCCGCAGGTCGAGGCCGCCGAGCCGGATGCTTCCCTGCGCGGGGTCGTAGAAGCGCAGCAGGAGCTTCACGAAGCTGCTCTTCCCGGCACCGTTCTCCCCCACTAGCGCGATCAGCTCCCCCGGCCGGATCTCGAGTGAGAGATGGTCCACCGCCGGGGCGTGGCCCCCGGGATAGCGGAAGGTCACGTCGTCGAACACGATCCCCCCCGCCAGGCGCTCGGGGAGCGCCGCCGGCTCCGCGGGCACGGCGACGAGCGGCTCGATGGCGAGGAAGGAGAAGTAGTCATCGAGGAAGGTCGTGTGTTGGTCGACCGCGACGAAGGTGCTCGAGACGTTCCCGAGCGTGCTCGAGACCGAGGCGAAGGCGCCGATCACCAGTACCACGCCGCCCGGATCGATCGCGCCGCTCACGCCGCGCCACGCAACGAACGCGTACGCGAGCGCGAGGCTCGTGCCCGTCACGAGCCCCGTCAGGAGCGAGGTCCTGGCGCCGGTGCGGTACATCTTCTTGCGCTGCTCGAAGAGGTACTCGGAGATCCGCTGGTGCCGGTCGAGCAGGTAGTCGGCCAGCACGAAGGCGCGGATCTCCTTGGTGGTGCGGGGCTGGACCAGGAGGTCCCCGAGATACTCGCGTTCGCGCTCCTCGGGCGTCTCCTGGTAGTAGTACTCGTACATCTTCGTCGTCACGCGGCGGTCGAGCAGGAGCGCGAGGAAGGAGGCCGCGAGCGCGAGCACCACGAGGATCCAGTGGAGGCTCGCGAGCAGCGTGGCCATGAGGACGATGGTCGCCAGGTTCCCCGTAAGGCCGAGCACGGACCAGGTCAGGTCGCCGGGGCGCCACGAGACGTCGCGCTTGGCGCGCGCCAGGCGGTCGTGCCAGTTGGAGTTGTCGAAGTGGCCGATGTCGACCTTCGCGGCCTGTGTGAGCAGCCGGCGCTCGGCCTCGAGCTGCACGCGTCGCACGAAGAGGTCGCGGCCATAGCCCATGTAGGCGCCGATCGCGCGCTGCGCCGCGGTCACGAGCCAGAGCCCGGCGACGAGCGGGAAGAGGTCCGCGAAGGTGAGGTCGAGCAGCCGGGCCTGCGCGATGCGGTTGACGAGTGTCGCGCCCAGCCAGACGGCCAGCGGCGGCATCGCCGCGTTGACCATCCCGAGGACGGTGAAGCGGACGAGCGAACCGGGTGACGCCGCCCACGCGAGCTCGAGGCCCTTCCGGAGGTTGCGGCTGACGCGCTGCGCGCGGCTCACGCCTCCGGTGGGTGTCGTCTCCATGGCGCCGAATGTATCCTCCGGAGGGTTCCACTTCCATCGAGAGGGCGGGGATGTCCGAGCGCGTCGTGGTGGTCACCGGTGCGAGCAGCGGGATCGGCGCGGCGCTCGCGGAACGAGCCGCGGCGGCCGGACACGCCGTCATGCTGGTCGCGCGGAACGAGGCGCGACTCCGGGAGGTCGCGGCGCGCTGCGGCGCGCGCGCGCTGGTGCATGTCGCCGACGTGACGTCGCGGGCCGAGGTGCGCCGCGCCGTCGCGGCCGGTGTCGCGCATTTCGATCGCATCGACGTCTGGGTGAACAATGTCGGGCGCGGGATCACGCGGCCCCCCTCGCAGCTCACCGACGAGGACGTCGACCTGATGATGCGCGTCAACGTGCTGAGCGCGCTCTATGGGATGCAGGAGGTGCTCCCGCACTTCCGCGCCCGCGGCGGGGGGCAGGTGATCAACGTCTCGTCGATGCTCGCGCGCATCCCCTATGCGGTGCACCGCGCCGCCTACAGCGGGGCGAAGCACTTCCTGAATGCGCTCACCGCGAACTTCCGGGACGAACTTGCGGCGGAGCATCCGGGCATCACGGTCTCCCTCGTCTCGCCCGGCCTGGTGTACACGGAGTTCGGCACGAACGCACACCATGGCGGCCCTGCGTCACGCAGCTTCCCGCAGGGGCAGGATGCGGAGCAGGTCGCCGACGTGATCCTGCGGGTGATGGAGACGCGCGAGACCGACGTGTACACGCGGCCCGAGTCGCATGACCGCGTCGTCGCCTACTTCGACGGGATAGGGCGAGGGCCCTGAGGGGCGGCGCGCCACCGCATCGGCGCGCGCGGCACCTCTCACCAGCCGACGAGGACGGCCACGAGCGCGAGGATGGCCGGCACGCCCTGCGTGACGAAGATCGTGGGCTTGACGGTAATGCCCCCGTAGATGCCCGCCACGATGACGCACGCCAGGAAGAACAGCATGACGTCCGGCCGCGCCGCGACGAGGCCCCAGACGAGGCCGGCGGCGAGGAAGCCGTTGTACAGTCCCTGGTTCGCGGCCAGCGTCGCCGAGCGGGCCGAGAACTCCGGATCGAGCCGGAAGAGCTTGCGGCCGACTGGATGGTTCCAGAAGAACATCTCCAGCACGAGGAATCCGACATGCAGGAGCGCGACGAGGGTGACGAGGATGTCGGCGAGGATGCGGAGTGCCATGGACGGGAGGGCAGGGGGGGTCCCCGAAGATACGGCCGCGACGCGGGCTGCGGGGCGTTCGGAGGGCGCGGAGCGCCGGGTGCGGGGCAGTTGCCCAGGTGACGCCGGCCGCCAGATTCCTGGACGTGAGATGCCTCCGGATCGTTCCCGCCCTCTGCCTCGCGCTGTCCCTCGCCGCGTGTGCGGATCCCAGCGCGCCTTCGCGCGACACTGGTGACGTGCGCGCCGTGCGCGTCGATTCGATCGATGGCTCCTCGGTTCGCGCCGTGACGGTGGAGCTCGACCGCGCGGCCGCCGTCGCCGTCACGTACGGCGGCACCGGAACGCCTGTTCTCACTGTCCGCGCGGATTCGAGTGCGCTCGTGCACCGACTCCTGCTGCCGCGACTGCGCGCGAACCGGCCGTACCAGCTCGAGGCGTACGTGCCCGGGACGACCGTCGCGCCCTTCCGGCTCCAGTTCCAGACGGGCCTCCTGCCGCAGCCACTCGCGGCGATCCAGGCGGGCCTGGTGGCGAGCGGCACACCAACGCTCCCTGTGGCGCTCATCGAGGTGGTCGCCGCCACCGGCTTCGGTGGCCTGCTGATGGTCGAGCAGGGGGAGATCGCGGGGTGGCTCCCGATGACGGGCTCGCTCTTCGGCGCCACGCGACGTGCCAACGGGGAGTTCGTGCTCAACGACGCCGCGCTCGGACTGGTGTCGTATCGCATCGATGGTTCCATCGCGCACCAGTTGCCTCAGGCCACCGCCGCGACCGCGTACGGGCGGATCCATCACGACGTGATCGCGATGCCCAACGATCACCTGCTCTTCATCGCCAACGAGACGCGCCTGATCGGCGCGGACTCCGTGGTCGGGGAGTCCCTCTGGGAGTGGACACCCGAGACCGGCGCGGTGATCAAGCGGTGGAGCGCCTTCGACTTCCTCGACTGGAACACCCTGCGGGGCTCCCGCTCGGTGCCGGGGAACTGGCTGCACGGGAACGGGATCAGCTATGGCCCGCGCGGGAATGTCCTCATGTCGCTGCGCAACGCGGACCACATCATCTCCATCGCCCCGGACTTCGGCAGCGTCGAGTGGCGACTCGGCGGCCCCACGGGCACGCTCGCCGTCGCCGACTCGGACCGCGCGCTCGGGCAGCACTACGTCTCGGAGCCCACGCTGAACCGCGTGCTCGTCTATGACAACGGCTGGGAGCGCCCGGGCGGGCCCTACACGCGCGCGATCGAGTACGTGATCGACGTGCCCGCCGGCACCGCGACCCGCGCCTGGCAGTACCGGCACTCCCCCGACATCTACGCCTCGCTCGTCGGCTCGGCGCGCCGGCACGCGAACGGGAACACCACCGTGCTCTTCGGGATGCTCGCCGGCCAGAACTCCTCCACGGGCCCGATCACGGCCGTCGAGGTCGATCCGGCAGGCGGGGTGGTGTGGCGGCTGAACGTCGGCCCGGAGCTCACGCGCCTCTACCGGATCACGCCGGTCGCGTCGCTCATCGGTGAACAGCCCGGGAGCTTCCGCTCGCCCTGAGCGTTCGCCCGGTGCGTTCGCCGAGACGGAGGGTCGGCCCCTGGGTTGCAGCGCCGTCCGGGGAGCGCCAGCTTCGGCAGATGCGGATCCTCCTGTCGCTCATTGCCGCACTCATCGTTCCCGCGGTCGTGGGCGCACAGGGCGCGCCCCGCCAGACGGATGCCGACGCATACACGCGCTACGAACTGCTCGCGCCCGGCTCCGCGAAGTTCCGCATCATCTACGAGGTGACCGCCACCACGCCGGGCGCGACGCACTACTTCAACCCGATCCGCACGGGCAGCGTGGCCACGGATGAATCGGTGTTCGACCGCGCCACCGGGCGGCCGCTGCCGTTCGCGGAGGTGGGAGCCGACGTCGCGCGCGCCGGTGGCATCCGGACCACGGACAGCACGCAGCGCTACATCCGCGTCACCCTCCCGCGGCCGGTCCCGGCCGACGGGGGCGAGTCGCGGATCCTCATCCTCAAGACGTACGAGGACGCGGCGAGCTACTTCACGCGCGGCGACACGATCGTCTTCTCGCGCGGGTTGGGCATCAAACGGAACGCGGTGGTGCTCCCCGCTGGCTACGAGCTCGTGTCGTCCTCGTATCCGGCCCAGGTGCTCGAGGAGGCCGACGGTCGCATCGGGATCAGCTTCTGGAACACGACGCCCACCGAGGCGCCGGTGACGCTACGGGCCGTACCGCGCCGCGCGGCCGACGTGGCCCGCGTGGGCGCGGCACCCGTCCGGTCGAGCGTTGCGGCACGCCTCACGGAGCGCGCACACCAGGACCGGGAGATCGTCTACTTCCTCCAGCAACCCGAGACGCACGCCTTCGATCTCTACCACGATTACACGGAGTCACGGCGCGGGACGAGCACGTACCTGAACGTGGTCCGCGCCGGGAGCACCGTCTCGGCGCCCAGCGCGCGCAACCTCGACACCGGGGACTCACTGGCCTGGGAGGTGCTCAAGGGCGAGGCGATCACTCGCGCAGGGCTCGACGTCGCGAACGTCACACCCGCCACGGAGGTCGTGGTCTTCCGCTTCCCGCCGGTCGCGCCCGGTGCGTCGGTCCGGTTGCGGATGTTCGAGACCTACACCGACAGCGTACGATACCGGCTGGTGGGAGACGAGCTGGTCTGGGACCGGTCGTTCGGGCGGCCGGCGAACACGGTCGTGCTCCCGGCAGGCTGGGAGCTCACCAACAGCGCGATCCCGGCCACGGTCAGCACGCGCCCGGACGGGCGCGTGCAGCTCGACTTCATCAATCCGCGCCCGGACGAGATCGCGACCCTGATCACCGCGCGCCGACGGCGCTGACGGCCAGCGTCGCCGGCGCCGACCGCCCGTGCTGCCCGTGCTGCCCGTCGCGAGGGAGAACCCTCAGGCGATCGGCTTCCTCGGCTTGACGTAGAGCGCCGGCAACCCGAGCGCCTCGAGCACCCGGTTGAGGCGCGGGATGTCCTCCGCCTCGATTCGCTCCAGCTCCTGCAGTCGCGCATCGAGCTGCGCCTTCAGCCCGTCGTATACCTGCCCGTGCGCCTGCGTCGGCGCGTACGCGCCGGTCTGCAGTTGCATGTTCAGCGTGATGAACTTGTTGTAGAGCTTCACGGGCATGTCGAGCGTGCACTGGTCCACGTGGCAGCCCACCTCGTAGAGCTCGGCGCGCACCGCCTCCAGCTTCGCGCGCGTCGCCTTCGCGTCGGCCGCGAGTCGCGCGGTGGCCGCGCTGTCCGCGGGGCGCTTCGTGCGGTCGTCGATCTGGGACTGCAGGTCCTCCACCCGCTTCACGTTCTCCACGATCTCATCGATCCGGTCGATCGTGCGGCGCGCGGCGGCGTACTGCGCCACGAGGTCCGTCGTCGTCGTCGCGATGCGCGGATCGGCGGCGACCGTGAACCGCCGGGACATCGTATCCGCGCGGACGATGAGCCGGACGCCGTACTCGCCGGGCGGCACCCAGGCGCCCCGCAACGTCCCGAAATCCAGCACGGTGTTGGGGAGTTTGTTCGCCGACTTGGTGCGCAGGTTCCAGACGAAGCGGTTGGTGCCGGAGCGCGTGCGCGGCATCGAGTCCGCAGGAGAGTACGAGATGCTGTCCGCAGTGGCCGCGGAATCGGCGCTTGTGAACGACCGCAGGACGATGCCCTGCGCGTCCATGAACTCCAGCCGCACCTTCCCCGGCGCCGCATCGCGCAGCCAGTAGTCCACGAGCACACCACTCGGCGGGTTCTCCCCGGTGCCGTTCCCGCCGCGCGAGCCGCTCCAGAGGAGTGCCGTGGCCGGCTGGAAGAGGTGCGCGGCCTTGCGCATCACGCTGTCGGCCAGCTGCCGGATCGGCGACAGGTCGTCGATCACCCAGAAGGAGCGTCCGTGCGTCGCGGCGACGAGGTCGTTCCCCTGCACCTTGAGGTCGCGCACGCTCGACCGCGGCAGGTTGAGTTGCAGCGGCTGCCAGCTCGCGCCGTCATCCAGCGAGGCCCAGACGCCGTATTCGGTGCCCGCGTAGAGCAGCCCGCGGCGCGCCGGGTCCTCGCGCACGACGCGAGTGTACGCGGAGCGCGGGATCCCGCGCGTGATCGCCGTCCAGGTGCGGCCGTAGTCCGCGCTCTTCCAGAGATAGGGTGCGAAGTCGTCCTGCTGGTACCGGTTCGCTGCGACGTACACCACCGCCGGGTCGTGCGGGGAAGCGTCGATGTGCGCGGTGCGCGTGAACTTCCCGTAGCCCGGGGGCGTGACGTCCGTCCAGGTGACGCCGGCGTCGCGCGAGAGGTGGATGCGTCCGTCGTCCGACCCCGCCCAGAGCACGCCCGCCACCCGCGGCGACTCGGCGAACGCGTAGATCGTGCCGTACCACTCGGCGCCCGTCATCTCGCCATGCACGGGACCGCCGGTGTGTCCGAGCGTCGCAGGGTCCGCGTGCGTGAGGTCGGGGCTGATCCGCTGCCAGGTCTGCCCCTCGTCGCGGGTGCGCCAGACGTGCTGCGAGGTCACGTAGAGCGTGCGCGGGTCGTGGCGCGAGACGAGCACGGGGAAGGTCCACTGGAACCGCTCGGGCACGTCCTTCGCCGCGTAGCCGTCCCAGTTGATGTCCGTGACCGAGATGTCCCGCTCCTGCCGGCGGTCGTGGTCGTAGCGCGAGAACATCCCGAGGTAGCAACCGCCGTAGGTGATGTTCGGGTTGCGCGGGTCGTAGGCGATGGTCGCGTTCTCGCAGCCCGCAACGCTGAAGTAGCTGCGCACGCCGATCCCGCCCTCGTCGGAGCGCGACGCGATGGAGATCGCCGAGTTGTCCTGCTGGCCGCCGTAGATGCGGTAGGGGAACTGGTCGTCGGTGTTGACGTGGTAGAACTGCGCCGTCGGCTGGTTGTGCTGGTCGGACCAGGTCTTGGCGCCGTCGAAGGTCACGGTCGCGCCGCCGTCGTCACCGAGGATCATCCGGTTCGGGTCGGCCGGGTCGATCCAGAGGCGGTGCGTGTCGCCGTGCAGCACGTCGATCTCCTTGAACGTCTTCCCGCCGTCGATCGACTTGAGGATCGTCAGGTTCATCACGTACACGACATCGGCGTTCTTCGGGTCCGCGGTGACGCTCGAGTAGTACCAGCTGCGCACCCACATCCGGGC
>CAZHAG010000067.1:4276-6692 GCA_964529705.1 uncultured Gemmatimonas sp. | reverse complement strand
CGGTCGGGGTCGCGCGGATCGATGACCACGTCGGTGATCTGGTGCGTCTCGGTGAGGCCGAGGTGCTGCCAGGTCTGGCCCGCGTCGGTGGAGCGGTAGACGCCTGTGCCGAAGGTCAGGTCCTCGCGCAGGTACGACTCCCCCGTGCCGACGTAGATCACGTTCGCGTCGCTCGGCGCCACCGCGATCGCGCCGACGGACGAGATGTCGGTCTTGCCGTCGGTGAGGTTCTCCCAGGTCTGGCCCCCGTTGGTGGTGCGCCAGACGCCGCCGTTCACGGAGCCCATGTAGAAGAGGAAGGGCTTGGCGAGGTCGCCCGCGACCGCGACGGCGCGTCCGCCACGGAAGGGGCCGACGAGGCGCCAGCGGAGCGCCTTCAGCGCCTTGTCCGTCGCGGCCGGAGACGAATAGAGGGTCGGGTCGTACGCCGCGGGGAGCGCCACGGGCGGCATCGTCGTGCGCGGGCGCTGGGCGCTGGCGACGAGGGGGAGCGAGAGGAGCGCGCAGCAGAGCGCGCAGAAGCGCGCGCGGAAGGGCGCGCGCGAGGCGCGAGACCGGCTCGGGGAGGGCGTCATGCAGGAGAAGATGGCGCGCGACGCGAAGTCGCACCACTATGGGGTGCAGACGACAGCCGGAGGACCGATGGCATTCGATGAAGCGCTGGCCGAGCGCGTGCGGCAGGCCCTCGCGCCGCGCCGCGACGTCGAGGAGAAGCGCATGTTCGGCGGGCTCGCCTTCATGGTGGCGTCACATATGGCGGTCGGCGTGGAGAAGGAGCGCCTGATGGTTCGGCTCTCGCCGGAGCGCGCCGAAGCCTGCCTCGCGGAGGCGCACGTGCGCCCGATGGACTTCACGGGCCGGCCGATGAAGGGGTTCCTCTACGTGGAGGCGGCGGGGGTGCGCACGGCGGCGGGCGTTCGGAAGTGGGTGACGCGTGCGGTGGACCACGCGACCTCCTTGCCGCCGAAAAGGGCGAGGGCAAAGGCGCGGCCGAAGCCTCGTCCGCGCCAGCCCGCGAAGAAGCGTTGACTCCCGCGCACACGACGAGCGAGGCTAGGTACTTCGCGTCGCCAGCGGAGTTCCGCCGCTGGCTCGCCAAGTACCACGCGACGGCGACCGAGCTGCTCGTCGGCTTCCACAGGAAGGCGACCGGCCGCCCGAGCATGACCTGGCAGGAGTCGGTGGACGAGGCGCTCTGCGTCGGCTGGATCGACGGCATCCGCCGCCGCGTGGATGAGGAGCGCTACTCGATCCGCTTCAGTCCGCGCAGAGCGAAGAGCATCTGGAGCGCGGTCAACATCGCGCGCGTGAAGGTCCTCGCCGCAGAAGGACGGTTGCGGCCGGCGGGGCTCGCGGCATTCGAGCGGCGCGACGAGGCGCGCTCGGCCATCTACGCGTACGAGAGCGTGAAGCGCGCGGACCTGACGCCGACCCAGCGCCGCGAGTTCAGGCGGTCGCGCCGAGCGTGGACCTTCTGGGAGGCGCAGCCACCCTCGTACCGCCAGCGCTGTGCGCACTGGGTGACCACCGCGAAGCAGGAGTCCACGCGCGAGCGGCGGCTCGCGCGGCTGGTCGCGGCCTGCGAGGCGGGCGAGCGGATCATCTAGGACGCGCGAGGCGCGCGCCTGCGCTACGGCGTCCGCCCCGCCTTCAGCACCGGCAGCACGATCCGCGACGGATGTGCGGCGTCGTGCCGGATCGTCACGCGCGCCGTGCGCGTGGCCGCGCTCGTCGCCTCCGACTCGCCGGTCTGCGGGTTCACCGCGTAGTGCGGCATGAAGCTGCTCATCACGTGCACGCGGATTCGGTGCCCCTTCTTGAACCGGTTCGCCGTGTACAGGTCGTCCCAGCGGAGCAGGTAGGTCTCGCCAGGGGTGAGCAGTTGCCGGCGCATCGGGTCGCGGTAGGAGGCGCGCAGGACCTCGCGCCCCGGCGCCATCAAGTTGAACGCCGTGCCGTCCGGCGCGACGTCGAGCACCTTCACGAAGAGGTCCACGTCGCGCGCGTCGGTCTCGAGGTGGATCTCCGCGCGCATCGCACCGATCACCTCGACGTCCTCCTCGAGTGGTGCCGTCTCGAAGGTCAGGACGTCCGCGCGGTCCTGGAGCGCGCGGTAGTCGTGCGCGCCATAGTCCGCGTCGTAGATGTCCGTCACGGGCCGCTCGGGGTCGGAGGTGTACTCGCTCGCGATACGCGCAGCGGTCGGCCGCGCGCGCGTCAGCGCACGCCCCGCGCCGAAGTGCAGCGTCTCGGCCACGATTCCCGGGAGCGGCCAGCGGTCACCCGTGCGCCACTCGTCCGCAGCCATCACGTATACGCGAACCGCGGGTTCGCGCGTCACTCCGTTCTCCGCGCCCTTGAGCCAGCGGTCCATCCAGTCGAGCACGGTGCCGGTGTAGTCGATCGCCGAGTTCGC
>CAZHAG010000067.1:0-4176 GCA_964529705.1 uncultured Gemmatimonas sp. | reverse complement strand
GCGATGTTGTACCAGACCCAGGGCACCCAGCTCAGGTCCCAGACGCCGCCCGAGTAGAAGAACTGCCGTGGCGACGCGAAGGTCATCGCCGGCACCATCGCGCGGAGGTGCGGCGGCGACTCGATCGCCGCCAGCCACTGCACGGCACCCGGATAGGAGAGTCCGTACGTGCCGACCGCACCGTTCGACCAGGGCTGCACGGCCGCCCACTCGATCGTGTCGTATCCGTCCTTCCCCTCCTGGCGGTACGCCTCGAAGCTCCCGTCCGACGCATAGCGGCCACGCACGTCCTGGAGCACCACCGCGTATCCCCGCGCCACGGCCTGCCGCACGAGTCCGTCGTCGGCGACGGCCTCGGTCTTGTCGTAGGGTGTGCGATACACGAGCACCGGGAACGGGCCGCCGCGCACGGGACGCATCACGTCGGCGCGCAGCGTGACCCCGTCGCGCATGGGGACCGGCACGTTCCGGTCGCGCAGCCACGCCGTGTCGGACGGCGTGGCGACCTGCAGGAGTCCCGCGGCGATGAGGACGAACACGCAGTTGCTCCCGTATGAGTGGGCGAGTCGTTCGGCATGCGAACGCGGAGAGGAGGATCCTTCCGCAATTTCACTCCGAGACGGAGCACCGCAAATGAAATCGACATCTCCTCGAACTCGCGGAGCACGATGATCCGACCGATCCGTCGTCGCCGATCCCTCGCCCTGCTCGCGCTCGCCGCATCCGCCGCCGGCATCGTGGCCTGGAGCTCGCCGCACGCCGGGATGGTGGAGGCCCGCGCACAGGCCACCGACTCCATCCGGGGATTCACCACGGCGTCCGCCACGCGTGAGCGCGCGCTGGAGGCCGAACTCGCACGCCGGCTCAGCCGTGACTCCACCGCCGCCTTCTTCAAGTACTTCTCCGCGGAACCGCATCCCGCGGGGTCCGTGCGCAACAAGGAACTCGCCGACTTCCTCGTCGCGCGCTTCAAGGAGTACGGGCTGGACGAGGTGCGCCTCCATCGCTACGACGTGCTCCTCCCGTGGCCGCGCGAAGTGAAAGTCGCGATGATCGCGCCCACGCCCTACGAGGCCACGCTCAAGGAAGACGCGTATCCGCAGGACCCGCAGAGCGCGATGGACGCGGGCCCCACCTACCTCGGGATGTCCGGCTCCGGCGACGTCACGGGGGAGCTCGTCTACGCGTCGAGCGGCAACCCGTCCGACTATGACTGGCTCGAGGCGCAAGGGATCGACCTCAAGGGGAAGATCGCGCTCGTGCGCTACTCGGTGCCCTACAGCTACCGCGGATTCAAGGCGCTCACGGCGGAACAGCGCGGACTGAAGGCGATGCTCGTATACTCCGATCCCGCGCAGGACGGCTGGGTGAAGGGGGACACCTTCCCGACGGGCCCCTGGGGACCCGCCGGACACATCCAGCGCGGCGCGATCACCTACGACTTCATGATCGCGGGCGACCCGCTCACGCCCGGCTACGCGTCGCTGCCCGGCGCTCCCCGCATCAACGCGAGCGACTCACCCGCGGTGCCGAAGATCATCGCGATGCCCCTCTCCTACCGGGATGCGGAGCCGCTGCTCCGCGCGCTCGGCGGACCGGACGCGCCGGAGTCCTGGCAGGGCGCGCTCCCGTTCCGCTACCGCGTGGGCGCCGGGCCCGCCACAGTGCGCGTGAAGGTGGACATGGACGGCGCGACCCGTCCGATCTGGGTGGTGGAGGGCCGCATCCGCGGCACCGAGGAGCCGGACAAGTACGTGGTGCTCGGCAACCACCGGGACGCCTGGGTCTTCGGCGCGGTCGATCCCTCCTCCGGCACCGCGACTCAGCTTGAGCTCGCGCGCGTGCTCGGCGCGATGGCGAAGGAAGGGAAGCGGCCCAAGCGCTCGATCGTCTTCGCGAGCTGGGACGCCGAGGAGTGGCACCTCACGGGGAGCACCGAGTGGGGCGAGCACTTCGCGGACGACCTGAAGCGGAACGCGATCGCCTACCTGAACGTCGACGGCTCGACCAGCGGCCCCAACTTCGACGCCGGCGCGATCGCCTCGCTCAACGCGCTCGTGAGCCAGACCGTGCGCGACGTGAACGACCCGGGCGCAGAGGGCTCGGTGCTCGACGCCTGGGGTCGCGCACTGGAGAAGGAGACGCGCGAGGCGATGATCGGCGGTGGCGCCACCCGGCAGGAGTCCGTGAAGCGTCCGATCGACTACCCCGGGAACGCGCTCGGCTCCGGTTCCGACTACACGGTCTTCCTGAACTTCCTCGGCATCCCCGTGGTGGAGATGGCGTTCGGCGGACCGTACGGCGTCTACCACTCGATGTACGACAACTACTACTGGATGACGCAGTTCGGCGACCCGGGATTCCGGTACATGACCGCGATGGGTGAGGTCTGGGGACGGATGGCGATGCGCCTCGCGAACGCGGACCACTACCCGCACGACTTCGGGCTGTACGCGGACCGGATGAAGGGGTTCATCGACGCCCTCGCGGCGCAGGATGGGGTCGGCGCGCAGCTCGACCTTGGGGCGCTCCGAGCGGCCACGGCGCGGTGGGCGATGGAGGCGGCCGCGCTGGAGCGTGCCCTCGCCGCCGCGCTCGCGTCACCATCAACCGACACGAGGACTGCACGGCTCCGCGCCGCGAACGAGGCGATGCGCGTGGTGGAGCAGCGGCTCCTCGCCGATGAAGGGATCCCCGGGCGACCCTGGTTCAAGCACGTGCTCTACGCGCCCAGGTACACCTACGCCGCGATGACGCTGCCGGGAGTGCAGGAAGCCGTGGACGCTGGGGACTGGGCGCGTGCGCGCGCGCAGCTCGCGGTGGTCACGGCGAAGATCGCGGCGGCGGCGGATGAGACGCGGCGCGCGGCCGACGCCGTGCGGAGGTAGGCTGGTGGCGGATACCGGCGTGGACCGCCCATGCGTCACGCCTCACCGCCCCGGCCGTACGCTGCACTGCGCGATCCTGCTCGGCGTCGCACTCGCCTCCTGCGCCCCTCCTCCCGCCGAGGATGGCGTACGCGTGGCGGCGTTCGCGGACCATCACGTGCATGCGTTCAATGTCGGGTGGTGGCTGCTGCAGGAGGAGCGGAAGCCCGCCAACTACGTAAATGCCGGCGGTGCGAAGACCGAGTCCGAGGTGGTGGCGCGAGTGGCTGCTGCCGCGGCAGCCTCGGCGGAAGCGGGACAGGGGAGTGACGCGGCCTGGGTGACCGGGTTCGGCTGGAGCCAGGATGGTTGGGGCACTCCCGTGCTCCCGACTGCCGACTCGCTCTCGGCGGCGGTGCCGGACACTCCGGTGGCGATGGCACGCACCGATGGACATGCGCTCTGGGTGAACCGCGCGGCGCTCGCGCGTGCTGGTCTGCGCGGCGTGCGGAGTGGCGTGCTCCTTGAGCGCGCCGCCGAGCCCGTGCTCGCGCTGGTGCCTGCGCCGGCGGACAGCGACATCGTGCGCGCCTGGCGGCTGGGGGCCGAGGCGCTGGCCGAGCGAGGGGTGATGCGCGCGTACGATGCCGGGGTGCTCGCGCTCCCGGGGATCGCTGCGCTCAACACCGACTTCGCGCGCTACGTGCGTCTACTCGCAGAGGCGGACCGTGCAGAGCCGTTGCCGATGCAGCTCTTCCTGATGATCCCGGCGCCTTCGCCCTTTGCGGAGCAGGTGCTGACGACGCCGCCGGCGGAGCGGCAGCTCTCGCCGAACGTGCGGGTGACGCACCTCAAGCTCTTCGCCGACGGCGCGCTCGGGAGTCGAGGGGCGGCCCTCTCGCATCCCTACGCCGATGACCCACACACGACCGGTGTGCTGCGGATGAAGGCGAGGGAGATCGCCGACTGGACGCGCCGCGCGGTCGACGCCGGGCTCGACGTGGCGACGCATGCGATCGGGGACGTGGCGGTACGCGAGGCGCTCGACGCCTACGAGTCGGTGCTGGAGGAGCGGCCCAGCCTGGTGCCGACGCGGCTCAGGATCGAGCACTTCTCGTACGCCAGCGATGCGGACATGGAGCGTGCCGCGCGGCTCGGGGTCGCGCTCTCGGTGCAGTCGAACTTCAACACGCCCCGCGGAGTGTCGCCGACCTTCGCCGAGCAGCGGGTCGGCGCTCCAGGCGCGCCGCGCGTCTATGCGTGGGACCGGCTGGCGCGGATGGGGGCGGTGCTGGTGGAAGGGTCGGAC
>CAZHAG010000066.1:0-14981 GCA_964529705.1 uncultured Gemmatimonas sp. | reverse complement strand
CACACCTCGCCGGTGCAGGTGCGGACGCTGCAGCAGTACCCGCCGCCGGTGCGCATCCTCGCCCCCGGCAACGTGTACCGCCGTGACTTCTTCGACGCCTCGCACGCGCCGATGTTCGCGCAGATCGAGGGGCTCGTGGTCGACGAGGGCGTGACCTTCGCGGACCTCAAGGCGACGCTGACGCACTTCGCCCACCGCTTCTTCAGCCCGACCACGCGCACGCGCTTCCGCCCCTCCTTCTTCCCGTTCACCGAGCCGAGCGCGGAAATGGACGTGGAGTGCGGCGTCTGCGCGGGGAGCGGATGCGCGGTCTGCAAGCACTCGGGGTGGGTCGAGATCCTTGGCTCCGGCATGGTGCACCCGGCGGTGCTCGAGGCCGCCGGGCTCGACAGCGAGCGCTACACGGGGTGGGCCTTCGGCATGGGGCCGGCGCGCACCGCGATCTCGCGCTACGGCATCCCCGACATCCGCATCCTCTACGACTCCGACGTGCGCTTCCTGGAGCAGTTCGCCCGATGAACATCTCGCACGACTGGCTCGGGCGCTTCGTGCCGCACGGGCGCACCGCGGAGCAGGTGCGCGACCTCCTCACGGCGCACGTGGCGACCGTCGAGGGATTCGAGCCGCTCCGCGCGGACCTCGCCCCCTTCGTGGTGGGACGGGTGGTGGAGACCGAGCGGATCCCGGACACCAAGCTCTCGTTCAACAAGGTGGACGACGGCTCGGGAACGCTGCTCGAGGTGGTCTGCGGCGCACCGAACGTCGCCGTCGGCGCGAAGTACCCGTTCGCGCGCACCGGCACGACGATGCCGGCGGGGCTCGTGATCGAGAAGCGGAAGATCCGCGGCTTCACCTCCAATGGGATGCTCTGCTCGGCCCGTGAGCTCGGGCTCGGGGAGGACCACGACGGCATCCTCGCGCTCGAGACGGATGCCGAGCCGGGAACCCCGCTGCTCGACGTGCTCCCGCTTGGCGACGTGCGGCTCGTGGTGGACGTGCTGCCGAACCGCCCCGACCTGCTCTCGCACCGAGGGGTCGCGCGCGAGGTGGCGGCGCTCACCGGCGTGCCACTGCGGCTGCCGGCGGAGGTCGCGTCCCTCCCCGCCTTCACGGGCAAGCCCGCGACCGGTGCGCGGGAGGCGAGCGTGCCGGGGCTTCGCGTCACCATCGAGGACGGCGAGGGGTGCCAACAGTACGGGGCCGCGATCGTCGCGGGCGTGACGGTCGGGCCGAGCCCGGCCTGGCTCAAGGCGGCGGTCGAGGCGGTCGGGGGCCGGTCGATCAACAACGTAGTGGACGCGACGAACTACCTGCTGCATGGCTTCGGGCAGCCGGTGCACGCGTTCGACGCGGCGAAGCTGGCGGGGGACGCGATCGTCGTGCGGCGCGCGCGCTCGGGCGAGACGCTCCGCACGCTCGACGGCGTCGACCGGAAGCTGGGCACGGAGATGCTCGTGATCGCCGACGCCGAGCGCGCGACGGCGCTCGCCGGCGTGATGGGGGGCGAGGCGAGCGAGGTGACCGCCGCGACGACACGCGTGGTGCTCGAGGTCGCGACCTTCGAGGCGCGGCGCACCCGCACCACGCGGCGTGCGGCCGGGCTCTCGACCGACGCGAGCTACCGTTTCGAGCGCGGCGTGGACGAAGCGGCGCTCGGCGAGCTGCTCGCGCTCGGTGCCGCCCTGCTCGCGTCCGTGTCGGGGGGGCGGGTGGAGCACCTCCTGCGTGTGGGCGCTCCGCGCCCCGACCCGGCGCCAGTCATGCTGCGGCCGGCGCGCGTGGGGCGCCTGCTGGGTGACGCGGTCCCGGTGGGCGAGATCCGCGCGGCGCTCGAGGGTATCGGCTTCCGCGTGGAGGCATCGGGCGACGCGCTCCAGTGTGCGCCCCCCTCCTGGCGTCACGACGTGGCGCGCGAGGTGGACCTGATCGAGGAGGTCGCGCGGCTGCGCGGCTTCGACCGGCTCCCGGATGCGCTGCAGGGGGCGCGCCCCGGCACGGTGCCGGATCATCCGCTCTGGACCGCGTACCGCCGCGTGCGCGACCTGGCCGTGGCGTCGGGGTTGATGGAGGTGCGACCGCTCCCGTTCACGGCGGGAGGAGTGGGCGATGCGCTGGTGCGGGTGCGGAACCCGCTGGGCGAGGACGAGCCGTTCCTGCGCGCCTCGGTGCTCGACACGCTCGCGCGCCGCGCCGAGTACAACCTGAACCGCATGCAGGGTGACGTGCGGCTCTTCGAGGTGGGTACCGCCTTCCGTGCGGTGCCCGGGGCGTTGCCGCACGAGGAGCACCGGCTCGGCGTGCTGGTGATGGGGCTCCGCCGCCCGCCGCACTTCACCGAGCCGGAGCCGCCGGTGTGGGACGCGTGGGACGTGAAGTCGCTCGCCGAGCATCTCGCGGCGGCCGCGCTCCCCGGTCGGGTGACCGCGCTCGAGCCCGCGGAGTCGCCCCGGCTCTGGACGATCGTCGCGGACGGCGAGACGGTCGGCGCGGTGGTGCGCCTGGCGCTCGACGCCCCCGTCTGGGCGCGCCCGGCGTTCGGGATCGAGATCACGCTGGGCGCGATGCCCAGCGCGCCGCCGTCGCGCGCGGCGGCGGGCGCGACGGTGCCTCGCGCCGCGGTGCCGAGGTTCCGCGCGCTCCCCACCACGCCCGCCGCCGTCTTCGACCTCGCGCTCCTCGTGCCGGATGCGATCGCCGCCGCGCGCGTGGGCGAGGTGCTCCGCGAGGCGGGCGGCACCATGCTCGAGCGGTGCGAGCTCTTCGACGAGTTCCGCGGCGCTGGAGTCCCGGAGGGGCATCGCTCGCTCGCGTGGCGATTGACCTTCCGGCATCCGGAGCGCACTCTACGCGACAAGGAGATCGAGGGCCGCCGCGCCCAACTCCTCAAGACCCTGGAGAGCCAACTCGGTGTCAGACCCCGCACGGCCTGAGGCCCCCGCCGCCTCCGCGTTCGCCGAACTGGAGTTGCTGGTCCGCAACCTCGGCGAGGAACTCGCGACCTTCCGCAGGCGCGCGCACCAGGCGGAGTCGCGCCTGAAGTCGTTGGGCGCGTCCCCCGCGGGGGACGCGTCGGCCGAAGAGCGGATGGCGGAGCTCGAGGCGGAGAACGCGCGCCTGCGCGGTCGGCTGGACGAGGCCGCGGCGCGCACGCGCTCCACGCTCGACCGGGTGCGGTTCCTCCGCCAGCAGCACGCGCTCGGGAGCGACGCGTGAGCGTGCACTCGACGCGGGTGCGGATCGTCGGCGAGGAGTACACCATCCGCTCGGAGGTGCCGCCCGAGCATACGAAGGCGGTGGCGGCGCACGTGGATGCCGCGATCCGGAAGGTGCTGGAGAACCCCGCGATCACCGACCCGGGGAAGGCTGCGATCCTCGCGGCGATGTCGATCACGGACGAGTTGTTCCGAGAGCGCGCCGAGCAGGAGGAGGTCGCCGAGCGGATGCAGTCGCTCTCCGGCGAGCTCAGGCGCTGGCTGCCGCCCGGGAAGCGCGGCTAGGCCCGACCGCGGGCCAGGTTCACGCCGCCTCGGTCTCCGGGGGACCCAGCAGGTCGCGCACGGCGTCCGAGAGCGCGCGCACGGTGAAGGGCTTCTGCAGGAATCCCACGCGACCCAGCGACGCGAAGCGGTGGGAGACGTCGACCTCGCTGTAGCCGGAGTAGAGCAGCGCGGCCACGTCCGGCCGCACGGCGAGGATCAGGACGAGCGCCTCGTCCCCCGCGAGCACGGGCATCGTGAGGTCGAGCACCACGAGGCGCCAGCGCTTGGGCTGCGCGGCGAAGAGGTCCACGGCCTCCTTGCCGTTGGCGCACGCGGTGACCGTGAGCCCGAGGCGTTCGAGCGCGCGCGCGGCGACCTGCCTGACGGTGGGCTCGTCGTCCGCGAGCAGCACGTCGCCCGCCCCCTGCCAGGAGAAGGGGCGCGGCCCACTCTCGGGTTCGAGCGATTGTGGATCCGTCTGTCGACCGTGGTCCGGTGATTCAGGCATCGCGCGTTGCGGAAGGCTCGGGTGGTGTCCGCGACCGGTGCTGCGAAACCTACGTATATGTGTCGCGTTTCGCTCACACAGTGCGTTGCCAAGCGATCGGCGGACCGATAGCTTCACGACAAGTGGGTGCGAAGGATCGTAGGTGTATGCGCTCCCGGCAGTTAGCCCGTCCCGTCCCGCGCCCTTCGTCGGCGCGCGCTCGGACGGCCGACCGACGGAGAGACGAGTGCGCCGGGCGGTCCGAACGTGCTCTCGGTTCCGTACGCGGCGCAGTCCGGCCGCCCTGCGCATACGAGTGAAAAATGAATCCAGTGATGACCATCGCGATCGCGATAGGAACAGCCCTTCTGGCCTTCCTTCCGGTCGCGTTCGTGTTCGGGCGCCGTGCCGGGCGCGCAGCGGAGGAGGCGGCACGACGCGCCGCTGGTGAGGCGGCAGAGCAGGTCGCGAAACGCATCCTGAGTGAGGCCGAGCGCGACGCGGACTCCGCGAAGAAGCAGGCGCTCCTGAGCGGGAAGGAAGAGGTGATGAAGGTGCGCGAGGCCTGGGAGGTCGAGGCCCGCAAGCGCCGGGAGGAGCTCGAGAAGGAGGAGCGGCGCGTCACGGAGCGCGAGCAGCAGCTCGACAAGAAGGTCGACCTCGTCGACACCAAGGAGCGCGACCTCGGCAAGCGCGCCAGCGAACTCGGCCGCCGCGAGAAGGTGATCGAGGACCGCCAGACGGAACTCGACACGATCGTCAACGAGGAGCGGCGCCGGCTCGAGCAGCTCGCGGGCCTCTCCGCGGTGGACGCGAAGGCGGAGCTGATCCGGCGCATCGAGGCGGAGGCGGAGGCGGACGCGGCCAACCGCATCCGCGAGATCCGTGACCGCGCGAAGCGGGACGCGGACCGCGAGGCGAAGAAGATCGTCGCGCTCGCCGTCCAGCGGATCGCGGCGGAGCACACGGCCGAGATCACCGCCTCGGCGGTCGCGCTGCCGAAGGACGACATGAAGGGGCGGATCATCGGGCGCGAGGGGCGGAACATCCGCGCCTTCGAGCTCGCGACGGGCGTGGACGTGATCATCGATGACACGCCGGACACGGTGGTCGTGAGCTGCTTCGATCCCGTGCGGCGCGAGGTCGCGCGCCTGGCGCTCGAGAAGCTCGTCGCCGACGGGCGCATCCATCCCGGGCGGATCGAGGAGGTCGTGGAGAAGGCGCGGAAGGAGGTCGATGCCGGCATCGTCGAGACCGGGGAGCAGGCCGCCTACGAGGTGGGCGTGCACGGGCTCCACCCCGAGGTGATCAAGCTCATCGGCCGCATGAAGTGGCGGACGAGCTACGGCCAGAACATCCTCTTCCACTCGAAGGAAGTCGCCTTCCTCGCCGGGATCATGGCGGCGGAGCTGGGACTGGACGTGGCGATGGCCAAGCGGGGCGCGCTGCTGCACGACATCGGCAAGGTGCTCACGCACGACCACGAGGGCACGCACGTGCAGCTCGGCGTGGAGGTCGCGACCAAGCATGGGGAGCACCCGCTCGTGGTGAACTGCATCGCCGCGCACCACGACGACGTGCCGCACGAGAGCGAGGTCTCCGTGCTGGTGCAGGCGGCGGACGCGATCTCGGGGTCGCGCCCCGGGGCGCGCCGCGAGGCGTTCGAGACGTATGTGAAGCGGCTCGAGGGGCTCGAGAAGATCGCCGCGAGCTACAAGGGTGTGGATCGCGTGTTCGCGATCCAGGCCGGGCGCGAGGTGCGCGTCATCGTCGATCCGGACGGCGTGGATGACGCCCGGATGCAATCACTCACCGAGGAGATCGCGCGCCGCGTCGAGTCCGAGCTGCAGTACCCGGGCCAGATCAAGGTCGTCGCGATCCGAGAGAAGAGGGCCACCGACATTGCCCGCTGAGATCATCGATGGCGTCGCCATCGCCGCCAAGGTCCGTGCCCGCGTGGCCGAGGAGACCGCCGAGCTGCGGAAGCGCGGCGTCACCCCCGGCCTGACGGCCGTGCTCGTCGGCGACGACCCGGCGAGCGGCGTCTACGTCGCGAGCAAGGAGCGCGCGTGCAAGGAGGCGGGGATGAACGGGAAGTCGATCCGGCTCCCGGCCTCCACGTCGGAGGAGGCGCTCCTCCTCCTGATCGACACGCTCAATAACGACCCGACGGTGCACGGGATCCTGGTGCAGATGCCGCTGCCGAAGCAGATCAGCGAGCAGAAGGTGATCCGGCGGATCGCCCCGGCCAAGGACGTGGACGGCTTCCATCCCTTCAACGTCGGCAAGCTCTTCACGGGGGACGCGGATGGCTTCGCGCCCTGCACCCCGGCGGGGGTGCAGGTGATGCTCGAGGAAGCGGGCGTCGAGACCGCCGGGAAGGACGCGGTGATCATCGGGCGCAGCAACATCGTCGGGAAGCCGATGGCCGCACTGCTCATCCAGGGCGCGAAGAACGCCAACTGCACGGTCACGATCTGCCACTCGCGCACCAAGGACCTCGCGGCGCACACGCGGCGTGCGGACATCCTGATCGCGGCGATCGGCAAGCCGGAGATGGTCACCGGTGACATGGTGAAGCCCGGCGCGGTCGTGATCGACGTCGGCATCAACCGGGTGGACGACCCCGCGGCCGCGAAGGGGTACCGGATCGTCGGCGACGTGCACTTCGAGCAGGTGAGCCAGGTGGCGTCGCGCATCTCCCCCGTGCCGGGCGGCGTGGGCCGCATGACGATCGCGATGCTGCTCGCCAACACGGTGCGTGCCGCGCGCCTCACCCTCGAGCACTGAGCCGGACGATGCGGGCCCCGGGGGAGAGCGCCGACTCCGCGATCGCCGTCGCCGAGCTCACCGAGACGGCGAAGGCGGTGATCGAGGGCGCCTTCCCGCGCCTCTGGGTGAAGGGGGAGGTCTCGAACCTCACCAAGCACCGCAACGGCCACTGGTACTTCTCCCTCAAGGACGCGAGCGCGCAGCTCCCGTGCGTGGTCTGGTCGCGCGACGTGCGCCGCATCCCGAGCGCCCCGGACGAGGGGATGGCGGTGACGGCACGCGGCCAGCTCACGGTCTACCCCGCGCAGGGGAAGATGCAGTTCATGGTGGACGCGATCGAGGCGGAGGGAGAGGGGCTCTGGAAGAAGGCTTTCGACGAGACGAAGGCGCGGCTCGACCAGGAGGGACTCACCGCCCCCTCCCGCAAGCGCGCGCTCCCGCGCTTCCCGTCCACGGTCGCGGTGATCACGAGCCCGGACGGCGCCGCGCTGCGCGACATCGTCGCGGTGATCGGTCGACGGCATCCCGGGGTCTCGGTCGTGGTGATCCCGGCGGCGGTGCAGGGGGAGACGGCGCCGGACTCGCTCATCGCCGCGCTCGACCGGCTTGCGCGCTGGGGTGGGGCGGACCTCGTGATCATCGGGCGCGGGGGCGGTTCCCGCGAGGACCTCTGGGCGTTCAACCACGAGGGCGTAGCGCGGGCAATCGCCGCCTGCCCGATCCCGACCATCTCCGCCGTGGGCCATGAGACGGACGTCACGATCGCGGACCTCGTGGCCGACGTGCGCGCGGCGACGCCCTCGGTCGCGGCGGAAACGGCGGTGCCGGTGCTGGCCGAGGTGCAGCAGGCGCTCCGCGCGCTCGCCGGCGCGCTGGCGGATGCGCTGGAGGACAAGGTGCAGCGTGGCGCACGCGAGCTCCGAGTGCGCGGCGACGGGCTCTCCCTGCGCGCGCGGCGTTCCGTGGAACGGCGCCGGTCGCGGCTGCAGGAACTAGGGGGACGCCTCGAGGCGCTCTCTCCCCTGGCCGTGCTCGCGCGTGGATTCGCCGTGGCGCGGAGCCCGGAGGGGGGCACGCTGGCCGGGCGCGACGCGTTCGCACCGGGCGCACCCTTCGACCTCCTGCTGCGCGATGGCCGCGTGCGTGCGCGGGTCGACGCGGTCCACGCGGACGGGCCCCACCTCCGGACGGGCGCATGACCTTCGAGCAGACCCTCAAGCGGCTGGAGGAGATCGCCACGGCGCTCGACCGGGACGACGTCCCGCTCGAGCAGGCCCTGGTGCTCTTCGAGGAAGGGATCGCGCGGCTCCGCGAGGCGTCCGCCGCGCTCGGTGAGGCGGAGGGCAAGGTGCGCACTCTGATCGAGCAGGCGGACGGCGTGTTCGAGGCCGAGGAGTGAGCGCCACGGACGTGGCGGTGGACTTCGCGACGGATCGCGCGGCGGTCGCCGCCGCGCTCGACGCGCTCATGGCGCGCCATCTCCGGCCGGAGCTCGGCCCCGTGGCGGAGGCCATCCGGTACAGCCTCGAGGGAGAGGGGAAGCGCCTCCGCGCGATACTCCTCCTCATGGCGTACCGTGCAGCCGGCGGCCGCGGCGACGCGAGCCTCCTCGGCGCCGCGGTGGAGGTGGTGCACGCCTACTCGCTGGTGCATGACGACCTCCCCTGCATGGACGACGACGACATGCGGCGCGGCCGACAGACCGTGCATCGCGTGTACGGCGTGGAGGTGGCGACGGCCGCGGGGATGGCGATGGTGCCGCTCGCCGCCGTGGCGGCCGTCGAGGGGGCGTCGGCACTCGGGCTTCCCGAGGCGACGCAGGGCGAGGTCGTCCGCGTCCTGATGCGCGCGTCGGGCGCCGGCGGGATGATCGGCGGGCAGCTGCTCGACCTCGAGGGGGAGGGGCTCTCGCTCGACCTCGCGGCGCTCGAGCGCATCCATCGGTGCAAGACGGGGGCGCTGATCGAGGCATCCACCCGCATCGGGGCGCTCGCGGGCGGTGCCTCGCCCGCGCTGCTCGACTCTTTCGGCACCTACGGCGCCTCGCTCGGCCTCGCCTTCCAGATCGCCGACGACGTGCTCGACGTGACCGCCACGACGGACCAGCTCGGCAAGACCGCCGGGAAGGACGTGCAGTTCCGCAAGAGCACCTACCCGGCGCTCCTCGGCGTGGACGGCGCCCGGGCGCGCGCCGAGGCGCTGGTCCAGGAGGCGTGCCATGCGCTGCGCGCCAGCGGGGTGCTCACCCCGGAGCTTGAACGCGTGGCCCGGTTCGTGGTGGAGCGCCCCTCGTGAGCCCCCGGCGCACTGGCGTCTCCTCCGCCCGCGGCACAACCTACGTGCGCGCTTCCCTCAACCGCTTGATGCGATGACCCTGCTCGACGACCTGCGAAGCCCTGCCGACCTCCGGACGATGACGCCGGAGCAGCTGCAGCAGCTCGCGCAGGAGGTGCGTGAGTTCCTGATCGAGAGCTGCTCGGTGACCGGTGGCCACATCGGCGCCGGGCTCGGCGTGGTGGAGCTGACCATCGCGCTCCATGCGGCGTTCGACACGCCGCGCGACCAGCTGGTCTGGGACGTCGGCCACCAGGGGTACCCGCACAAGGTGCTCACGGGGCGGAAGGACCGGATGCACACGCTGCGACAGGAGGACGGGATCTCCGGGTTCCTCAAGCGGACCGAGAGCGAGTACGACACCTTCGGCGCGGGGCACGCGGCGACCTCGATCTCGGCCGCGTTCGGCATGGCGGCGGCGCGCGACCTGAACGGGGACGACTTCAAGGTCGCGGCGATCATCGGCGACGGCTCGCTCGGGTCGGGCCTCGCCTACGAGGCGCTGAACAACGCCGGCGCGAGCGACCGCGACTTCATCGTGGTGCTCAACGACAACGAGATGAGCATCGCCCCGAACGTCGGCGCGATGCACAAGTACCTCACGTCGGTGCAGCGCAACCCGATCTACAACCGGCTGCGCTCCGCGCTCGGCGAGTGGGCCGACCACGCGACCGGCGTGTTCAAGGATGCGGGCGCGCTGGTGCGCCGGTGGGAGGAGTCGGTGAAGGCGTTCCTCACGCCGGGCGTGCTCTTCGAGGAGCTCGGGTTCCGGTACATCGGGCCGATCGACGGCCACGACATCCCGCAGATGATCGAGACCTTCCGCGCCGTGAAGTCGTTCAAGGGGCCGCGCCTGGTGCACGTTATCACCACGAAGGGGAAGGGATTCCCGGCGGGGGACCATGGCGAGAAGTGGCACGCGCTCCCGCCCGGGCACGACCCGGCGACGGGGAAGCCCCTCAAGTCCTCGACCGCGAACCCGAACTACACGGCGGTGTTCGGCAAGGCGCTCGCCGAGCTGATGGACGAGTTCCCGAAGGTCATCGCGATCACCGCAGCGATGCCGGGCGGCACCGGCACGGGCACGGTCGAGAAGCGGCACCCCGCGCGCTTCTTCGACGTCGGGATCGCGGAGGCGCATGGCGTCACCTTCGCGGCCGGGATGGCCACGCAGGGGGTGCGCCCGGTCGTCGCGATCTACTCGACGTTCCTGCAGCGCGCGTTCGACAGCATCATCCACGACGTGGCGATCCAGGATCTGCCGGTGATCTTCTGCATGGACCGCGCGGGGCTGGTGGGCGAGGACGGCGAGACGCATGGCGGGATCTACGACATCGCGTACATGCTGGCCGTCCCGAACATGACCGTGGCCGCCCCGCGCGACGGCGCGGCGCTCGTCGGCCTGCTCCGCACCGCGATGCGGCACGACGGGGGTCCCTTCGCGCTGCGCTACCCGCGCGACGTGGCGCCCGACCTCGTGGGGCCGGCCGTGGGGATCGCCGCGGTGCCGTACGGGACGTGGGAGGTGCTGCGGAAGGGCGAGGAGGTGGCGATCCTGGCCGTCGGGACGATGGTCGGCGAGTCACTCCGCGCCGCCGAGGTGCTGGCGGCGGAGGGCCTCCCCGTGACCGTGGTGGATTGCCGGTTCCTGAAGCCCTATGACGCCACGACGCTCACCGCGCTCGTCGCGTCGCACCAGCAGTTGCTCGTGGTGGAGGAGGGGACCGTGGTGAACGGGTTCGGCGCGTTCATGGCGGCGGTGGTCGGCGAGATGGATCCGGGCGTGCGGGTGCACGCCCTCGGCGTGCCCGACCGCATCGTGTACGCGGCGTCGCGGGCCCGCCAGCTCCGCCAGTGCGGCCTGGACGCCGAGGGGATCGCGGAGAAGGTGCGGGCGCTGCACGAGAGCGAGGCGCTCGCCGGATGACCACACGCCTCGGCGTCATCGGTCACGAGGGGTACGACGGGCTCACGGAGATCCTCGAGTTCCTCGCGCGCGAGGCGCCCGCGCACGGCTACTCGCTGGCGTACGAGGCGGGACTCCTCGACGACCCCTCGCGCACCGTCCGCCTCTCGCGCCCCGACCAGGTGGACGCGCTGATCACGCTCGGCGGGGATGGGACGCTCCTGCGCGGGGCGCGCTTCCTCGCGGGGGCCGCGGTGCCGATCCTCGGCGTGAACCTCGGCAAGCTGGGGTTCCTCACCGCGTGCGGGCACCAGGAGTTCCCCGAGAGCTTCGCGGCCTTCGCGCGCGGCGACTACCAGGTGCAGAACCGGATGGTGCTCGACGCGGAGTCGGTCTCGATCGGCGGGGCGATCGGGGTACGCCTCCGCGCGCTGAATGACCTGGTGGTCCACAAGGGCGGGTTCGCGCGCGTGCTGCGCCTGCGGATCTTCGCTGATGACGAGCTGATCGGCGCCTTCGCGGCGGACGGCGTGGTGATCGCCACCCCGACGGGTTCCACCGCGTACTCGCTCTCGGCGGGCGGGCCGATCGTCGTGCCGACCTTCGAGTCGCTGATCGTCACGCCGGTGGCACCGCACACGCTCGCGCTCCGGCCGACGATCCTCCCGCCCGACCGCGTGCTCCGCCTCGAGGTGGAGGATGCGCCCGACGAGGTGCTCGTGACCGCGGACGGCCAGATCGGGACCTCGCTCGGCGCCGGGCAGAGCCTCACCGTTCGACGGAGCGCCTCCACCGTGCAGCTGGTGCGATTCAGGGGGAACACCTTCTTCACGCGCCTCCGGCGGAAGCTTGGCTGGGGCGGCCTCGCGGACCGCGACCGCTGAGCGGATGCTGACCGAGCTGCGGATCCGGAACCTCGCGATCATCGACGCGATCGTCCTTCCGCTCGCGCCCGGACTGAACGTCCTCACGGGGGAGACCGGGGCCGGGAAGTCCATCATCGTCGGGGCGCTGAACCTCCTGATCGGGGAGCGCGCGTCGAGCGACCTCGTGCGGGGCGGCGCGGACAAGGCGACCGTCGAGGGCGTCTTCGACATCGGGGGCCGGCGCGACCTCCTCGACGCGCTCGACGCGCGCGGGATCGACTGCGACGGCACGCTCGTGCTCAAGCGCGAGGTACCGGCGGCGACCGGGGGGCGTGCGCGCGCCTGGATCAACGGCTCGCCGGTGACGGCGGGCGTGCTGGCCGAGGTGGGACTGTCGCTCGTCAACGTGCACGGCCAGCATGAGGCCCAGTCGCTCCTCGCGTCGGACGCGCAGCAGCGGATCCTCGACCTGTTCGGCGACGCGGAGGTCGAGCGGTCCGCCGTCGAGCAGGCCCACCGGGCGTTGGTCGAGGCGCGCGACGCCATCGCCGCCCTCGCGTCGCGGCGCGACGAGGCGTCCAAGCGGGCGGACTGGCTGGCCCACGTGGCGAAGGAGATCGCGGACGCGAAGCTCCGCGAGGGCGAGGAGGAGCGGCTCGAGGAGGAGGCGCGGCGGCTCACGTACGCCGAGGAACTGCAGTCGCTCCTGGCGGAGATCACCGCGACGCTGGACGGCGGCGACGAGGGAGCGCTCGGCCGCATCGGCCACCTGCAGAAGCCCCTCGCGGCGCTGCAGCAGATCGATCCCGCGACGAGCAGACTGCAGGATCTGTTCGATGCGGCGTGGTACGCGCTCGAGGAGCTGGCCCGGGAGGCGGAGACGTACGCCGAGGGGGTGGAACTCGATCCCGCGCGTCTCGACGAGGTCGGCCGCCGCCGGGACCTGATCTTCCGGCTCACGAAGAAGTACGGCGGCTCGATCCCTGCGGCGATCGAGGCGGGGCGCGCGGCGCGCGCCGAGCTCGACCTGCTCGACACCGCCGGCCTCGACCTGCGGGATCTCGAGTCACGCGTGGCCGCCGCTGAAGCGGCCCTTAAGGCGGCTGCGGCGAAGCTGACGGCGAAGCGCACGAAGGCCGCCGCGACGCTCGCCAAGGCGGTCGAGGCGCGCCTGCCCGAGCTCGGGATGCCCGACGGGCGCTTCCAGGTGGCGCTGACGGCGCGCGCCGAGCCCTCCGCACAGGGGGCGGAGGAGGTGGAGTTCCGGGTGGCCCTCAACCTCGGCCACGAGGCGCGTCCGCTCGCGCGGGTGGCGTCGGGCGGGGAGCTCGCGCGCGTGATGCTCGCGCTCAAGACCATCCTCGCGCGGCTCGACGGGATTCCGACGCTCATCTTCGACGAGGTGGACGCAGGGATCGGCGGACGCACCGGGCTCATGGTCGGGGACGCGATGCGCGACGTCGCGGGGCATCACCAGGTGTTCGCCATCACGCACCTGCCGCAGATCGCCGCGCGCGCGCACCAGCACATCGTGGTGCGCAAGGCGCCGAAGGGCGGGGTGACGACGTCCGACGTCGCCCTGGTACGCGAGGACGACCGGGTGGACGAGATCGCGCGCATGCTCGGCGGCGACCAGGAGAGCGCGACGAGCCGGGAGCACGCCCGTGAGCTGCTCACCCTGGCGCGCGCGGCGGACGCGGAAGCGCCCGCGCGCCCCGCGCGCGGTGCCGCGCCCCGCGCTCAGCGCCCGAAGAGACGCGTGTAGTAACGCACCTGCAGGCGGTCCACCCAGGTCTTCGGCACGATGCCGGAACCGCTCGCGATCGCCTGCTCGTGGCTGTAGCTGAATTCGAAGGCGAGACCGTCGAGGCCGCGCCTCCGTGCGGCGAGCGTCGAGAAGGTCGCGTGCCAGCCGACCTGTTGGACGTCGAAGGCGCTGGTGGCGTCGAGGGCGGCGCCCGAGAGCAGGTAGTTCGCCCCATCCGGGCCGACCACTGCGGAGTCGATCGCGTGCCGGTCGGCCGCCTTCCGCAGCCATCGCCAGCTGGCCCCGAGCGCGAGGTAGTCATTGACCAGCCAGCGCGGCGCGATCGTGGCGTCGAGCGTCCGGCCATGGCGCACGGGCACGGCGGCCTCGCGCCAGGACTCGAGCAGTGCTTCGCCGGGCGTGTCCGGCACCCGCAGCAGCTCGGTGCTCGCCGCCTCCTGCGACATCGCCACGTCGAGGGTCGTCCAGAAGCGATCGCTCCAGACGACGTCCGTCGACGAACGGATGGTCAGGGCATTGCGGCCGGTCCCCGTGCCGAGGTCGAGCAGGTCGCCGGGCGCGGCGGGGGTGCCGGTGCCGAAGCGTCCCTCGATGCCGACCGACTGCCGCACGCCGAAGCCGCGAGTGCTCGTGAAGCGCGCATCGCTCCCTCGGCCGAACGCATCAAAGAGCTTGACCTTCGCGCTCACCACCACGTCGCCGAACCCCGTGATCGCGGTGCCGTCGAGGGAGCGCGCGCCGAAGCCGTTGGTCGAATCCGCCATCAGTCGCGCGACGTCGGCGGTTCCGAGCGGGGCCTGCGCGCCGAGGGGCAGGCCGGTGGATGGGGTGATGTCGCTGATCCCGTATCGCGTGAAGGCGGTCCGTAGCGAATCGATGCGCGCGAGGAGCGCGAGTTCGTCGGCGGAGCCCGCCATCGGCACGTAGGGACGCCCGCCCACGAGGCCGGCGGCGCCGTAGACCGCGGTGAGGCCGCTAGCGAACTGCGCGGTGCCGGTGATCAGCGCGCCGACCGCAGTGAGTTCGGCGAGGATCGTCGGGCATTCGGGCGCCGCCCCCGGATTCGACTGACAGGCCGCGCGGCGCGCGATGAGGTTTGCCGATGCGGCCGAGTAGCGGTCGATCGTCGCACGGTTCGTCCCAGCGACTGCGCTGCCGATGAAGAGCGGGTTGAGGCCGACGGTCGCGCGTCCGCTGTCTCCCCGGATGCGGAAGGCGCCCTCGGACTTGCTCCGCACGAGGGTGCCGCGCACCCCGAGGGTGAGCCACTCCGTGGCCCCGTACTCCACCGCGAGCGGTGTGACGAAGATCCGCTGGCGCAGGTCGAGCCGGCTCGCACCGAGCGAGGCCGTGAAGTC
This sequence comes from uncultured Gemmatimonas sp., assembly GCA_964529705.1. GTDB lineage: Bacteria > Gemmatimonadota > Gemmatimonadetes > Gemmatimonadales > Gemmatimonadaceae > Pseudogemmatithrix. The sequence goes on along the minus strand of CAZHAG010000066.1, from coordinate 11 downwards.
GGGGACGCCCA
>CAZHAG010000065.1:2404-15072 GCA_964529705.1 uncultured Gemmatimonas sp. | reverse complement strand
CTCGCGCGCGATCGCGATCCGCTGGTCCACCAGCGCCCCGATCCGTGCGGCCAGCGCCGTGCAGTAGCTCTCGATGTCGAGCTCGAAGTTGAGCCGGAGGCTCCGCGGGTCCCAGTTGGTGGAACCGAAGAGCGACCAGCGACCGTCCACCACCACCATCTTCGCGTGGTCGAAGGGGAGCGGGGTGAGGTAGACACGGCATCCCGGACGGAGCACCTGCCAGAGCTGCGCGGCCGCGGCCCACTGCACCATCGGGATGTTCACCTGCTCCGGCAGCACGATCTCCACCTGTACCCCGCGCAGCGCCGCCACGCTCAGCGCGGCGACCATGGCCTGGTCGGGGAGGAAGTAGGGCGTGACGATGCGCACCGAGTGGCGGGCGTTCGCGAGCGCGCCGAGGAGCACCGTCCGGAGCACCTCGAGGTCGCCGTCCGGCCCGTCGGTGATGACCCGTGCGGTCGTGTCTCCCGCGTCCTCGAGCGACGGGAACCAGGCGGCGCCGTCGAGCACCTCGCGCGTCGCGAAGGCCCAGTCCTCGGCGAACGCCTCCTGCACCTGCCCGACGATGGGGCCGTCGAGCTTGAAGTGGACGTCGCGGACCATCCGTGGCGGTCGGTCCGCGTGGATGTTGCGGGCCTGGATGTTCATCCCCCCCGCGAACGCGACTCGGCCGTCCACGGTGAGCACCTTGCGATGGTTCCGCAGGTTGAAGAACGCGAGGCCCGCCTGCGTGACCTTCGGGAGGAACAGTTCCGCACGGACGCCGGCCCGCCGGAGCGCCTTGTGGACGGGTGGGCGGGTGTACCGCACGCCCACCCCGTCGATCAACACCCGGACCTCGACGCCGCGCGCGCGGGCCGCGCCCAAGGCGTCGACGAACGGTCGCCCGGCGCGGTCGTCCCCGAAGATGAAGCTCGCGAGGGCCACCGAGTGCCGGGCGCCGTTGATCGCCTCGAGCATCGCCGGGTAGGCCTCGTCGCCATTTTGGAGGATCGTGACGTGGTTCCGGGTGAGGAGGGGGCGGCCCGAGACGATCTCCCCGAGCCGGGCCTGCGGCAGCGACTCGTCCGCGACCGCCGACGGCGTGCCCGGGCGGGCGATCCGGAGGGCGCCTGGCGTCGAGAGACTGAGTTTGCGGCGGTCCCGGTGGAGCTGCGTGGCGCGCCGGCGGATGCGGTTGAGGCCCAGGAGTGCGTACAGGAAGGCTCCGAGCCCGGGCACCAACCAGATGAGGCCCACCCAGCCGATCGCGGCCCGGACGTCGCGCTTGCGGACGACGACATGGGCGCTCGCGACGAGGCTGACGGCGCCGGCGAGGGCGCCGGCGGCGTAGGGCCACCAGGGGGGGACTTCGATCGCCAGCACGGTGCTCCAATGTTAGCGTCCGAGCGCTCGTGGTCGGAGGGGGCTGCCAGTACACGCCGAGGACGGACCCTCGGTCCGGGGGACCCCGAGAACCGGTGCGAAGCCGATTTGCGGACGGGGCTGCCGTTCGTGACCTTTACCGATGGTCGATGCGAGACACCGACCTGACCCACCACTCACCATCGTTCCCGCCATGCGACTCCAGACCCGCCCAGCACGCTTCATCCTCGTCGGACTCGCGGCCGCGCTGGCGGCGTGCGATGGCGGAACGGTCGCTCCGCCCGACGGGGTGGACAACGCGCCGTCGCCTCTCTCGATCGGGACGTGGTACCTGAACGCCGCGAACGACTCGGTGGTCCCGGCGACGATCTCGAATCGGTTCATCGGCGTCACGCCCGAACAGACGATCGTCGACTCCGCGCGGCTGATCGTGCGCGTGGACCAGTTCTACGAGCAGCGCATCTGGATGCGCGTGTTCCTGAACGGTACGCTGGACCGCGCGGAGATCATGGTGGATGAAGGCACCTGGACCCCGACACCCGTGGACTACCAGTTCACCTCGAGCATCCGTCCCCGGATCTTCAGCGTCACGGCGAGCAGCGCAGGCGTCGTCAACTCGCTCGAGCGGATGGTGTTCTTCGCGAACGCTCCCGTGACGAGTGGCCGGTATCGGATGACGCGCCCGTGACCGCGGCCGGGCGGCGCCCGACGCTGCGGAGCGCGTAGCCCAACGCCCGGAGGGACAACGCCGCCCGCCCCGCGGGCGTAGCAGTGGGTGCGCGCCGTCCCTGCGTGGCATCCGCGCGTTGCGCCCGCCCGCGGATGCGGCGAGTATCCAGTGCGTACCATCCTCACCCGGAGAGCACCCCTATGCAGGTCACCTTCTCCGTCAACGGGACATCCCGCACGGTCGATGTCCCCGCCGACATGCCCCTGCTCTGGATCCTCAGGGACACCCTCGACCTCAAAGGCACCAAGTACGGCTGCGGCATCGCCCAGTGCGGCGCCTGCACGGTGCACGTGAACGGGCGCGCCGACCGCGCCTGCCAGATCCCAGCCAGCGCCCTCCAGGGCCGCAGGGTCACCACCATCGAGGGGCTCTCCGCCGACGCGTCGCACCCGTTGCAGCGCGCCTGGCAGGAACTCGACGTGCCGCAGTGCGGCTACTGCCAGGCCGGCCAGATCATGCAGGCCGCCGAGCTCCTCGCGAACACGCCGAAGCCCACGGATGAGGACATCGACGCGGCGATGTACGGGAACCTCTGCCGCTGCGCGACGTACGTCCGCATCCGCGAGGGCATCCACCGCGCGGCCGTGATCGCCGCCGCCGGACAGGAGGGATGATGGACGCCACGCGCACCACGCCAGACGCGCCGGGAACGCCGGGAACGCCGACGCGCTTCGACCGCCGCGACTTCCTCCGCGTCACCTCCCTCGCGGGCGGCGGCCTCCTCCTCGGGACCTGGCTCGACTTCGGCGCGGTCGGCGCCCTCGGGGCCACCGAGGTCGCCGACGAGTTCATGCCCAATGCCTTCATCAGGATCGCCCCCAACGGGGCGATCACGATCATGGCGAAGAACCCCGAGGTGGGGCAGGGCGTGAAGACGATGCTCCCGATGCTGATCGCGGAGGAGCTCGACGTGGCCTGGGAGAGCATCACGATCGAGCAGGCGATGAGCGACGAGAGCAAGTACGGGCGTCAGGTGGCGGGCGGGAGCACGGCCACGCCGACGAACTGGGAGCCGCTCCGGCGCGCCGGCGCCGCCGGTCGCGCGATGATGGTCGCCGCCGCGGCGCAGACGCTCGGGGTGCCCGAAGCCGAGCTGACCACCGACGGCGGCGCGGTGCACCACCATGCGTCCCGGCGCCGCCTCACCTACGGCGAGCTCGCGGCCAAGGCGGCCACCCTCGCGCCACCCGACCTCGCGAAGGTCACGCTCAAGGACCCGAAGACATTCAAGATCATCGGGAAGTCCAAGCCGGGCGTCGACAACCGCAAGATCGTCACTGGCCAGCCGCTGTACGGGATCGACGTCACCGTCCCGGGCATGCTGTACGCGGTGTTCGAGAAGGCGCCGGTCTTCGGCGCCAAGGTCGCCAGCGCGAACGTCGACGAGGTCGGCCGGCTCCCAGGCGTGAAGAAGGCGTTCGTAGTGGAGGGCGGCACGGACCTGAGCGGGCTCCTCGGGGGCGTCGCGATCGTCGCGGACACCTGGTGGGCGGCCCGCTCAGCGCGCCGCCGCCTGCGCGTGACGTGGGCCGAGCACCCGACGGGCGCGCAGTCCAGCGCCGCATTCGCCGCCCGGGCCAAGGAGCTGATGGCCGGCGCGCCGCAGCAGACGGTGAGCGCCGCCGGCGACGTGGCGGCGGCGTTCGCGTCCGCGGCTGCGGTCGTGGAGGCGGAGTATGACTACCCCTTCCTCGCACACGCCTCGCTCGAACCGCAGAACTGCACGGCGCACTTCGCGAACGGGAAGATGGAGATCTGGGCGCCGACACAGAACCCGCAGCCCGGCAGGCGGCTGGTCGCCGCCACGCTCGGCATCGACCCGGCGGACATCGCGATCCACATCGTGCGGGGTGGTGGCGGGTTCGGGCGCCGACTCAACAACGACTACATGGTCGAGGCCGCCTGGATCGCCAGGGAGGCCGGGGCGCCCGTCAAGCTGGTCTGGACTCGCGAGGACGACACGCAGCACGACTTCTACCGCCCGGCAGGCTTCCACAAGCTGAAGGGCGCGGTGAACGCAGCCGGCAGGGTCACCGCCTGGCAGGACCACTTCGTCTCCTTCGGCGACGGTCAGCGGTTCGCGCCGGCCGCGTCGATCGGCGCGACGGAGTTCCCGTACAGCTACATCCCGAACTTCTCGTTCGGGGCCTCGATGATGCCGCTGGGCGTGCCCACGGGGTTCCTCCGTGCGCCCACCAGCAACGCGATCGCGTTCGTCTTCCAGTCATTCATCGACGAACTCGCGCACGCGGCCAAGCGGGATCCCGTGCGGTTCCGCCTCGACCTGCTGGCACAGGTGGACCCGGCACCCACGATCCCCCAAGGGTCCGCGCCGCCGGCGGATGCGGAGCGGATGCGTGGCGTGCTCGAACTCGTGGCGGAGAAGTCGGGCTGGGGGAAGCGGACGCTCCCACCCGGCACGGGAATGGGCGTCGGCATGCACTACAGCCACCGCGGCTACTTCGCCGAGGTGGTCGAGGCGACCGTCAGCAAGTCCGGCGAGGTGAAGGTCACGAAGGTCTGGGTCGCCGGCGATGTCGGCAGCCAGATCATCAATCCCACCGGCGCGATCCACCAGGTGCAGGGCTCGGTTCTCGACGGCCTCGGGAACGCGCTGCGCCAGGAGATCACGATCGAGGGCGGCCGCACGGTGGAGAGCAACTTCGACGAGTTCGAGCTCCTCCGGATCACCGAGGCGCCGCCCGTCGAGGTGCACTTCCGCATCACCGACCATCCGCCGACGGGGATGGGGGAGCCCGCGCTCCCGCCCGTGATCCCCGCGCTCACCAACGCGATCTTCGCCGCGACCGGCAAGCGCGTCCGCTCGCTCCCGCTCAGCCGACACGACCTGAGCTGGGGCTAGCGCATGAAGCTCTGGCTCGAGACCCGCCAGGTCCTCGACCAGCTCGGCGCGCTGCACCGGGAGGGGCGGCGCGCCGCCCTCGCGACGGTCGTGCGCGTGCGAGGCTCGGCGTACCGTCACGAGGGCGCGAAGCTCCTCGTGCCCGAGTCGGGCGAGGTGACGGGCAACGTGAGCGGCGGGTGCCTCGAGGAGGACGTGCGCGAGGTCGCGCAGCGCGTGATCCGCACCGGCAACCCGGAACGCCGCAGCTACTGCGGCGGCGCGAACGAGATCGCGGCCTGGGACCTCGGCGTCGGGTGCGAGGGTGAGGTCGAGATCCTGATCGAGCCCTGCATCACCGACCGGACCGCGGAGCGTGAACGCATCGCCGCGGAGGAGGCGTTCGTCGTGGTCACGCGCGTCGACGCCACGGACGCGACTGCAGCGCCGGGCGAGCCCGAGCGCCGGGTGCTGGGCGTAGCCGATGCGGCACCCTGGCGGGCGACGGGGAAGAGCGGACTCCAGCGCCACGACGGTCGCGAGTACTTCGTCGACGTGCTCGAGCCGCCGCCGCGGCTGCTGATCGTGAGCGCCGGTGACGATGCCCGACACCTGGCGCGCATCGCGACCGACGTCGGGTTCCGCGTGGTGGTGGCCGACCGGCGCCCGGGGCTCCTCGCGCGCGATCGCTACCCCGCCTCGGTCCGCCTGGTGGAGAGCGATGCCGCCCGGCTCACCGAGCGCGTCGTGCTCGACCCGGACAGCTTCGCGGTCGTGATGACCCACCACTTCGCCGACGACACGGCCTACCTGCGCGCGCTGCTCGCCAGCCCGGTCCGGTACCTCGGCGTCCTCGGCCCGCGGCAGCGGACGGAGCGCATCCTGGGGATCCTGCGACAGGACGGCCCGGTGGACGAGTCGCGGATCTTCGGGCCGGTGGGGCTCGACATCGGCACCGACGGCGCCGAGCAGGTCGCGCTGGCCGTGATCGCCGAGATCCTCGCGGTCCGCAGCGGCCGCAGCCCGCGCTCGCTGCGGGAGCGCCGCGCGCCGATCCATGCCCACGCCGAGTGAGCGGGGCGCGATCGGGGCGGTGATCCTCGCGGCAGGAGCGTCGCGACGGATGGGGACGAACAAGATGCTGCTCCCCGTGGAGGGAGAGCCGATGGTGCGCCGCACCGTGCGCACCGCGCTCGACGCGGGCCTCGATCCGGTGGTGGTCGTCGTCGGCCACGAGCCAGAGCGGGTGCGTGAAGCCCTCGCCGGACTCGCCTGCACCTTCGCCACGAGTGACGACCACACCGGGCCGACGAGTGCCTCGCTGCACGCGGGCTTGCGCGCGCTCGACGGTGCCCGATCCGACGACGGATCGGGCGTCGGCGCCGCCGTGGTCCTGCTCGGCGACATGGTCCACGTCACCGCGCCGATGCTCCGTGCGCTCGCCGACTCCGCGCGCGCGGGCACGGCTCCCCTCGAGGTCTCGCGCTATGGCGACGTCCTCGCCCCTCCCCTGCTCTTCCAGCGCGCGCTCTGGCCGGAACTCCTGGCCTGGACCGGGGAAGGATGTGGGAAGGCGGTCGTGCGCGCCCACCAGGCCGAGGCCACCATGCACGATTGGACGGCCGATCGGCTGCGCGACATCGATACCCCGGCCGACTACGAGGGACTCACCCGATGACGCAGCTCCTCCGGCTCCTTGCAGCGTTCGCCGCCCTCTCCGCCACGGGTGCGCAGCCGCGCGCGCCGCGCGAGCTCCCGGCGCGCATCGAGGACGCGGCGTTCTGGCAGATGGTGAACGACCTCTCCGAGCCGGGTGGCTACTTCCGCTCCGATAACTTCATCTCCAACGAGGGCGAGCTGCAGTACGTGATCAACGAGCTGCAGGCCTCGGTCCCGCGCGGTCGCGCGTACGTGGGCGTCGGGCCCGAACAGAACTTCACCTACATCGCCGCGCTCGAGCCGGGCATCGCGTTCATCGTGGACATCAGGCGGCAGAACATGGTCCAGCACCTGCTGATGAAGGCGCTGATGGAGACCTCGGTGGACCGCGCGGAGTTCCTCTCGCGGCTCTTCTCGCGCCGTCGACCGGCGGGGCTCGACTCCACCTCGGACGTCACGTCGCTCTTTGAGGCCTTCGCCGCGGTCGCGGCCGACACGGGGATGTTCCTCCACACCCTCGACGAAGTACGCGCCTTCCTGGTCGACGAGAACGGGTTCGCGCTCAATGCGGCGGACCTCGAGTCGCTCCGCTACGTGCTCAGCGCGTTCGGGGAAGCGGGACCCGACATCTCGTACTCGTTCGGGCAGATGGGAGGCCGGAGTGGGGGGCGCTTCGGCAGCTGGATGCCGACGCTGGCGCAGGTGATGACCGAGACGGACGAGGACGGCCGCCAGCGCTCGTACCTCGCGGCCGAGGCGAGCTATCGCCGGCTCCGGGAGATGCAGCGCCGGAACCTGATCGTCCCCGTGGTCGGCGACTTCGGAGGCCCGGATGCGCTGCGCAATGTCGCACGCTGGCTCAAGGCGCATGACGCCGCGGTCGGCGTGTTCTACGCCTCGAACGTGGAGCAGTACCTGTTCCAGCAGGGCGACGCGGCCGCGAAGTTCTACGCGAACCTCGCCACCTTCCCGCTCGACTCCTCGAGCACCTTCGTCCGCTCGGCGTCGAACCGGGGGTGGGTGCCGATGCGGAACCCGCGCTCGCGGATGGCGCAGCTCACCATGCGCATCGAACCGATGCTCGCCGCGATCCGTGGTGGACGCGTGGCGAGCTACGGCGACCTGATCCTGCTGCGGCCCTAGTCCGGCTCAGGGGCGTCCGGAGAACTTCCCGAACTGCGCCATCGCGTTCCGGATCGCGGGATCGAGCCGTGCCTCGGCCTGGTAGAGTCCGGCGCTCCCCCACTTCGCCGCCGCCACGGTCCGCACGAGGAGCAGGCGCAGCACCTCGTCGTGCGGCGCACCGGACGGGACCTCCACTCCGCGCGACGAGGCGAAGGCGCGGAACTCGGCCAGCGCCGCGTCGGGAAGGGTCGGCGCCTTCGCGAAGTCGTCGAGCGTGCCGAGCGCCGCGCCCTTCTCGGTCACGTAGCCGCCGGCCCAGGTGAGCGGCAGCTCGAGCTCGTTCACGCGCGAGTGCCAGCTCGGCGGGTCCTCATCGCGGGGCACGCGGATGTCGGGATAGATGCCGCCTCCCCCATACAGCGTTCGCCCACTCGCCGTCTTGCAGGTGGGGCGCCCGATCGTGTCGCGCTCGGCGCGCGAGGCGCGATAGTAGTCACGGCTGCTGAGCGACCGGTACTCGCGCTGCACCACGCGCCCGCAGGGCGTCCGGATCTGGCCCACGACCAGCACGATCACCGAGCCGTCCGAGAGCGGGAAGCCGCGCATCATGAGTGATTTGCCGAAGCTGGGCTGCCCCACGATCACGGCGCGGTCGTGGTCCTGCAGCGCACCCGCCACGAGCTCGGAGGCGCTGGCACTCCCATCGTCGATCATGACCACGAGCGGGTAGGGCCGCTCGCTCCGCCAGAAGGAGCGCTTCACGCGTCCCGTGTCGACCGAGACGTTGCGACGGCCTTCGGAGGTGTAGATGATCGCACCCGAGGGCAGGAACTCCCCGGCGACCGCCGCAGCCTCGTCCACGCTGCCGCCACCGTTCTGGCGCAGGTCCAGGACGAGACGCTGCATCCCCTGTTTGTCGAGCCGCTCGACGGCGGAGCGAAGGTCGCTCGCCACCTTCTCGCCCACGAAGGTGGTGATGCGGATGTACCCGGTCGTGCCGTCGAGCATCACCGCGGCGGGCACCGCCGTCTCCTCGCTGAAGCGCTCGCGCTTCACCTTGCGCGTGAGCGTCGCGTAGCTGCCGTCGGATCGCCGGCGCTCGAAGGCGAGCGTCACCGTGGATCCCTTCGGGCCCGCGAGCTGGATCTCGAGTTCGATCGCGCTCTCCGCCCGCACGGGCTCCCCGTCCACGGAGACCAGTTCATCCCCGGCGAGGATGTCCTGGCGGCTGGCCTCGGTGCCGGCGGCGACGCCGCTGACGATCGGCGTGCCACCGACGAAGTAGAACGACACGGGCAGCGGGTGCAGCTTCCCGGTCCGCAGCTGCTCCTCCTTCCCCGGCACGAGGCGCACCGCCGGGATGACGTAGGAGTGCGGGTCGGTGGCCTGCACCATGGCCTGGATGGCGGCCATGAACAGGCGGTGCGAGTCGAGCGAGTCGGGGTGGTTCACCCGGATCTGGTTGAAGACCTGGCTGAAGAGCTGCAGGTCCTCGGCGGCGGTCCGCGCACGCGTGACGGGAGCGGCGGGCTTGGCCGGCGCCGCCTGTGCCGCCGCCTCCGCGGCCCCTCCCGTGACAGCGAGACTGACGAGGAGCACCGCGAGCGTCCCACGTCGCGTCCTCATGGCGCCGACTTGGACAGTGCCTCCACGCGCCGCGTCGCGGCGTCGCGGCGGGTGTCGCGCCGCGAGGCGAGCGCCAGGAAGCGGTCGTACGCCGCGCGCGCGCCGGCCGCGTCGCCGCTCTTCTCGAGCGCCTGGCCCAGGGCGAACTGCGGCGACGCGAAGAAGGGCTCGAGGTCGATCGCCTTCTTGAGCGGCGCGACCGCCTCCTCGTGCTGCCCCGCCGCGACCAGCGTGCTCCCCTGCAGATAGTGCACGTATGGCTCATCGGTCGCGAGCTCGGCGGCCAGCCCGAGCGCGCTCACGGCCGCGGCTGTGTCCTTCTCGGCCAGCGCGATCATGCCGAGCTCGACGTGCGCCGCGAAATACGAGAGGTCCTCGGCGATCGCCCGCCCGAGGGCGGCCTTGGCCGAGTCCGCGTGGCCCAGCTTGGCGAAGAGCACACCCATGCTGTGCTCCACCATCGCCTTCGAGTTGTAGAACACGACGTTCTCGTCTTTCTTGTCCTCGTCCTTGCGCAGGTCCTCGAGCGCGAGACGGAACTCCGCGATCGCCGGCGGAAGGGTTCCGCGCAGCGCGAGGATGCGCCCGCGCTCCACGCGCAGCCCGCCCTTGTATTTCGCGGTCTTGAGCGCCATGTCGTAGTTCTCGAGTGCTCCCGGCATGTCGCCGCGGCTGTACGCGAGCCAGCCGCGCATGTAGGGGGAGCCCCGCTCGAGGTAGTCCGTGATCGCGAGGTTGATCTCATGGTCGCCGGCCGTGGGGTATGCGCGACGCATCGCGGTCCGGTAGTAGGTCATGAGCATCGTGCCGTCGTTCTTCCGGTAGTAGAACGGATCGAGACGGCTCGCCCGGAGCTGCAGGGAGTCGATCGACCTGAACTCCTTCGACTCCCGCGCCTTCCGGCCACCCTCCATGTAGTTCTTGAGCGTGATCGGCTTCCGCATGAGGAGGGCAGCGCGGAGGCCGTCGAGCGCGTCCGCCGAACTGGGATCCAGGCGCGCCGCCCAGTGGAATCCCGCCGCCGCGGCGTCTGGCTTGTCCTGCAGGCTCCGCATGGCGAACACCAGGTAGGCGTTCGCGTCGTTGGTGTCCGCGCCGGCGGCGAGCTTGGGACGCTTCTCCTCCGCACCCAGTCGTTGGGCCGCGAGCGGCGCCGACGAGAGAAAGAGGCAGGAGAGCAACAGGAAGGCGCGCATCGGGGCCTCGCTGGGAGGGGTGGAGTCGAATGCCGTCCGCGAGTATCATGCCCGCCCCGCTGGTCGTCAAGACAGCGGTTTGTGCCACGGCCCCAAGGCGAAGCTCCTGCCCCTCAGTCGAGTGCGCGCGCGCGCTCCTCGGCGCTGAAGACGACGCAGGCCGGTGCACGCCCCGCCAGCCGCCGCCGGAAACGCGCGATGACGCCGTACGCCATGTCGCGGAGCGGGCGCGGGACCAGCCGGCCCAGCCAGGCCAGGATGCGCCAGGGTCCCCCGAGGTACTCGGCGATCGCCAGCACCGCGTCCGCCCGGATCCGCGTCACCTCGGTATCGCCCGCCCCGTCGACCCAGACCATGGAGTCCACCGACGCCAGCTCCGGATGCCGCACCCGCACGGCACGCCCCGCGACCCCGTCGCGCGCGGCGAAGCGGAGTGTGCGCTGCCGTCGGTCGTGACGGAGCACGAACTGCACCGATCGCGCGCAGAACGCGCACTCGCCGTCGTACACGAGGAGGGAGGGCGGCGGCCCGGCGGTGGCGGTCACGGGTCGGGGACCTCGGAGCCGGCGACGGTGAAGGTCCCCGACCGCAGGAACTCGCGCGTGCGCTCGATCACGTCGGGGCGACGCATGATGAACGTATGCCCGCCGCCGACCATGATATGCGCCGACTCCTCATCGAGGTGCGTCTCGATCACGCGCACCGTGCGGTCGTCCCGCGCGGCGATGACGCCGATCTCGACGCCGCGCACCGGGGGCAGTTGGCGCACGGTGGAGGAGGAATCCGTCCGGAGTCCGTCGATCGGTCGCAGCAGCCAGCCGGCAACGCCCGCGTACCGGTCCGCGGACGCCGCTCCCTGATTCGGTGGCGCCAGCATGACCACGCGACCTACGTGGGGCGGGAGCGTGTCGCGCGTCAGCAACCACCGCACGAGGATCCCCCCCAGGCTGTGCGCCACGAAGTGCACGGCGCTGATGTCCCCGGTCACGCGGGCGTCGACGGCCGCGCGAAGCCGCGAGCCGAGCTCGGGGATCCCGCAGCAGTAGCTGGAATATCCGAAGCTCAGCACCTCGTATCCGTCGTCCTCGAGCGCCTTCGCGAGCGGTCGCATCGAGAACGAGGAGCGCCCCATGCCGTGCACCAGCACCACCAGTTCGTGGCGCACCGCCGTGTCACCGGCCAGCCGCGCTCCCGACGTGCGCGCGGCCTGCGAGGGCAGCACGCCGCCGTGCACCGGCGAGAGGAGCAGCGCCGCGGCAAGGAGGACGACGGGTCGCGCGCGCCGCATCGAGAGGCTCAGTGCGGCCAGCGGCTCAGCGTGCCCCACACCTCGCGCTCGAGCGTGACACCCTCGGGGAAGTGCGCGAGGAAGTCGGCGCGCAGGCGCGAGGCGTGCGTCGAGAGATAGCGGTCCAGGGCGGACCGGTCCTCGAACTCGAGGCAGGCGCGATACCGCCCTTCCGCGGCGCGATCGAAGTGCGCGCCCACGGCGAGCCCCGTCGCGAGGACGTCGGGGATGTGCCGGTCGCGCATGAACACCTCGTAGCGCGTCCGCAGTTCGTCGCGCACCTCGGCGATCACCTCGTAGCTGATCATATGCCCACCAGTCGGTCATGGGTCGGGCCGGGCGGACGATGCCAGCGAGAGGTATCGTTCCCCGACCCATGAAGAATACGCTGCCAGCGGGCGAAACGGTTCCCGCACCCGATGGTACCCCGCTCGCGATCCGACGGTGGTCGGTCGACGCTCCGCGGGGACAGGTCGTCATCGTCCACGGACTTGGCGAGCACTCCGGGCGGTATGGGCCCGTCGCGGCGCGGCTGCTGTCGGGCGGCTGGCAAGTGGGCGCCTACGACCTGCGGGGACATGGACGGTCGGGCGGACCGCGCGGCGGCGTTCGTAGCGCCGACGATCACCTGCGCGACCTGGCCACGGTGCTCGACCACCTGCACCCAGCGCCGCCAGGGGGAGCCGGGCCCGCAGGTCCTCTCGTCCTGCTGGGGCATAGCATGGGCGGCCAGATCGCCGCGCAGTTCGTGGCGCGCGCCCATCGTCCCGTCGACGGCCTCGTGCTCTCGTCGCCGGCGCTCGACGCCGGGCTCTCCTGGTTCCAGCGACTCCAGGT
>CAZHAG010000065.1:0-2304 GCA_964529705.1 uncultured Gemmatimonas sp. | reverse complement strand
TTCTGCCGATACCACCACGCGACGTCCGCGCGGTCCCAGATCGCGCCGCGCAGCAGGTCGAAGCAGTCGTACCCCTCGGCATCGAATCGTGCGACCCAAGTGGACGCGCGCGCCTCATGCACATGGTCGGTCCCTCCCTGGAGGGGCACGGCCGCGCTGAAGAGGACGAGGTCCGAGGCGGCAGCGAGCGTCCGCACGAACCCGTCGGCACTCGACGCGGGCAGGTGCTCGGCCACCTCGACGGAGATGCAGAGGTCGCGTGGCCGGTCGATCGCCACCGGCCCGGTCAGATCCGTGGCCCGGAATTCGATCCGCGAGCTGCGGAGGGCACCCCGGTCCACCCAGTCCCCATCGAGCCCGGTCAGGTCCGTGGCACCGAGTTCCTCGGCCACCGCGAGCCACGCGCCCTGGCCGCACCCGACATCGATCACGCTCGTCGGCCGCCCCGCCGCGAAGACCAGCGGCAGCACGGCCCGTGCCGAGCGCGCCGAGTCCTCGACCTGGTCGGCGTAGAACTGGGCGTCGTAGGCGGTCATCGTTGGCGGGGGCGGCGTGAGCGAGCGGTGGAAGTGAACAGCCGGCGTCGCCCGGACCATACTCGCGCGGAGGGGTCGCCGCCACGGCCCCCGACGTCACGCACACCACTGTCGGGTCCGCGCACGCGCTGGCATCTTCCTGCCGCACCGCCAAACCCGAGGAACCGACCGTGGAAGACGCGCCGCGCCGCGACGAGCTCTCCCCCGCTCCACCGGACGCACCGGGCGACGCCGAGCGCCTCGCGTCGCACATCGTTCAGCTCGGCCCCACCGAGGCGGCGGAGGAGCTTGAGGAGTATTCCGACGCGATGGTGGCGGACGTGCTCCAGCGCATCAATCCGGCGGTGGTGGGCGACATCCTGCCGGAGCTCGACGACGCGCGGCGCGACTCGCTCTTCGCCAAGACGCCCGCGTACGTGACGCAGCAGTGGTCGACGAACCTCTCGTACGACGAGGACGCGATCGGCCGGCTGATGGAGGCGCCACCGGCGACGTTCCGCCCCACCGATACGGTGCGCCAGGCCACGCAGCGCATCCGCGGGCTCAGCGCCGCCGGCCGCCTCACCTACCTCTTCGTCCTTGACGACGAGGAGCGCCTCGTGGGCATCGCGACCATGCGCGACCTGCTCGTCGCCGGGGAGGAGCAGACACTGGCCGAGCTGATGCTCCGCGACGTGTTCTACCTGGCGCCCACGACGGAGCTGTCGGAGGCGATGAAGCTCGTCGTGCACCGGCACTATCCGGTCTATCCCGTGTGCGACGCGGGGCGCCGGCTCATCGGGCAGGTGCGCGGGAGCGCGATGTTCGAGGAGCAGGCCTTCGAGATCAGCGCGCAGCCCGGGCGCATGGTCGGCGTGGCCGAGGAGGAGCGACTGCTCACCCCATGGCCGCGCAGCCTGCGCTTCCGCCACCCCTGGCTCCAGCTCAACCTCGTGACGGCCTTCGTCGCGGCGGCCGTCGTCGGCGTCTTCCAGGACACGCTCGATCGCATGGTGATCCTGGCGCTCTTCCTTCCGGTGCTGGCCGGCCAGTCGGGGAACACCGGCTGCCAGGCGCTCGCCGTGACGCTCCGCGGGCTCACGCTCGGCGAACTCCGCGCCGGGTCCGAGCGCGCGCTCGTCGCGAAGGAGGCGTTGCTCGGCCTCCTGAACGGGGCGTTCGTGGGGCTCACCGCGGGCGCGGGGATGTTCATCGTCGCGCGCATGCAGGGGAACCCGGCGGCCCTCACGCTCGCCGGCATCGTGGCGCTCGCGATGGTCGGGAGCTGCGTGGTGAGCGGGATCGCCGGCGCGCTCATCCCGCTCACGCTCCGGCGCGTCGGGGCGGATCCCGCGACGGCGTCGAGCATCTTCCTCACGACCGCGACCGACGTCGCGAGCATGGGGCTCTTCCTGGGACTCGCGACGCTCCTGCTCGCCTGAGGATCAGGGCGACCCGGGCGGGCGCGCCGCGAGCCGCGCCCGGATGGCGCGCGCCTGGGTGTTCGAGGCCGGCGCGAGCGCGACGAACGCCTCGTAGCACTTGAATGCGCCCGCCGTGTCCGCCTGCGATTCGAGGACCCGCCCGAGCACATGCCGGGGCGCGGCGTAGTAGGGCTCGAGACGGATCGCCTCGCGCAGCTGCGCCGCGGCACCCGCCGGCTGCCGGAGGCCGAACAGCACCTCCGCGTACTGGAACTTGAGCACCCCATCCGCCGGGGCGAGTCCGACGGCTGTCGCGAAGTGGTCCGCCGCCGCGGCCGGCTGCCGCTGCGCGCGCGCGATCGCAC
>CAZHAG010000064.1:9453-15218 GCA_964529705.1 uncultured Gemmatimonas sp. | reverse complement strand
CGCGCCTGGTCGAGCGCGTTCTCGGCCGCGGCCGCCTGCTCGCGCGCCATCGCGAGCGCATCGTCCGCCGAGCCCAGCTCACGCTCGGCCAGCGCCAGGCGCGAGGCGAGGGCCTCATGCTCCGCGAGCAGCGCCTCGCTCCGCTGGGCGACCTCGGCGAGCTCGCGCTCGGCGTTCTCGCGCTCCAGCTCGAGGCGCCGCGTCCGGTCGCGGATCTCACGCACGGCGCGGTCCGCGTCGTCCGCGGCGGTCCGTGCCGCGGCCACGCCCTGCCGCGTGCCCTCCTCGGCCTCCACCCGCTCGCGCAGCGCCGTGGCGGCGGCCTCGAGGGCCGTGGCGCATTGCGCCTCGTCGGCCTGGGCCGCCTCGAACTCCGTGCGTACCCGGTCGCCGAACGCCGCCCCTTCCGCGCGCTCCTGCGCCGCGCGCTCGCGGCGGGTGAGCGCGTTGCGGTGGCGCTCCTCGGCCACCGCGAGCTGCTGCTGGAGCTCGAGCACCGCCTGGCGGGCGGCGGCGGCCACGGTGGCGCGCTCGTGGCGGGACGTCTCCGCCGCGGCGCGTGCGGCGTGCGAGGTGTCGCGGGCGCGCTCGGCGTCGCGCACGGCCTGCTGCGCCGCGGGGACGGCCGCGCGGAGGGTCTCGAGGCGCTGCTCGAGGTCGGCGAGTTCCGCCTGCCACGCCGCCATCTCGCGCGAGGCGAGCGTGAGCTCCACGGCGAAGCGGCGGGTCATGATCTCGGCGTGCTTCTCCGCGCGCCGGCGCTGCCGGAGCAGCGAGCGCACCTGCGTCTGCACCTCGCTCGTGAGGTCGTCGATGCGGAGGAGGTCCGCGCTCGTCGCCTCGAGCTGGCGCTCGGTGCTGCGCCGCCGGTCGCGGTAGAGCCCCACGCCCGCCGCCTCCTCGAAGAGCTCGCGCCGGTCGTCCGGGCGGTCGGAGAGGAGCGCGTCGATCATCCGGCTCTCGATCACCACCCCGGAGTCGGCGCCGAGCCCCGTGCCGCGTACGAGGTCGTGGATGTCGCGGAGCCGGCAGGGGGCGCGGTTCAGGAAGTAGTCGCTCTCGCCGCTGCGCGAGAGGCGCCGCGTGATCACCACCTCCCGGAAGGGCACCGGGAGCTGGCCGTCGGCGTTCTCGAAGTGGAGCGAGACCTCGGCGATGTTCACGGCGCGACGGGCGGACGAGCCCTGGAAGATCACCTCTTCCATCTTCGCGCCGCGGAGCAGCCGTGCGCGCTGCTCGCCGAGCACCCACCGCACGGCATCGGAGACGTTCGACTTGCCGCAGCCGTTGGGGCCGACGATGGCCGTGACCCCGTCATCGAAGTCGAGGTGGGTGGGGTCCGCGAACGACTTGAATCCGTGCAACTCCAGCTTGGTCAACCGCACTTAGAACGTTCTCCCGGTTCGGAATGCGACCACCGGCGCCACGCCAAGGTCGCGGAGCGACGCTGCGAGCAGCACCGACTGGCCTGAGGTCTCAAAGGCGCCCACGTAGATCCGGGCCCGTCCATCGTCCTGCAGCAGCGCATACGCGGGGACTCCCCGCTCCGCCCACCCCGCGAGCGCGGCAGGCACATCCTCCGGCGGGACACCCCTGGCGAGCTGGAGCGCATAGGGTGCGCGCAGCACCCGTCCCACGGTCGGTCGCACCAGTCCACGGTCCCGCAGGTCCGCGAGGAACGCCTCGGCCTCCGCGCGATCGCGCCAGGCGCCCGTGAGCGCGCGGAACCAGGGACGTCCGTCGGACCCCAACGGAACGGGTGCGAGCGTGGGCGCCGGCAACCGGAGCCCACGTGTCGTCAGCGCTGAATTTGCACCCGAGGAGGTGTTCGCCGCTACGAGTTCGATCGCGAATGTCGCGGCGCGTGCGCTGTCGCCGGGGTTGACAACGGCGCCGAGGGTGATGGTGTCCGCGCGCACCGGGGTGTCGCGCTCGTCCGCCGGCGCAGCGGCTCCGGTCGCCGCCGCTTCCGCGGCATCCGCCGCTGGCTCCGTCCGCCCCGAGTCGGCCGTCGCCGCGCGACGCTTCGCGATGTTGAGCGCCGCCACGGTCGCGAGCCCGCCGAGGACCAGCGCGAGCGCGATCCGTCGCCCGAGCCGTCGGCCCGTCCTCCGCGCTGGCGCGCCGGCCCGGCCGCCCGCACCGTCACGCGCCGCTCCCACGTCCTGCGCGGTGCCGAGGTCGGGCAGGCTGCGCGGGATCGGCGGGAGTTCGTCCTCGGGGCGGTCGGCCGTGCCGAGCAGCGGGAACCCGCGCGTGAGCGCCACGGGGAGGTCCACGGCCACCACGCCATCCACCTCGGCGATCAGCGCGTCGAGTCGCGGGGCGTCGACGGTCGCCACCAGCAGCAGGAGCGCGTCCATCTCGCGGAACCCGGCGATCAGCCGCGGCCAGCGCGGGCTGGTGAAGATCTGGATCGGGTCTCCCGCGGCGTCGCCGGCGGGGAGCAGGAAGGTGCGGTCGTCGTCGGCGAGGGGGCGGGCGATCTCCGAAATGGGGCGTCCGTCGCGCACGCACTCGGCCAGCCCCATCGCGCCGGGAATGCGGAGGGGACCCGTGCCGCCGGTGAGGTCGCCGATCGCGCACCGCCGGTCCTGCCGTTGCGCGCGGGCGATGCCGATGGCCACGAGGGCGGCCGCCTCGGCGTCGCGGCCCACGATCACTGCCGCAGCGACGTCCGCCAGCGCCCCCGCGACCCGCGCTCCCTCGGCCGCCCAGGCTGCGGGCGGCACGGGGGGATGGATCACGGCACGCCCTCGAAGACCCAGTAGGGCAGCTTGGACGCCATGCCCGCCCGCTCTGCGGCGTCTCGAGTATCGAACGGTCCGAGCACCACGCGCCAGATCGGGATCCCGTCGCGGTTCCCCGCGACCACGCGCGCCGCTCGTCCATCCACCCGGATCCGCTCGGCCATCTCGTTGGCGCGGTCCTCCGCCAGCAGCGTGGCGAACGAGACGGTCCAGGTCTCGCGGCCGCCCCGGTCCTCCGGCATCGCTGGCGGCGTCCGTTCGCGTCCGCCGGGATCCTGTCCGATCGAGTCGCTCGCACTCGGCACGCGCATGATCGTCGACGGATCGCCATAGCGCGATGCCATCATCGCCGCGAGTGCGCGCTCGGCTGCCGCGGAGTCCGCCGCGTACTCCTCGAACTCGACCGGCTTGTCGAGTCCCGCCGCGCGCGGGCGGAACCCGTTCCAGCGCACGAGCCGCCAGAGGTCGCTCGCGCCGTTGCGGTAGCGGACACGCTCTCGACCGGTCTCGGCGTCCACGTGGACTACGTCACGTCCGCGCACGAGGAGCACCCGCCCGTCGGGGGTCACGACCGGGAGGTCCGCCCGCCACTCGCCGGCGAGGGTCGAGACGATGCGCTCCGTGCCCACTGAGATCACGATGATCGAGTCCGCCTGCGCGGTGCGGACGAGGAGGTAGTGCCCGTCGGGGTCCACGCGCATCGCCGTGGCCGGGGCGGGGAGGTCGATGCGGCCGCTGATCTCCTCGGTGAAGCGGTCGATCACGCGGATGGAGGCGCGCGTCGTCCCCACGTAGAGCCGGTCCCCGCTCGGCGTCGGCTCGATCACCGTCACCGGATCGGTGAGCCGGACGGTGAGGGCCCGCGTGAGGTCGCGCGAGCGGAGTGCGATGAGGCCGCTGTCGGTCACGAACCAGATCCGGTCCCCGACGACGGTCCGCGCGAGGGCGTGGATCGGAGGGAGCGAGGCGGAGTCCGTCCGGTGCTCCTCGGGAGGGATCACGCGCGTGAGCCGGGCGCGCCCCTTCTCCTCGGCGACCACCACCAGGCTCCCATCCGGGTTCGGCACCAGCTGCTCCACGCCGCCGCTCGGGGCCCAGCTCCAGGTCGCCACGGGGGTCACGCGCAGGATCCGGCCCTGCACGTCGAGCCCGAAGACCGCGGCTCCCTCGGCCTGCGCCGGACCGGGGAAGGTCGTGTTGCCGAGCGTCTCGACGACGCCGAGGCGGAGGTCCACGCTGTACGCGCGGTCGGTCGCATCGCGGCCGATCGCGAGCCCGAGGAAATCGTCGAAGCCCAGGAGTGCCGTCGTGGCGGGGACGCGGTCGCGCGACTCCCAGAGCACGCTGTCACGGCCGGCGCGATAGGCGCGCACGACGCCGCCGCTCGCAGGCACGCGGAGGAGGATCGCGTCCGGGCCGACGCCGCTCGGCGCGGAGGCGGTGGTGAGCCGCTTCTCGCCGCATCCGAGGGCGGCGAGGCAGAGAGTCAGGAGCAGGACGGAGCGCACGCGGGAAACCTAGCGGCGTGTCCGCCCGCGCGCGCATCCCGGTGCGCCGCCGACGTGGCGGCGCACCGGGATGCGGGTCAGAACGACTGGCCCAGCGTCCAGACCCAGTATCCCTTCTTGATCGACGCGTCACGTGGGATGGCATAGTCCCAGCGCAGCAGCGCGATGTTGAACAGGTTGAGCCGGATCCCGAAGCCGTAGCTGCGCAGGGCGAAGCGCTGCGTCGAGAAGTCGTAGTTGTCCGGACGGCTGAACGAGAGCGTCTGGTTCCGCGACCAGGCCATGCCGAGGTCGTAGAAGAAGAGGCCGTCCACCGGCGGCAGCCCGATCGGCACCACGCCGAGGTCCACGCGCCGGAGGAGCGGGAACCGGAGTTCGACATTGGCGAACGCCACCCGGCTCCCGAGCAGCTGCGTGGCGCTGCAGGCGTTCGGGTCGGACCCCGTCTGCTCGCACGCCGCGCCCGCGTAGTTCTCGCGGTCGTAGCCCCGAATGAAGTCCGGGCGCCCGATGTACTTCGGGAACTGCTCCTCGTCGGGCCCGACCGAGAGGTTCGCTGAGAAGCGCGTAGCCAGCGTGAGGAAGTTGAAGAGGATCGCGTCGTACCGGCGGTAATCGACCGAGTAGTTCATCCAGCTCACGTTCCCGGCGATGCGGTCCATCTGCAGGCGGTAGCGGCGGCCGTAGATCCCGCCCGTGGTGCCGAAGAGGGCGTTGTCCGAGACGTAGGCCACGAAGGGCGAGGTGTAGTTGAGCGATCCCGCGCCCACGATCGAGTCGACGTAGAACCCGGTGGCCGCCCCGCTCCCCAGGTCGAACCCCTGGCTGATGAACATCAGCGAGCGGTCCACGTTGTTGAACGAGGCGCCGTACTCGAACCGCGTGAAGCGGTTGAGCGGGTAGATGCCGCTCGCGAACGCCGTGCGCGAGATGTAGCGCGCGAGCACCTGCGTCTGAAGGACGAACGACCCGCTCCCCTCCTGGAACGCGCCCGCCAGGAAGAAGTAGGGCTGCTGCTGGAGGCCGAGCGAGTACTGGTAGCGCCCGCCGAGGTTGAGATACTCGGCGTAGAGCTGGGCCTCGCTCACGCGGCCGTTGATGCCGCCGGCGAGGGCGAGCCGCTTGTTCCCGACCATGTCCGCGAGCACGATCGTGGTGCCGCCGTACACGCCGCGCCCGAAGTTGTCCTGCGCGTACCCCACCTGGGGCCGCGAGACGTACTCGGGGCGGAGCGAACCGCTGTAGCGCTCGCGCGTGAAGGTCGAGGGATCCGGGAGGGCCATGGTGGCGCTGTCGAGGAGCGCGGCCACCGAGAGCCCCTCCGTCTCGCTCGCCGGCATGAACGCGGAGCTCCGCGCACCCTGCGGGCCGAGGTAGACGGACTGCCGCCGCGGCGCGTCGACGCCGCGCATCGCGCTCAGGCGCGCCGCGCTGATGCTGTCCGAGAGCGCCCGTGCGATGGCCCCGATGTTCTCCTGCGCCCCCGCGCGCCGGACCGCGGTCGCGG
>CAZHAG010000064.1:0-9353 GCA_964529705.1 uncultured Gemmatimonas sp. | reverse complement strand
GGGATCCCCGTCCGGTCCGAGATGAACGCGATCGACTGCCCGTCCGGCGCCCACATCGGGTTCAGGTTCTTCCCGCCCTGGTCCGGGATGACCTCCACCGACCCCTGCTCGAGGTCGAGCACGCTGATCCGCCAGTCGCCGAGCCGGAGCGTCGCAAGGTCGGTCTGCGGCCCGCGCTCGCTCACGAACGCGACGTAGCGGCCATCCGGCGACCACTGCGGCATGAGGTCGCCGTAGGGGTCCTTCGTGAGGCGCTGCAGGTTCTTGCCGTCCGCGTCGATCACGTACAGGTCCGAGAGCCCGCCCTCGGAGCCGCTGAACACGATCTTCCGGCCGTCCGGCGACCAGGAGGGTCCGATCATCTGCTGCAGGTGCGTGTCGAGCCGGCGGTCGACGCGCTTGCGCCGCAGGTCGTAGACGTAGAGCACGTCCTTCCCCTTCCGCTGCGCCGTGAAGGCGAAGTACCGCCCGTCCGGGGAGAAGGAGCCCTGCGAGTACGCGTAGCGCAGCTCCTCGAACTCCGGGTCGAGCGTGCTCTTGGTGAGCCGCTTGATCCGCTTCCCCGTCGTCGCGTCCGCGAGGTAGAGGTCGAGGAAGACCTCGGCGCGCAGGAGGCTGCCCGTCGAGATGTAGGCGATCTGCTTGCCGTCCGGCGAGAGCGCGGGGGCGACGTACACGGGGATCACGCCCCCGGTGCGGCGCTCGTTCAGGATCGGGCCTCCGACGCGGCGCGGCCGCTCCAGCTCGGCGACCTGCGGCAGGTACTTGGTCTGCACGTCCTCGCGCCACTCGTCGCCCAGCTCCTCGAGGTCCATCCCGATGTAGCGCCGGAAGGCGCGGTCCACCCCGAGGCTCGGGGTGGCCTGCATGATCTCGCCGATCGTCTCATCCCCCCAGCGCTTGCCGACGTACGACCAGAGCGCCTCGCCGAAGCGATAGGGGAAGTAGAGGTCCGGGCGCGAGGACATGCGGTCGATGCTCGGGATGTTCCCGTTGAGCGCCGCGTCCCGCATGATCGCGTCGGTGTACGGATGCACCGGCCCCACCGAGAGGTACTCGGCCATCCCCTCGATGAACCAGAGGGGCGGATTCACCTGGGCCAGCTGCTGCATGCCGGATCCCGCCTTGCCGCGCGCGAAGATGTCGTACTGGAAGACGTGCACCATCTCGTGCGCCAGCACATGCTCCGCCTCGCCGAGGTCGCCGGCGAAGAAGAACATGTTCCGCTGGCGCAGGGCATCGGTGACGCCCCCGGTGCCCTCGCCGAGGTCGCCGGTCACGTTGTTCTGCCCGAACTCGGAGCGCGAACCGAAGATGAGGATCGGCTTCCGCTCCTTGAACTCGTGGTTGAGGAGCGACTTGAGGCGCGCGTACGTGCGCTCCGCCATCTGGCCCGTGTAGACTGCGGCGTCCGCGAGCTCCGGGTAGTAGTGGACGTCGAAGTGCTCGGTCTTGAGCACCTGCCACTTGAAGGTGCGGAACTGGACGTGGTTCTGGCCGAAGTACCCGCTCTGCGCCACGAGCGGGGTCGCGCAGAGGGCCAGGCCGGAGGCGAGCGTGAGCAGGGCAGCGAGCGGGCGGCGCATGAAGGCTCCTACGCGGTGACTTGCAGGGCTGGGGCGTCCCCCCAGAGGCGTTCGAGCTGGTAGAACGTGCGAAGCGATGGATGGAACACGTGCACCACGAAGTCGACGTAGTCGAGCAGCACCCAGCGTCCCCCCTCGAGCCCCTCCACCGA
Organism: uncultured Gemmatimonas sp.; assembly: GCA_964529705.1. Taxonomy (GTDB): domain Bacteria; phylum Gemmatimonadota; class Gemmatimonadetes; order Gemmatimonadales; family Gemmatimonadaceae; genus Pseudogemmatithrix. Next base: position 7,615 of record CAZHAG010000064.1, on the reverse strand, counting down.
GTTCACGGTCACGCCCTCCTTCTTGAGGGCTTCCATGACGTGGCCGGCGGTCGCGCGCACGTGCGTGTCCGAGGTGCCGCTGGCAACGATGAAGAAGTCCGTCATGTCCGTCACGGGTCGCAGGTCGAGCAGCACGACGTCGTTCGCCTTGTGGTCGACCAGGAGCGAGGCGGCGCGGCGGGCGGACTTGAGCACTTCGGTTGGCGCAGTGACCATCGCGTGGGGGAAGGGTGCGAGTAAGAGAGCGAACCCGGCTCGGCTCGAAAGGTTCCCGAACGCACGGGGCACCGCAAGCGCGCCCCGGGTGTGACGACGCCCCGCGATGAACGTGAAGGGGCGGCAGCGCACTCGCGCTGCCGCCCCATACCCGTGCCGGCGTCGGCGTGTGACTACGCCTTGATGACCCAGACCTTGATCTCGGGGCGCACATCCGCATGGAGGCGGACCGGCACTTTGTAGACGCCGAGCGCCTTGATCGGCTCGTGCAGGTCGATCATCCGCTTCTCGACCTCCGCGAACCCCTGCGCCTCGAGCTGGTGCACGATGTCCGTCGCGGTCACCGAGCCGAACAGCTTCCCCTCCTCGCCGACCTTGGCGGAGAAGGTGAGGGAGACCTCCTCGAGGCGCTTGGCGACGGCGGCCGCCGCGTCGCGGCGGGCGTTCTCCGCGGCCTCGAGCCGCTCCTTCTCCTGCGCGATGCGCTTCTTGTTGCCTGGGGTGGCCTCGTACGCCACGCCGCGGGGGAGCAGGAAGTTGCGCGCATAGCCCGAGGAGACGTCCACGATGTCGCCGGGATGCCCCAGGTTGTCCACCGCCTGCCGAAGAATGACTTCCATGATGATTACTCCGAACGTTGTGATTTCGGCCGCGACCTGCGGCGCCAGTCCATCCACGTGTCACCGAGCCCGATCAGCGCGGCCATGATCCCGACGACGTGCCAGAAGAGCAGGGTGAAGATGGTCAGGAAGACCATCATCCACCGGCCCGGCGCCAGGAACCAGATCATGACGCCCATCCCACGCAACGCGTAGAGGGCGCCGAAGAACACCAGCAGGTCCAACCCGAGCGCGCGGACCGCGCCCGTCAGGGGGAGCACGACGATCACCAGCCCTGCCACCACTCCCCAGATCAGCGAATCGTCGAACCGCAGTTCCCTGAGCCGCGCGAGCGGCGGGCCCAGTCGCACCGCACCCACCCGGTGGTACACCGCCCACCCCAGCGCCATCGCCGCCAGGGACTGCAGGGCGAGGAACGCGACGAAGAGCTGCTGCCCCACCAGCGGCAGCTCCGCGAGCTGCCGGTCCACCTCGAGGGCGAGCGTGCCGGCGTCCGGGTTGTTCTGGACGAACGCCTGCCACTCGACCGTCGACGTCATCTCCTGCCACTGCCGGACCGAGATGGCGGCCCGCCGCCCGATCTCGCCCGCGTAGATCTCGAACGCCCCGGTGGCGCCTCCCGGTGCCAGCAGCACCACCACGCCGCCGAGAAGGAGCGCTCCCGCGAGGGCCACCAGGGCCTTCGTCAGGAATCGCTCCCCGACCGGGACCAGGAGCGTCGCCCCGAAGCAGGCCGCCAGCATCGCCGCCCACCCCCGGGACAACATTCCGAACGTCGTCACCACATTCCCGGGTTGCCAGAGCACCCAGACCGCGAACGCCGTCCAGAGCGCCGCGAGCGGGAGCCGCCCCCCGGCCCGCCACCCCGCCAACGCCAGAGCGGCGAAGAGCGGTGCGAGCAACACCACCGACTGCTCCATCGGCACGACGATGCGGAGGATCGGCGTCGCCGGCAGGAGGAGGAAGAGCACCGCGGCGAGGATCGGGACCTTCCATCCCTTCTCCCGCAGCGGGGTCGCATCCGGCTCGAGCTCCGTCACGACCTCCCGCGCCGCCTCCGGTACCGCATTCACCGCCCGCGGCTCGTTACTGCGCCGACTGGCTGCGCGTGTACGGCAACAGCGCCAGGTAGCGCGCCTTCTTGATCGCCTTGGCCAGCTGCCGCTGGTGACGGGCGTCCACACCGCTCAACCGGCTCGGGAGGATCTTCCCGTTGTCGGTGACGAAACGCGAGAGGAAGCGCTCGTCCTTGTAGTCGATGAAGCGGATGCCGGCCTCGGTCACCGGGCAGGTCTTCTTGGGTCGGCGCATGGTCTACTCCTCGTCGTCGTCGTCGTCGCCATCACGCGCCTTGCGCGCGGCGAGCTGCTCTTCGGTCATCGGGGGCGCGCCGAGCTCGTGCTCGTGCACCGAGATGAGATAGCGGACCACCCCTTCGTCGAGCTTCAGGGCGCGCTCGAACTCCGGCAGCACCTTGCCCTCGGCGCTGAAGCGCGCGACGACATAGTAGCCGGTCTCCTTCGAGCCGATCTTGTAGGCGAGCTGGCGGCGACCCCAGTGGTCGAGCGCGACGGGGTCCTTGGTGCCGAGGAGCGCGTGATGCTTGTCGAGCTTCTCGGCGATGGCGGCGTCTTCGAGCGCAGCGTCGAAGATGTACACCGCCTCGTATTCACGAGACAATGCGGCAATCCTCCCTTTGGTCGTGATCGCCCCCCGCGGGTTGCCGACGCGGGGGGAGAGTGGCGCGCGGCCCGGCACTCGCCGATGGCCTGTGACACGCCGATGTGGACAGCCCCGTAACCTACTGTGGCAACGGGCCTTGGTCAACGGGGAGACGCGCGGTCCCCTTCCGGCGTCACCGGGGGGTGAGCCGCGCCACCGCCTGCTCGGCCGCGATGTACCCGAAGCTCGCCGAGGGGCCGGAGGCCAGCACCGCATCCCAGGCCGCCCGCGCCGAGGCCGCCCGGCCATGCGCCGCGTGCCACTGGCCCATCCCGTTGCCGATGGTCTGCCGCTCGAGCGCACTGGCGCCGGGGGAGAGGAGCGCCGCGTTGTCCAGCTCCCCCTTCATCCACAGAAGGGCACGGTGGTAGGACCCGTTCTCGATCACGTCCCAGTCCGCGCGCACGCCGGCCAGCACCTCCTTCGCCTCCGGATGGCGGTCGAGGTGCGCCAGCGTCAGCACCCACCAGTAGGTCGCCGCGACCTGCTGGTCCACGTTCTTCGCCACCCGCGCATCCTCCGCCCAGATCGGGAGCGCGCTCGCGTAGTCCGCGGTCACGAAGTAGGCGAGCGCGAGATGGTACCGGATGTTCGACTGCAGCGTGCTCGTCGGGATGCCGCGCGCGTTCGGCTGCCCGTCGGGCTCGACCTCGTCGGGCGTGCCCGCGACCATCGCGCGCGCCTTCGAGAGGTCGGCGATCGCCTTGGGGAACTCGCGAAGCGAGATGTAGCGATGCCCGCGGTGACGGAGCATGCGTGCGTCGGTGGGGTGCAGGCGCACGCCCGTGCTGAAGATCTCGACCGCGTTGGCGAAGTCCCCCGTGTACCCGACCCGACGCCCGTACCAGATGATCGAGTCGGCGTTCTCGGGGTGGCGCTCCCACGCCGCCTTGGCCGCGGCGAGCGCGGCATCGGGCGCGGGGGCCTGCGCGCATGCCGCCGTCACGGCGCCGAGGGTGGCGAGGAGGAGTGCGGCGATGGTGGCGACGCTTCGGCGGTGCACGGGAACTCCGATTGCGGGTGGTCTGCGGCCGAATGTAGACTGCGACGCATGCGCACCGCCACCGCCGCGTGATGCAGCCCTCGCCGAAGGGCCCGGCAGGTCCGGCGACGATCGACGCCGACGCCCTCGTCGTGGCCACCGATGAGCAGGTCTCCGCACACCTGACCGGCGAGACCGTCATCCTCTCGATGCGCGACGGGATGTACTACGGCCTCGACGAGGTGGGGACGGTCGTCTGGCAACGGATCCAGCGGCCGACCCCGTTCGCCGAGCTCGTCCAGGCGGTGGTCGCGCAGTTCGACGTGGACGCCCCGACGGCCGGGACGGACCTGACGGCGCTCGTCCGCGACCTGGCCGCGCACGGTCTCGCCGAGGTCCGTCCGCCCGCCTCCCCCTAGCGCGATGTACACCCTCGAGGACTACCTCGCGATGGTCGCCGACGGCGGACGCACCGAGGCGTACCTCGGGGCCATGCGCGCGACGATCCGCCCCGGGGACGTCGTGCTCGAACTCGGCACGGGGTTCGGCTACTTCGCGGTCCAGGCGGCGCTCATGGGCGCGCGACAGGTCTACGCGATCGAACCCGAGGACGCCGTGGCGCTCGGCCCCGAGCTCGCCGCGGCGAACGGCGTCGCCGACCGCGTGCGCTTCCTCCAGGCCTACTCCACGCGAATCGACCTCCCGGCGCGCGCCGACCTCCTGATCGAGGACATGCGCGGCGCGTCGCCGCTCTTCGCGGGGCGACTCTCCGCCCTGCTGGACGCACGTGCGCGCCACCTGAAGCCCGGCGCGCGGGTGATCCCTCGCCTCGACCGCCTGCAGTTGACGCCCGCCACCGCTCCGCCCACGCTCGGCCGCCACGCGCGCGCGCTCGCGCAGGAACCCCACGGCGTGGACCTCGCGCCCGTGCTCGCGCGCGCCGGCACCGGGTGGCGGCAGATCAACGGCGGCGAGGCCGTGCCGCTCGCCCCGACCAGCACCTGGGCGGAGATCGACTACGCGAGCTTCACTGCGCTCAGCGTCCAGGGGAGCGCGCGCATGGTCGTCGAGCGATCCGGCCGCCTGGAGGGGTTCGTGAGCTCGTTCGAGGCCGACCTCGCGGAAGGCTTCGCGTACTCCACCGCGCCCTCCGCGGAGCGGATGGTCTACGACGCCGGGTGGTTCCCGCTCGCCGAGCCGGTGGACTGCCGGCCGGGGGATGGCATCGCCATCCGGATGCGCGGGACGCACGACGGCTCGGACTACGTCTGGTCCTGGACCACCACGGTGACGGCCGCCGACGGCCGCTTCAAGGAGGTCCAGCAGCGGCAGGACAATCTGGCGGACATCCTCATCGCGCCCGGGCGGCTCAAGCGCCGCGCCGCGGATCACGTGCCGGTGCGCGGCCGAGCGACCGAGATGCGCCAGCTCGCGCTCACGCTCGCTGACGGCCGTCGCACGGTGGGCGAGGTGGCCGAGGAGGTGCGCGCACGCTTCCCCGGCGCGTTCCCGGATGGGCGCGCGGCGCTGCGCGCCGTGGCGGAGTGGCTCGCGGACGTCGAGGAGTCCGCGGGGCCGTGACCCGGCGTCGAGCGTGAGCGGATTCCTGCTCTGGTGGAGCCCGGAGGGCGCCGCGCTCGACGATGGGCCGCGCGCACGCGCGGAGCGACTGCTCGCGCGCCGTGGACCCGAGGGGGTCGTGCGCCGCGAGTCGCCCGGACTCTTCGCCCTGCACTCCCGCTTCACGGAGGCGGTGGGTGCGGAGGACGACCTCCCGATCATCAACGACCGCTGGGTCGTCGCGGCGGACCTGCGCCTGGACGATCAGGCGCGCCTCCGGGCGCAGCTGCGCGATGCGGGCGCGGAGCCGGCTCGCGAGGCGACGGACGCGGCACTCCTCGCCGCCGCGCTCGATGCGTGGGGAGAGGACGCGGCCCGGCGGCTGGTCGGCGACTTCGCTTTCGCGGCGCTCGATCGCCGCACCGGGCAGGTCGTGGCCGCGCGCGGGAATCGCGGAGTGAAGCTCCTCTTCGTCGCGCGGACGCCCCTGGCGATCGCCTGCTCGAACGACGTCGAGCTGCTCGCGGGGCTTCCGGACGTCGATGCGTCGGTCGATGGGCGTACCGTCGCCGAGTTCCTGCAGTCGGGTGCCCCCTGGTCCACGGCGCGGACCTTCTTCCGTGGCGTGGCACGGGTGCCGGCGAGCATGCAGTGGACGCTCCTCCCCGAGCCGGACGCGCGCGCGCGCCGGATCTGGGAGTTCCCGCAGTCGTACGGCCCCCCGTATCGCACGTCCGACGAGGTGGTCGAGGGGTTCCACGAAGTCCTCGGCGCCGCGGTGCGCGACCGGCTGCGCGCGCCCGCGGCGAACGTGCTCCTGAGCGGTGGGCTCGACTCCTCCGTGCTCGCGGCGACGGCGCGCCGCGCGTCCCCGGCGGTGGCCCTGTATGCGCTCACGCTCACGAGCGAACCGATCGTCCCGGACGTGGAGAGCGCCTGGGCGCTGCGCGTGGCGGACGCCCTGCACCTGACGCACGACGTCGTGCGCTCGGTCGCGGATGACACGCTGCGGCATTGCGACGACCCTCTGCTGCGGACGCCGGAACCGTTCGATGAGGTCGAACTCATGAGCTGGCGCGCGCAGTTCGCGCGCCTTGCCGGCCGGGCGCCGGTCACGCTCTTCGGTGAGGATGGCGACGCGCTCCTCGCTCCGCCCGCGCTGCCGACCATTCTCCGCACCCAGCCGTGGGGGGAGACTTGGCGCGCCTGGCGCGACTACCGTCGGAAGACCGGGGCTCGACCCTGGGTCGGCCTCCGGGAGTGGCTGCGTGGCCGCCGCGCAACCGGCGTGGCCGACACCACAACGCACACGTGGCTGCGCGCGGAGCACGTCCGGGCGCTCCGCGCGTCGGACCCGGCACCCGCCGGGATCCCGGACGTGCCTGCGTCCCTCCGTTCCGGGTGGCATCCGACCCGCTCCCGCGCCGTGGACGCGCTCGAGGCCCCGCTCTGGGAGACGGTCTACTCTTCGCTCGATCCCTCGATCACCGGGCAGCCCCACGGCGTGGCGCTCCCACTGCTCGACCCGCGCGTGATCGCCTTCGTGTTCGCGCTCCCGCCCATCCCCTGGTGCCAGCGGAAGTACCTGATGCGCCGCTCGTTCCGCGGTGCGCTCCCCGAGGACGTGCTCCGCCGGCCGAAGACGCCGGTGCGGGGCTACTTCGAGGCGCAGGTGGCGCGATGGCGCGCGAGCGGCGGTGCGGCGCGCGAGGTCTCGGACGCCGTCGAACCGTTCGTGGACCGCGAGCGATGGCGCGCGGTCATCGAGCGGTCGGCGGACACCGAGGCGGTGCTCGCGGCCTGGCGGGTGTACGAACTCGATCGCTGGCTGCGACAGCCGGCCGCGGACGCCTGAGATGGCCGACTACGAGGTGTACGGGCTCCGCATGCGCTCGCCGGTCGCGTTCCCCCGGCTCCCAGAGGTCCAGGTCGCGGGCCCCGTGGACGTCACGCTTTTCTTCGGGCCCGAGTCGGGTGCGCAGCGCGAGTGGGAGCGCGCCTACGTCTCGCCGGAACTCGAGGGGGAGCTCCCGGTCGTCGCCTTCGAACGGGCGGCGGCCGATGGTGCCTGGCGACTCGTCTACGGCGAGGGCGTCCGCTTCACCGGCGACCGGGCGGTCTCGCGGGTCGCGATCGCGTACGATGCCCCGCTCGACCTCGACGACGTCCTCTCGTTCCTCGTGGGACCGGTGCTCGGACTCGCGCTGCGGCGGCGCGGGATCCTCGCGCTGCATGCGAGCGCCGTGGTCATCGACGGGCAGGCGGTCGGGTTCCTCGGCGCCGGCGGAGCGGGGAAGTCGACGCTCGCCGCCGCACTCGCCGCGCGCGGGCATGCCGTGCTCACGGACGACGTGCTCGCGCTCCGGCGGGAGGGCGTCCACTGGAGCGCGCACCCCGGCTATCCGGAGATACGCCTCTGGGAGAGCTCCGAGCCACTGCTCTTCGGCACCAGCGATTCACTCCGGCCCTACTCGGCCAATTGGGACAAGCGCACGCTCCCGCTCGCCGCGCGGGG
>CAZHAG010000063.1:0-15338 GCA_964529705.1 uncultured Gemmatimonas sp. | reverse complement strand
CCAGGGGCTCCGCACCGGCATGCCCGAGGGCGAGGCCGTGGCGCGCGAGGAGGCGGAGTCCGCGCGGGCGCTCGAGGCCGCGACCTGCGCCTCGGAGGAGGCGGACCGGCTCGAGCGGGAGACACAGGAGGCGCTGCAGTCGGTCGCGCCCCGCTGGCTGGCGGCGCAGACAGGGCGCGAGGAGCGGCAGCGCGTCGCGACCGAGCTGGCGGCCGTGGAGGGGGAGGCCGGCGCGCTCACCCGCGCCGAGGCGCGGCATGCGCAGGAGCTCGAGCAGGTGGCCGAGGCACGGACGGCGCTCGCGCCGCTGCTGCCGGACGTCGAGGCGTTCGAGCGGGTGCGGAAGGAGCTGGAGACCTCGCGCGCCCTCGCGATCTCCGATGGCCGCCGGCGCGCGCTGGCCGACACGCAGGCGGCGCTCGCGCTCGAGGTGCAGGTGCTCGGGGAGCAGCGCTCGCGGCTCGCGGCGGCCCCGGTGGAGGAGGAACAGGCGACCCTCGAACTCGAGACCAGGCGGCACGCGCTCGAGGAGGCACAGGGGAGGCTCGAGTCGCGGCGCACGGAATGGGTGCGCGACCGCCAGGAGGTCGAGACGCGGCTGCGCGCCCTGCGCGGCCAGTACGCCGAGCTCCGGGACCAGCGCGACACCCTCGTGCAGCTCGGCGACGAGGGGAAGTGCCCCACCTGCACGCGCCCGCTCGGCGAGCACTTCCGCAACGTGCTCGACGTGCTCGAGCGCCAGATGGAGACCGTGGAGGCCGATGGCGCGTACTTCCGCTCCCGGCTGGAGCAGCTCGAGGGGATGCCGGCCGACATCGAGCACCTCGACGAGCAGCGCAAGAAGCTGCAGGCGGAGGTTGGGCAGTCGGAGCGGCGGCTCGCGAAGGTGCAGGCGGGCGTGGCGCAGCTGGCGCAGGTGGAGCGCGACCTCGCCGCCAAGGGCGCGCGCCTCGCGGCGGCGAGCGCCGAGCTCGAGGGGATCGCCGGGGGGTACGATGAGGTGCGGCACCGCGCGCTCGAGGCGGAGCACGCACGCCTCGCCGAATCGAGCACGCTCGCCAACCGGCTCTCCACGCGGATCGAGCGCGAGCCGGCGCTGTTGCGGGAGGCCGAGTCGCTCGCGCGACAGCGCGCCGCGCTGGAGGAGCGCCGCGCGGCTGCCGCGGCGCGACTCGCGGCCCTCGAGTTCCCGGAGGCGGAGTACCTGGAGCTCCGCCGCCTGCACGATGAGGTGGCGGCGGCGTACGCCGAGGCCTCCCGGGCGGGGGCGGGTGCCCGTGCCGGCCGCGAGCTGGCCCAGGCCGCCGCCGACCGAGCCGCGACGGCGCGTACCGAGTATGAGCGTCTCTCCGCGCTGGTCGCGGCGCTCGAGCGCGACCGCCGCCTGCACGAGGAGCTGCACCGCGCCTACTCCGACCTCCGGACCGACCTGAACTTCCAGCTGCGTCCCGAGGTCTCGGAGATCGCGTCGAACTTCCTCACCGAGCTCACCGACGCGCGCTACACCGAGCTCGAGCTCGACGACAAGTACCGCCTGCTCGTGCTGGAGGAGGGGGTGCCGAAGCCGGTGATCTCCGGGGGCGAGGAGGACATCGCGAACCTCGTGCTGCGCCTCGCGATCTCGCAGATGATCGCCGACCGCGCCGGGCAGTCCTTCTCCCTCCTGGTGCTCGACGAGGTGTTCGGCTCGCTGGACGAGGTGCACCGGCAGAACGTGATCGACCTGCTGCGCGGCCTGCACGACCGGTTCGAGCAGGTCATCCTCATCACGCACATCGAGGGGGTGCGCGACGGACTCGACCGCGTGATCTCGGTCGGATTCGACCCGAAGTCGGGCGCGGCGGTCGTGACCACGGCGGATCCGTCGCTCGCCGAGACCGTGCTCGTGGGTGCGGGCGCCGGGAGCGCGGCGTGAGCGACGTCGCCTCCCGCGTGAGCGGGCCCTTCCCGATCCGCGACGAGGACCTCACGGCCCTCAACGGGCTCTTCAGCGACGCCTTCAGCGAACGCTACCGTCGTGACGGGATGGCCGGCGTGCGCGTGCCGCCGCTCAACCCGGTGATCTGGCGCTTCGCGATCGAGGGGTCCGCCAAGGGCGCGATGCTCTGGCGCGACGGCCTCGGGAAGATCGCCGCCTTCAACCTCGCGCACGTCTCCGGCCGTGAGGGCTGGATGGGACCGCTCGCGGTGCGTGACGACCTGCAGGGTCACGGACTCGGGCGGACCGTCGTGCGCGCGGGCATCCAGCATCTCCGGGACGCGGGGTGCACGGTGATCGGGCTCGAGACGATGCCGCGGACGATGGACAACATCGGGTTCTACGCCGCCCTCGGGTTCCTCCCCGGCCGCCTCACGATCACGCTCACGCTCGACGCGCACCCGGCGACGGACCGCCGGCCGCCGCTCCTCAGCGAGCACGCCGAGGGCGAGCGCGCGGCGATCATCACGGAGGCCGCCGCGCTGGCCGGTGCCGTGCGCGCGGGGAGCGACTACTCGCGCGAGATCATGCTCACCCTCAGGCACGGGCTCGGCGACCTCCTCCTCCTGCGCGACGGATGGGGCGCGCTGGAGGGATTCGCGCTCTTCCACGACGCACCGCTGGTCGAGGGGCGCAGTCGCGAGGAGCTGCGCGTGCTCAAGCTCGCGTTGCGCGACGTCGGGGCGATGCCCCGCATGGCGGAGGCGCTCGCGGCGCAGGCCCGGCGGAGTGGCGTGCTGCGCGTCGCGATCCGCGTGCAGGGCGACTACCCTGGCGCGTTCCGCGCGCTGGTGGCGCGCGGCGCCCACGTGCGCTGGACCGACCTGCGGATGCACCTCACGGGGTTCGAGGAGGTGCCGGCCTCGTCGGGGGTCGTGCTCTCGAACTGGGAGATCTGACGGGCGCCGCGGCGCCCGCTACGGTGTCCGCTTCCGTGCGCGTTCGCCGCGCTTGACCGCGCCGAGGATCACGAGGAACACCCCCAGCGTGAGCAGGAGGTGGATCAGGCCGGGGGCCTCGAAGAGGAAGGTGCCGGCGGCCCAGAGGGCGAGCATCGCGAGCCCAGCGATCGTGATCAGGTCCATCGTGACGGGAGCAAGGGGAGTCGCCGATTGACGGTCGGCGGGCCGGGTCCTACATTCGACGCAGTGTCCAGTTGGGGCGGAGAGAATTCACTTTTTGAGCCGATAAGTCCTTAGAAGCGGATCCGACATCTCTGTCAACGCCATGCCCGGACGCCGGGAAGACGGAAATAGGGTGAGGGCCTCATGCATTCGACAGGGCTTCAAAAACCTCTCTTCGTTCCCACCTCTTACCGAAGCTCCGTCCTCCGGGACGGGGCTTCGGTCTTTCGGCCCCTTCGTGCCCCAAATGTAATCCCCGCCCACGACCGATGCCCATCGTCGCCATCACCCGCATCCTCCGCTTCAACGCAGCGCACCGCGTCTACAATCCCGCGCTGAGCGACGCCGAGAACGACCGCCTGTTCGGGAAGTGCAACAACCCGAACTGGCACGGGCACAACTACACGCTCGAGGTCACCGTCGAGGGGGAGGTGGACCCGAAGACGGGGTACGTGATCGACCTGGGTGACCTGAAGCGGGTCGCCGAACGCGAGCTGATCGTGCACCTCGACCACAAGAACCTGAACCTCGACGTACCCTTCATGTCGGGAACCATTCCCACGACCGAGAACTTGGTGGTCGCATGCTGGCGCATCCTCGCGCCGCATGTCGCCCCGGCGCGGCTGGCCAGGCTGCGCCTCTGGGAAACGGAGAATCATTATGTCGACTACGAAGGCCGCTGAGCTCGCGCGCATGAACGTCAAGCCGATCTCGGGGTCGGACCAGTTCGAGGCCGATCCGCCGCTGCGCGGCGACGACCGGCTCGAGTTCGAGAACATCGTGCGCCGCCAGCTCGAGCTGATCGGCGAGGACCCGGGGCGCGAAGGACTGCTGAAGACCCCCGAGCGGGTCGCCAAGTCCTTGGCCTGGCTCACGCGCGGCTACGCGATGGACGTGGCCGACGTCGTGGGCGACGCCGTCTTCGAGGAGGAGCACGCCTCCATGGTGATGGTGCGGGACATCGAGCTCTACTCGCTCTGCGAGCACCACCTCCTCCCGTTCTACGGCAAGGCGCACATCGCATACATCCCGAAGGGGCGGATCGTGGGGCTCTCGAAGCTCCCGAGGATCGTCGAGGTGTTCGCGCGGCGGCTGCAGGTGCAGGAGCGGCTCACCGAACAGGTCGCCGAGGCCATCGAGGAGGTCCTCGCGCCGCAGGGCGTCGGCGTGGTGATCGAATGCGAGCACCTCTGCATGATGATGCGCGGCGTGGAGAAGCAGAACTCGCGCACCATCACCTCCGCGCTGCGCGGCTCCTTCCGCGACGACGCGATGACGCGGGACGAGTTCCTCCGCCTCGCGTACGGGCCGGCCACGCGGTGAGCGTGCCGCCGCTCGCCGGGCGCAGCGCCCTCGTCACGGGGGCCTCGCGCGGGATCGGCGCGTCCACGGCACGCGCGCTCGCGGCGCTCGGCGCCCGGGTCGTCGTCACCGCGCGCACCGAGGACGCCCTCGAGGCACTTGCCCGGTCGCTCCCGCACGGTGCCGTCGCGATCACGGCCGACCTTGCGGCGCCGGCGGCGGCGACCGAACTCTCCGCGCAGGTGCAGGGCGCACTCGGCGGGCCCCCGGACATCGTCGTGCATGCCGCCGGGACCTTCCCGCTCTCGCCGGTCGAGTCGCTCGCCGACGCCGAGTTGGATGCCGCGCTCGCGCTGCATGTCGCGTTCCCGATCCGACTGGTGCGCGCCCTGATGCCCGGGTTCCGCGCGCGCGGGTCCGGGCACTTCGTGATGATCGGGTCCGTCGCGGACCGCATCGTGTTCCCCGGGAACGCAGCGTACGCCGCCTCGAAGCATGGGCTGCGAGCCGCGCACGAGGCGGTGCGCGCGGAGTCGCGCGGGAGCGGCGTGCGCACGACCCTCGTCTCGCCGGCCGCGACCGACACCGCGATCTGGGATCCCCACCACCCGGATGCGTCGCCGGAGCTCCCCTCGCGCGCGGAGATGCTGCGCGACGCCGACGTGTCCGACGCCGTCTGCTGGGCGGTGACCCGCCCGGCGCACGTCAACGTCGAGGAAGTGCGGCTGGCGCGGAGCTGAGCGCCCGGAGGATCAGGTCGCCCCGATCCCCGCGAGCACGTCGTCCTCGAACTCGTCCGCCAGCGCCCGCGTGACGGCGAAGAAGCTCTCCGTCCGGTCATAGAGCGCGCGCTGCCGGTCGGCGCTCGTGGGCGCGCCCTCGCCGATGGCGCGGAGCTCCGCGAAGTACGCCTCGCTCCCCTTCGCGTGCCCCTCGCGGGCGAGCTCCTCGAGCGTCCGCAGCAGGTAATCGCGGATCGGCTCCGTATGCCCCTCGTCGCTGGTGACGTACTCCGCCTCCATGCCGTGCCGCGAGGCGCGCCACTTGTTCTCCCGCACCAGGAACTCCGGGGGATGCCTCCGTCCCTTGCCGGCGGCCACGCGGGCCCCGGCGCGCTTCGCCAGCGCCTGCGCCAGCGCCACGATCGCGCAGGTCTCGCGGATGGACGCGAGGCCGTCGCACACGCGGATCTCGAGCGTGCCGTACCGCGGGCTCGGCCGGATGTCCCACCAGAGGTCCTTCAGCGAGGTGATCGCGTGCACGCGCTGCAGCGTCTCGACGAGCGAGGTGAACTCCTGCCAGTCGTCGAGCAGGATCGGGCTGCCGCCGGTCGGCATCGCCTCGAACACCGTGACGCGCGAGGACGCCAGCCCGGTGACCTCACCCTGCCAGTACGGGGAGGAGGTGGAGATCGCGAGGAGCAGCCCGAGCTCGCGCAGGAGCTCGTTCTGCACCGCGATACAGGTCTCCGCGTCGGGCATGCCGATGTGCACGTGCAGCCCGAAGATCAGCAGGCGGCGCGCGATCCACTGGTTGCGCGCGATCAGGCCGTGGTAGCGCTCGGAGGGGAAGAGCTTCCGCTCCTGGTAGCGCGCGGTCGGGTGCGTGCCCGTCGAGATGAAGCGCACCCCGTGCTCCCGCGCCAGCGCGAGGAGGGGCACCGCGGTCGCGCGCAGGTCCCGCTCGGCGTCCGCGGGGGAGCGGCAGATCCCCGTGCTCATCTCGAGCATGGACTGGAAGATCTCCGGCTGCACCTTCGGCGACTCCCCCCACCGGCTGATCAGCTGCGCGGCCTTCGGGGTGAGTTCGTGCGTCTCGCGGTCGACGATCTGCAGCTCGACCTCGACGCCCAACGTGTACGGTTCCGACTTGGCGAATTCCAGCTTCATGGCTTCTACAGGATCAGCGCGCGAGCGCGCGTGGGAAAATTGTCGATTCCTAGTATACTAACCGTTCCGCCACCTTCACGACCCGCACGCACCCGCCCGCGACCCATGCGCATCGACCTCGCCGAACGCCTGCGCTGCCCCTCGCCACACCAGCCGACCCCGCTGGTGATCGTTGCGGCGGAGGTCGTGGAGCGTGACCTCGTGCGCGGGACGGCCGGCTGTCCCGTCTGCCATGCGGAAGTGCGCATCGCGCGCGGCGACCTCTGGTTCGGCGACGCCGCGGAGGCGGCAACGGCGTCGGCGGACATCGCCCCGGGAGCGCCCACCACCATCGCGGAGCCCCACGATGTCGCTGGGCTCGAGCGGTTGATGGCCCTGCTCGGGCTCTCGGAAGCCGGCGGTGCCGTGCTCCTCACGGGCGACTACGCGCGCCTCGCGCTCCAACTCGCGGCGACCCTCGACTTCTCCGTCGTCATCGTCGTCGACCGCGGAGAAGGTCCCGGGCCTGGTGCCGGCCTCGAGCGCGGCTTCGCTCTCGCCGCCGTGCGGGATTCTCCGGGCGCCGTGCCCTTCGGCGACGGCACCTTTCGCGCCGCCGCGCTCGGTGCGGGGCTCAGCCCGGCGCTGGTGCGGGATGCGCTCCGCTGCATCGTGCCCGGAGGGCGCGTGATGGGGCCGGTCGGGCTCCCGCGCCCGGACGGGGTGCAGGAGCTCGCGCGCGACGAGCGCGAGTGGGTCGGCGAGACCGTCCCCGCCGCGCCGATGGTCACCCTCGGCCGGCGGGGCTGACGGTCACTCGTCGCCGGTGTAGAGCGCGTCGATCATCGCCTTGTACGACTGGTCGATCACGCGGCGCTTCACGCTGAGCTTCGGCGTGAGCTCGCCGCGCTCGATCGAGAAGTCGTGCTCCAGCAGCGCGATCTTCTTCGGCACCTCGAACGAGGCGAGCCCCTCGAGCTGGCCCTTGACCTCCTTCTCCATCTTGGCGCGGATGGTCGGCATCTCGAGCAGCTGCCGCCGCTCGGTCCAGATGATGTTCTTGAGCCCCGCCCACTTCTCGAGGTTGTCCCAGTTCGGCACGATGAGCACCGAGGGGAACTTCCGCTTGTCGCCGATCATCACCGCCTGCGAGACGTACTTGTTGAGCTTGATGCGGTTCTCGATCGGCTGCGGGGCGATGTTCTTCCCGCCCGCCGTCACGATGATGTCCTTCTTGCGGTCCGTGATGCGGAGGAAGCCGTCCTCCAGCACCCCGATGTCCCCGGTGTGGAACCAGCCGTCCTTGTCGATCGCCTCGGCCGTCGCGTCCGGCCGGTTGTAGTACCCCTGCATGACGTGGGGGCCGCGCGTGAGGATCTCGCCATCCTCGGCGATCCGCACCTCGACGCCCGCGACCGGCTTCCCCACCGACCCGATCCGGAACGCCGCGTCGCTGTTCACCGCGATCACGGGCGAGGTCTCGGTGAGTCCGTACCCCTCGAGGATCGTGAGCCCGGCCGCGTAGAAGAACTTGTTGATGCTCGGCGCGAGCGGCGCGCCCCCCGACACGAAGTAGCGCAGCCGGCCGCCCGTACGCTCCTTGAGCTTGGAGAAGACGAGCTTCTGTGCGAGGCCGTACTGCCAGCCCAAGAACCCGCCGGGAGTCCGGCCGGCGAGCTTCTGGTCGGCCCAGCGGTCGGCGACGCTGCGGGCCCAGCCGAAGATGCGCGCCTTGACCGCGCCCCCGGAGACGGCGTTCTCGAGCACGCGCGCATACATCTTCTCGAAGAGCCGCGGCACCGACATCGCGTAGTGCGGCCGCACCTCGGAGAGGTTGAAGGGTACCGCATCGATGCTCTCCGCGTACGCGATCGTCACGCCGCCGGAGAAGAAGAGGTAGTCCCCCATCCGCTCGAAGATGTGCGAGAGCGGGAGGAAGCTGAGGGCCACCTCCCCCGGCGTGGTCTTCACGTTGTTCGCCGAGGCGAGCACGTTCGACGAGATGTTGTCGTGCGTGAGCATCACGCCCTTCGGCAGCCCGGTGGTGCCCGAGGTGTAGATGAGCGTAGCGAGGTCGGCGGGCTTCACGGTGAGCGCCGCGGCCTTCCACTCCGCGGCCTTGCCCGCGCCGTCGAGCGCCGCCCCCTTCGCCTCGAGCTCGCGGAAGGTCAGGTCCGCGCCGGCCGGCTTCGGCTCGGCGAAGCTGATGATCGTCCGCACCGTCTTGAGTTCACCCCGCACCGAGGCCGCCTTCGCCGCCTGCTCGGGCGTCGACACGAAGAGCGCCGAAGCGCCCGAGTCGTTGAGGGGGTGCACGATCTGCTCGGCCGGGAGCGTCGGGTAGATCGGGACGTCGGTCATCCCGCCGCCGAGGCAGGCCCAGTCGGCGAGCGCCCATTCCGGCCGGTTCTCCGACATGATCCCCACCCGGTCGCCGCGCTGGACGCCGATCGCGCCGAGGCCGAGGGAGACGCGGCGCACGCGCTCCAGGGTCTCGCGGTGCGAGATGGGCGTGTACGCGCCGTCCTTCTTGAACATGTAGGCCGCCGGGAGGTCGAACGACTCCACCGCCTTGAAGAAGAGCGCGGTCAGCGTCGTCGGTGCGGGGCGGGGTCCACCGGCAGCGGTCGTCATGGCTGGGCGTTGGGCGAGGGGAAGGTCAGGGGGGTGGCGCGACGGTCACCGTGAAGACGACGGGGCTGCCGCGCACCGGCACGCCGAACCGCTTCACGTCCGCGATGACCCGGAAGCTGTCCGTCGTGGGGGTGATGGTGTTGGCGAACACCCGGAGGCGTCGCGCCGACGTGCCATCGGTCTTCGTGGTGTCGAGCCGCGACCGGCGTCCGGCGGTGCTCTGGAGCGCCACCCGCGACGTGTCGGTCGGGGAGAGGGTATCGCCATCGTGCACCACGCGCCAGCGCACGAGCCATCCGGTCACGGCGGGCGTCAGGCCCCCCGCGATGTCGAAGCTCTGCAGCGTGACGCGCAGTTCCGGGGCGAGGTTCGAGGCGACGTCGGGGAGCACGTAGTTGTACGCGATCCG
This sequence comes from uncultured Gemmatimonas sp., assembly GCA_964529705.1. GTDB lineage: Bacteria > Gemmatimonadota > Gemmatimonadetes > Gemmatimonadales > Gemmatimonadaceae > Pseudogemmatithrix. The sequence goes on along the minus strand of CAZHAG010000063.1, from coordinate 6,023 downwards.
CGTGGTGGCGGGCGCGACCAGGGTGTCCGGGGAGCGAGTCACCGTGATGCTGCGCGTGGCGCTCTGCAGGCCGTTGATGCTGGCGACCAGCCGGATGGTGCCGCTGCGGCGCGTCGTGCGGAGGAATCCGGCGGCATCGATCGTCACGCCGGTGTCGAGCGAGAGGTAGGCGATCGGCGCTCCCGCGATCACGCCGCCGCTCGAGTTGAAGGCGAGCCCGCGGAGCGGGGCCGCGGCGCCGAGCGAGTCGCGGAGCGTGTCCCCTGCCAGCACGGCGGGGTAGGGGATGCTGTCGAACTCGAGCGCGACCGGGTCGTCCGGCCCGCTGCTCAGGTCGGCGCAGGCCCCGAAGGCGGCGAGGAGGAGCGCGCCCGGGAGGAGGAGCCGGCCGAGGACGCGCGTGCGGCGACGGTCCGCGGTCACATCCCGGCGCGTTCGGCGAGCCGCGTCGCGAGGTTCACGTACGCCTGCGAGGCCGGGTCCGCCGGCGAGCGCACCACCGCCGGCTGCCCCGCCGCGAACGACTCCGCCACCGCGTGCGAGCGCGGCACCACGATGTCGAACATCAGGTGGCTCGGCACCTTCTCGCGGATGTAGTTCGCCGTGGTCTCGCACGCCGGGTTCCCCTCCTCGTACATCGTGAGCAGGATCCCGTCGAAGACGAGTCGCTCGTGTTGCGTCACGATGTCCTGGATACCCCGCAGCATCTGCGGCGTCGTCTGCAGCGCGAGGGGCTCCGCCTGGAGGGGGATCAGCACGCGGTCAGCGGAGGCGAGGGTGCCCCGCGTCACGGGACCGAGCCCGGGGGGCGTGTCGACGACCACGATGTCGCACCGCTCGCTCGCGGAGTTGAGCATCTTGGCGAGCAGGTCCGACGAGGCGATCTGCTCCTGGTACGCGGTGTGGTCCACCGCGTCCGTCACGCTCCCGGCGAGCATCACGCGGAGCCAGGGGAGGGTCGTGGGGAGGAGGACGTCGCGCAGCGTGCGGTCGCCCGAAAGGTGATCGGCGAAGCCATAGCTCGGGTGGCCACGCCGGAGCCCGGCGCCATAGCGCACCGAGCCCTGCGGGTCGACGTCCACGAGGAGGGTCTTGAGGCCGCGCCGCGCGAACGCCGCGGCGAGGTTCACCGCCGTCGTCGTCTTGCCGACTCCCCCCTTCTGGCTCACGATCGCGAGGACGGTCCCCACTTCACTCCCCTGCGGCTGGCGCGGTCCCGTCCGTCGGGGCGCGCAGTTGGTCGATGGTGGCCTGCGCGTGCGCCACCCAGCGCTCGGCGTCCGGCCCCTTGGGTGGCCGGGCCAGGAAGGCGTTCAGGTGCTTGATCGCGCCGACATTGTCCCCCCGCTTCTGGAGCAGGAAGGCGAGCCCGTAGTGGGCCCCGGAGAGCGTCGGATCGAGGTCCAGCGCCTTGCGATAGGCCCGCACCGCCTCCTCCAGCCGCCCGATCCGCGAGAGGGCGATCGCCATGTTCTGGAGGATCTTGAGGTCGTCCGGGCGCTCGCGGAGCGCCAGCCGGTAGCTGGTCACCGCCGCGTCGTAGTCCCCCTGACGCTCGAGCACCAGCGCCTCGTTGAGATAATCGAGACGCTGCCGGTTCTGCGCGGACTCGGAGCGGCCGCCGAAGAGGCGGTCCCAGAATGACATGGCGTGTCGAGAGGGGGCGGGTGTCCCGCACAAGCTATTGATGCGGTCAGGGGCCAGCAACCGCGGTGGCCGGGTACTAACTTGGGAGGGATCGTCCTTCCGCTCCCACGAGGCCCAGCCCATGCCGGCGAACCGATTCACCACGGACCCCACCCGGGAGACCCTCTACGTCGACTGGCCGCTCTTCGGCGAGCTCTCGCGCGCCCTGGCGCTCAAGGTCTCGCACGCGTTCGAGCCCGAGGTCGTGGTGGGCGTCGCGACCGCCGGCGTCGTCCCAGGAGCGGTCGTTGCCGCGATGCTCGACCTCCCCTTCTTCTCGATCATCGTCAGCCGCCGCTACCAGGCCAAGACGGTGCGTGAGACGCCGGCGGTGCTCTCCGGCGCCCCGGCCGAGGTCATGGGACGCCGGGTGCTCCTCGTGGACCAGACCTGCAACGAGGGGGACACCATGCGGCTCGCGGTCGCCGCGATCGTGAACGCGGGCGCGGCCGAGGTGCGCACCGCCGTGAGCTTCCGCACCGGGAGCTACAAGCCCGACTTCCACGCCCTCGAGACCGAGAGCAACATCGTGCTCCCCTGGGACCACGAGTCGATCGTCGAGGGGGAACTGCGCGCCAACCCCAAGTACGGACCCTACATCGACTGACGTCGAGGGAGTCGTGATGCGCCGAGCGCTGCGATCGATCATCTCATCCCTTGCCGTTGCTGGCCTCGCGGCCGCGTGTGGCAGTGACAGTTCCGGCCCGGGCTCCGGCGGGAGTACGAGCACCGCGATCTCGGTGGGTAACAACGTCTTCAACCCGAACGCCACCACGGTGCCGGTCGGTGCGACCGTCACGTGGACCTGGGGCGCCGGCTCGGCCTCGCACAACGTGACCTTCGACACCGGCCCCGCCTCCGCCACGCAGACCTCGGGCACCTACACGCGCACCTTCACGGCGGCGGGGTCCTACCCCTACCACTGCACGGTGCACGGCACCTCGATGTCGGGGACTGTCATCGTCCAGTAGACGCCGGCGCGTCCGGGAACCGATCCCCCGGGCCAGTGCTTGGTCGGACGATGATCGATTGCAATGCGGTGATGCGTGAGCTCTGGGACTTCCTCGACGGGGAGCTCCCCCCCGAGCGCCTGGCGCTGATCGACGCGCACCTGCGGCTCTGCGACCATTGTGGGCCGCACCTGCGGTTCGAGCGCGCGTTCCGTGCGGCGCTTCACCGGGCGCGACATGTGGATGGTGCCCCCGAATCCCTCGGCGAGCGCGTGCGCACCACGCTCGCGACACTCGGCTACCGGGACCCGCGATGAGCGAACCGAGCTGGCAGGACCTTGGAGCGGCAGACGCGTTCCGGGGCGCGGCGCTGCAGCAGGTGACGATCGGCCGGCTGCGGCTCGCAGTCTCGTTCCGCGACGGCGAGTTCGGCGCGGTGCACGGGGCCTGCTCCCACGCGGGCGGCCCGCTCGGCGAGGGGTCGCTCGACGGCGACTACGTCGTCTGCCCCTGGCACCACTGGAAGTACCATCGGGTCACCGGCCTCGGCGAGCCGGGATACGAGGACGACGCCGTGCCGTGCTACCCCGTGCGCGTCGTGGAGGGCCGGCTGGAGGTGGACATCGCGAACGGGACCAAGCGCTCGCGGAAGCCGCACGAGCCGCACCCGCTCGCGCGCGCCGTCGAGCGCGCGCCGGGCCCGCCGCGCGTCCTCGGGATCTCGACCACCAACATGGAGGCGGGGTACCCGCGCTACTCCACCTCGGAGGCGCTCCTCGAGCACGCGCTCGGCTTCGCCGCGTCGTCGCTCGGCGCCGAGCAGCAGATGATCCGGCTGCGCGACCTCGCCTTCCGCGCGTGCGAGGGGTTCTACTCGAAGAGCGCGCACGCCTGCACCTGGCCCTGCTCCATCACGCAGATGGACCCCGACGACCAGCTCGACCGTGTGTATGAGGCGGTGGTGCACTGGGGCGACGTCGTGCTCGTCGCGACCCCGATCCGGTGGGGGAACGCCTCGGCGCTCTACTACAAGATGATCGAGCGCTTCAACTGCATCCAGAACCAGGTCACCATCGCCAACCGCGTCCTGCTCAAGAACAAGGTCGCGGCGTTCATCATCACCGGCGGTCAGGACAACGTGCAGGCCGTCGCGGGCCACCTGCTGGGGTTCTTCGGCGAGATCGGGTTCCACTTCCCGCAGTTCCCGTACGTGGCGCACAGCCGCGGATGGACCGCGGAGGACATGGAGAACAACGTGCGGTTCGTGCGGGAGAGCGCGGAGCTGCGGGAGGGCGCCGAGCAACTCACGGCGCGCGCGGTGGACGAGGCGCTCCTGTTGCTTGACCACCAGGATGCGGCGCACCGCTTCTCGCGCGGGGGGCGCAAGGCGCACCACATGGCGGTGGACCCTACGCCAGCTCCTTCAACGCCTCCTGGTACCCCACCCCCTCGGTGAGCCGCGTGTACACGTGCGTCACCACCTCGGCGCTCGTGAGCAGGAACCGGCACCGCTCCGCGCCATTCGACCGGCACTCCACCTCGATGCACCCGAGGGTGCCGTCGGCCACGCGGCCGAAGAAGTCGGAGAGCATCCCGGCGGAGTAGTAGCAGGACGGGTAGGGCATCGACGCCGCGGGGTCCGCCTCGGCCCAGTCGGAACTGTCGAGCGCGACGGCCGCATCCCCGATCGGCGTCATCGCGACGCTCCCCCAGCCTCCGTCCGCGAAGAAGCGCGCGGCGGCCTGCTGGAAGTCGGCGTACGACATCGCCTCAGGCGCGCTCCGGCCTTCCTGCGCACACCACTCGCGGAAGGCGGCGAAGACCGCCTCCCCGCCGGCGTATCCGGACTCCTGCAGCACGGCGGCGAACCCGTCCCCCAGGTCGCGCACGAGGGCGGCGCGGAGCGCGCGCAGGGAGGCGTGCGGGATGGCGGAGTGCGAGGCGGGGCTCAGCGTGCGAGGCGTCATGATGGAGTCGAAAGAAGGGTCAGGCGCCGAGGCGGCGCAAGAGTTCCGCCTCGTCGATCACGGTGATGCCGAGCTGCTCCGCCTTCTCGAGCTTGCTGCCGGCCTCGGCGCCGGCCACCACGAGGTCCGTCGCCTTGGAGACCGAGCTCGTCACCTTGCCCCCCGCGTTCTCCACGAGCTCGGTGGCCCGGCCGCGCGAGAGCGTGGGGAGCGTCCCGGTGAGGACGATCTTCATCCCCTTGAAGACACCGTCCGCGGCCACCGCGCGCGGCTCGTCCATCCGCACGCCGGCCGCGGCCAGCCGCGCGACCAGGTCCCGCACCGCGGGGTCGTGCGCCCAGTCGTGCACCGACTCGGCGATCGTGTGCCCCACGCCGTGGAGCGCCTCGATCTCCTCCACCGTCGCCCTCGCAAGCGCGTCCATCGACCCGAACGAGCGCGCCAGTAGCTTCGCCGACTCGGCCCCCACGTGGCGGATGCCGAGGGCGTTCAGCAGCCGCGCGAGCGGTTGCGCGCGCGAGGCGGCGATGGCGGCCACGAGCTGCTCGGCGCTCTTCTCGGCGAAGCGCTCCAGCGTCAGCACCTGCTCCACCGTGAGCGTGTACAGGTCGGCGGCATCCTTCACGAGGCCCGCGGCGATCAGCTGCTCGAGCCGCTGGTAGGAGAGTCCGCGGATGTCCATCCCGTCGCGCGAGGCGAAGTGCGCGAGCGCCTCGATCCGGCGGCCGGCGCAGGCCACGTTCGGGCAGTAGCTCGCCACCTCCTCCTCGTCGCGGACGGCGGCGGTACCGCAGACCGGACAGTGCGTCGGCACCTCGACGATCCTCTCCTCCCCCGTCCGCCGCGCCGGGATCGGCCCGAGGATCTGGGGGATCACCTCCCCCGCGCGCTTCACCTGCACCGCATCCCCGATCCGGAGGTCCTTCTCCGCAACGAGCTCGAAGTTGTGCAGCGTGGCGTAGTTGATCGTCGCGCCGCCGACCTCCACCGGTGCGAGCACCGCGCGCGGGGTGAGCGCGCCAGTGCGACCGACCTGTACCTCGATGTCGAGGAGGACGGTCTCGGCGATGTCAGGCGCGAACTTGCGCGCCACCGCCCAGCGCGGCACGCGTCCGCCCACCACGCCGAGTTCGGACTGGAGCGCCAGCCGGTTCACCTTCACCACGCCCCCGTCGATCGCGAAGGGGAGCTCGGCGCGGATCGACTGTTCGACGGCGCGCGCCCACTCGTGCACGGCGTCGAGCGTCGGGCAGGCTCGGCGGTGCGGCGCGACCGGGATCCCCCACGAGGCGAGGGTCTCGAGGAGCTCCCACTGCGTGGCGAAGGGGAGTGCGTCGGTGCCCGGCACCGCGAAGGCGTAGCCGTAGAAGCGGAGCGGCTTCTTCGCCGACTCGCGCGGGTCCTTCTGGCGGAGCGCGCC
>CAZHAG010000062.1:2460-15370 GCA_964529705.1 uncultured Gemmatimonas sp. | reverse complement strand
GTGCCCTACCCGAACAACTTCCGCCCCGTGCTCGCGGGCGCGGACCAGGGGAAGGCCGTGCTCGACTACATCGAGAACGTGCTCTTCCAGCACAACGTGCCGGCCGCGGAGGTCGCGGGGGTCCTGATCGAGCCGATCCAGGGTGAGGGTGGGTACGTCGTGCCGCCGGAAGGGTTCCTCGCCGGCCTCCGCGCACTCTGCGACAGGCACGGCATCCTCCTCGTCTTCGACGAGGTGCAGTCGGGGATCGGGCGCACGGGGAAGATGTTCGCCGCCCAGCACTTCGGCGTCGCGCCCGACATCATGACGCTCGCCAAGGGACTCGGCAGCGGGATGCCGATCGGCCTCGTGGTCGCGAAGAAGAAGCTGATGGAGAAGTGGAAGCGCGGTGCGCACGGCAACACCTACGGCGGGAACCCCGTCTGCTGCGCGGCGGCGCTCGCGACGATCGACCTCGTGGAACGCGCGTACGCGGCGAACGCGGCCTCGGTGGGCGCCTACTTCATGGAGCGGCTCCGGGAGTGGCAGAAGAAGCAGCCGCAGATCGGCGAGGTCCGTGGCCGGGGCCTGATGATCGGGATGGAACTCACGATGGGCGCGACCAACCGCACGCCAAACAAGGCGCTCTGCGACGCCCTGATCACGCGCGCCTACCACAACGGACTGCTCCTCCTTCCCTGTGGGATCAGCACGGTGCGCTTCATGCCGCCGCTGCTCATCACCAAGGCGCAGGTGGACGAGGCGATGGCGATGCTCGAGACGAGCATGTCCGAAGCGCTGGCGTAGCTCGGCGTGACGCCGGCGTCCCCGCGCTGATGGCCCGCGATCCGCGGTACGACATCCTCTTCGAGCCGGTCCGCATCGGGCCGGTGACCGCGCGCAACCGCTTCTTCCAGGTGCCCCACTGCAACGGGATGGGGCACCAGATGCCCGCCGCGCACGCGGCGATGCGCGAGGTGAAGGCCGAGGGCGGGTGGGCCGTGGTCTCCACCGAGGAGTGCGAGATCCACCCGAGTGGCGACCTCGCGCCGTATGTCGAGGCCCGCCTCTGGGACGACGCGGACATCCCCGCCCTCGCGCTGATGTGCGACCGGGTGCACGCGCATGGCGCGCTCGCCGCGCTCGAGCTCGTGCACAACGGCCCCGCGTCGTCGAACCTCTACTCGCGCGAGGTGGCGATCGCCCCGTCACACCAGGTGCTGAAGAGCCCGCACCCGCACCAAGCCCGCGCGATGACCAGGCACGACATCCGCGAGTACCGGCGCTGGCACCGCGAGGCCGCGCTGCGCGGGAAGCGCGCGGGGTTCGACCTGGTGTACGTGTACGCGGCGCACGACCTGAGCCTCCCGATGCACTTCCTGCAGCGGCGGCGGAACCACCGCACGGACGAGTACGGCGGTTCGCTCGAGAACCGGGTGCGGCTCCTGCGCGAGCTGATCGAGGACACGAAGGAGGCGATGGGCGACACCTGTGCCGTCGCGGTCCGCTTTGCGGTGGACGAGCTCCTCGGCGACGACGGGGTGACCGTCGCCGAGGCGAGGGAGGTCGTGCAGATGCTGGCCGAGCTCCCGGACCTCTGGGACGTGAACATCGCGGCCTGGTACAACGACTCCGCCCCGTCGCGCTTCGCGAAGGAGGGCGCGCAGGAACCGTTCACGCACTGGGTGAAGCAGTGCACCACCAAGCCGGTGGTCGGCGTGGGGCGTTTCACCTCGCCGGACACGATGGTGGACCAGGTCCGGCGCGGGATCCTCGACTTCATCGGCGCGGCGCGGCCCAGCATCGCGGACCCCTTCCTCCCGCGGAAGATCGAAGAGGGGCGCACCGAGGAGATCCGCGAGTGCATCGGCTGCAACATATGCGTCACGGGGGACATGACGAGCACGCCGATCCGCTGCACGCAGAACCCCACGATGGGCGAGGAGTGGCGGAAGGGGTGGCACCCGGAGCGGATCGCGCCGAAGGCGCGCGCGGCGCGGATCCTCGTGGTCGGCGCGGGGCCCGCGGGGCTCGAGGCGGCCCGCGCGCTGGGCCAGCGGGGCTACGAGGTGCACCTCTCGGAGCGCGAGCGTGAGCTTGGCGGCCGCGTCCGGCGCGAGGCGGGACTCCCCGGGCTCGCCGAATGGATGCGCGTGCGTGACTGGCGCGTCGGGCGCATCGAGGCGCTCTCCAATGTGTCGGTCTACCGCGAGTCGGAGATCACCGCGGACGAGGTGCTAGAGTTCGGCGCCGAGCGGGTGGTGCTGGCGACCGGCGCCGAGTGGCGGCGCGACGGCCGCGGCCGGGCGAACGGGCGGGGGGTGAAGGGGCTCGGGCCCCTGGCGCTCACGCCCGATGATGTGATGGACGGCCGCGTGCCGACCGGGCATGTCGTGGTCTTCGACGACGACGCCTTCTATATGGGGAGCCTGATGGCGGAGGCCGTCGTGAAGGCGGGCGGCACCGCGACGATCGTGACGCCGGACGACGTGGTCGCCTCGTGGAGCGCCAACTCGCTCGACTTCCGGCACCTGCAGAAGCGGCTCTACGCGCTCGGCGTGGCGCAGCTCACCGCGCACAACATCACGGAAGCGATGGCCGGAGGGCTTCGACTCACGCATGGATGGTCGGGCGCGGAGCGGGAGCTGGCGTGCGACGCCGTGATCGGCGTGACGTCGCGCACGCCGAACGACGCGCTCGAACGCGCGCTGCTCGAGCGCCGGGACGAGTGGCAGGCGGCCGGCGTGCGTGAGGTGCGCTGCGTCGGCGACGCGCTGGCGCCGGGGCTCATCGCGCACGCCGTGTACGCGGGGCACCGGTACGCCCAGGAGTTCGATGCCGGGCCCGTCCCGTCCGTAGCATTCAGGCGCCACCTTCCCGTCGCTCCGGCGGGAGCGAACCCTCTCGACCACCGATCCGCGTGATGACAGGTACCACTGCGTCCGTCCCCTCCCACGCCCGCGTCGTCGTCATCGGCGGTGGCGTGATCGGCTGTTCCGTCGCCTACCATCTCGCGCACATGGGGTGCAGGGACGTCGTCCTGCTCGAACGCCACCAGCTCACCGCCGGCACCACCTGGCACTCGGCGGGCCTCATGGTCACGTTCGGCTCGACCTCCGAGACCTCCACGGAGTTCCGGAAGTACACGCGCGACCTCTACGCTCGGCTCGAGGCGGAGACCGGGCAGGCCACCGGGTTCAAGCCCGTGGGGTTCATCGAGTGCGCGATCGACAAGGACCGGCTGGAGGAGTACCGGCGCGTCTCGACGTTCAACCGGTACTGCGGCGTAGACGTGCACGAGATCTCGGCCAAGGAGGTGCAGGAGCTATTCCCCGTCGCGCGCACCGACGACATCCTCGCCGGCTTCTACGTGAAGGAGGACGGGCGGGTCGACCCGGTGGACGTGACGATGGCGCTCGCCAAGGGCGCGCGGATGCAGGGCGCGACGATCCTCGAGGGGGTCGCGGCCACCGGGCTCATCACGGCGAACGGCGCGGTGGCCGGCGTGCGCACCGCGCAGGGCGACATCACCTGCGAGATGGTGATCAACTGCGCCGGCGCGTGGGGACGCGAGCTGGGCGAGCAGGCGGGCGTCACGATCCCGCTGCAGGCCGCGGAGCACTACTACCTCCTCACGGAGGAGATCCCCGGCGTCTCCAAGTCGTGGCCCGTGCTCGAGGATCCCGCGTCGTACGGCTACTTCCGCGAGGAGGGAGGCGGGTTGATGATCGGGCTCTTCGAGCCCATCTGCGCCCCCTGGAACGTCGCCGGGATGCCGACCGACTTCGCCTTCGGCGAGATCCCGCCCGACTGGGACCGCGTGGGGGAGTACATCGAGACCGCGATGCGACGCGTGCCGATCTCGATGCAGACGGGCGTGAAGAAGCTCTTCTGCGGCCCCGAGTCGTTCACCCCCGACCTCAAGCCCTGCCTCGGCGAGGCGCCCGAGCTCCGGAACTACTTCGTGGCCGCCGGGCTCAACTCGATCGGGATCCTCACGGGCGGCGGCGTGGGGCGTGCGATGGCGCACTGGATGCTCAATGGCCGTCCCGACGTCGACATGACCGGCTTCAACCTCGACCGCCTCCACAAGTACCAGGCCAACCCCGAGTACCGGCGCACGCGCACCGTCGAGTCGCTGGGGATGGTCTACCAGACGCATTACCCCAACCGCTCGATGGTCACGGCGCGCGGCGCGAAGCGCGCGGCCATCCACGACCGGCTCGTCGCGAAGGGTGCCTGGTTCAAGGACGTGAGCGGGTGGGAGGGTGCGGACTGGTACACGCCCGACGGATCGCCGCCGGAGCCGGAGCCGTTGACCTTCGGCCGCCCCGCGAGCTGGGAGAACTGGAGGGCGGAGCACGAGGCCTGCCGCACCGGCGTGATCCTGATGGACATGTCGTTCATGTCGAAGTTCATGGTGCAGGGGCGCGACGCGGGGCGGGTGCTCAACTGGATCTCGGCGAACGACGTGGACGGGAAGAGCGGCCGCACGACCTACACGCAGTGGCTGAACGAGGGGGGCACGCTCGAGGCCGACCTGACGGTGACAAAGCTCGAGGAGACCTTCGGCAGCGGCGCCGTTGGCACGCGCTTCCTCGTCGTCGCGTCGGACACCGCGCACCGGCACGTCGAGACCTGGCTGCGCCGCCACACGCCCGCCGACGCGCACTGCTTCACCTCCGACGTCACGAGCGCGTACGCGCAGATCAACATCCAGGGGCCGCGCTCGCGCGAGCTGCTGCAGCAGGTCACCACCGCGGACCTCTCGAACGAGGCGTTCCCTTTCCGGACCGCCCGCGAGGTGGACATCGGCTTCGCCCGCGTCCTGCTGGTGCGCATCACCTACCTCGGCGAGCTCGGCTACGAGCTCTACATCCCCACCGAGCAGGCCGTGGCCACGTACGACCTCGTGGTGGAGGCGGGGCGCGCGTTCGGCCTCCGGCACGCGGGGCTCAAGGCGCTCGCGAGCCTGCGGATGGAGAAGGCGTACCGCGACTACGGCCACGACATCGACAACACCGACAGCGTGCTCGAAGTCGGTCTCGGCTTCGCGGTGAGCCTGAAGAAGCCCGGCGGCTTCCTCGGGAAGGACGCGGTGCTCGCGAAGAAGGCGGCAGGAATCAAGAAGGAACTCGTGCAGGTCCTCGTGAAGGATCCCGAGCCGCTGATGATGCACGCCGAGGTGGTGCTGCGGGATGGGGTGCCGATGGGGTACATCCGGGCCGCGTCATACGGACACACCCTGGGCGGTGCCGTGGGGCTCGCGATGATCGAGCGCGCGCCGGGGCCGATCACCGATGAGTGGCTCGCCGGCGGCCGGTGGGAGGTGGAGATCGCGGGCGCGAGGTACCCGGCGGTCGCCTCGCGCACTCCGCTCTACGATCCGGGGATGATGCGCATCAAGGCGTGACGGGCTGAAACCCGCGGGGCGGTGGCGCGCGTACGGGCGGGCGAGCCGAACCAACCATCCGCGCGGTCGCGTTGTCCAACGAGCGACCCCATCAGAGGCCCCCCGGATGTCCCACGCCACCGCTGAGCGCCGCCCACGCGCCACCGCACACGCGCTTCATTTCCTCTCCACCTCGCTGCTCGCCTGCTCGCTCGTCGCGGGGGGCGTGCTCGGCGCCCAGGGACCGGCTGTCCGCGGGGAGGCCGCGCGCGGCGAGGCGGAGCGTGCCCGGGCGACCGCTGAGCGCGCGACGACCGCACCGCAGATCGACGGACGCGCGGACGACGCCGTCTGGGCCACGGCGCCCAAGTACCGCGGGTTCCGCACCTTCGAACCCAGGGTGGACACCGACCCCGCCTTCGAGACGGAGTTCCAGGCGGCGTACGACGAGCGCAACCTGTACGTGTTCGTGCGGATGTTCGACCCGCACCCGGACAGCATCATGCGCGCCCTCTCGCGGCGCGACGTGCGCGGCCCATCGGACCAGATCAAGCTCCTGATCGACTCCTACAACGACAAGCGCTCGGGGTACGAGCTCGCCGTGAATCCCGACGGCGTGAAGCGCGACTACTCCATGGCGAACGACGCAGACGAGGACGAGTCGTGGGACGGCATCTGGGACGTCGCGACCACCGTCGACTCGCTCGGATGGACCGCGGAGTACCGGATCCCGCTCTCGCAGTTGCGCTACGCGCCCGCGCAGGAGCACGTGTTCGGCTTCGGGATCTGGCGCGACATCGAGCGGCTCAAGGAGCGCTCGGCGTGGCCGCTCTGGTCGCCGCACCGCCAGGGGATCTCGTCGCAGCTGGGGCTCCTGACCGGCCTGCAGGGACTCTCCAGCGCGAGGCGCGTGGAGGTGACGCCCTACTTCGTGACCAAGAACGTCCAGGTCGCCGGCTCGAGCAGCGGGTTCGGGCGGGAACAGGAGGTCACCGCCGGCGGTGACCTCAAGATCGGCCTCACGCCGAATGTCACGCTCGATGCCACGGTGAACCCGGATTTCGGGCAGGTCGAGGCGGATCCCTCAGTGGTGAACCTCACCGCGTTCGAGTCGTTCTTCTCCGAGCGCCGCCCCTTCTTCGTGGAGGGGGGCGGGTTCTACCAGTTCCAGCTCAACTGCTACATCGTCGTCGACTGCGGCACGAACGAGGGGCTCTTCTACTCGCGGCGCATCGGCCGCTCCCCCGCGCTGCGCGGACTCTACGGCAACTCGGGCACCGCCACGTCGACGCCAATCGCCGCCGCCACCAAGCTCACGGGGCGCACGAGTGGCGGGCTCTCCTTCGGCATCCTCGACGCGATCACGCCCCGCGTCACCGGAACCGGGGACCGGACGGTCGAACCGCAGACCAACTACGCCGTGGTGCGCGCGAACCAGGACCTGCGCGGCGGCGAGACCGGGATCTCCCTGATCGGGACCGCGGTGAACCGGTCGCTCGACGCGCTCAGCGAACCCTACCTGCATGAGAGCGCCTACGCCGTGGGCGCCACCTTCCGGAACCGGTTCGGTGGGAAGAACTACGAGTTCTCCGGGCAGTTCGCGCTCTCGCACGTGCAAGGAAGCGCCGAGGTGATCGAGCGCACGCAGCGGAGCCCGGTGCACTACTACCAGCGGCCGGGGGACGACTACGAGGTGGATCCCACGCGCACCTCGCTCACAGGGCACGCCGAGCAGCTGAAGATCGGCAAATACGGCGGCGGGATCACGCGCTTCGAGACGAGCATCGTCCGGCAGTCGGCCGGGTTCGACGTCAACGACCTCGGCTTCCTCCGGCGCGCGGACCTGCTCAACTGGAGCACCTGGAGCGCGCTCTCCTGGCGCGAGTCGAGGTGGATCTACCGCTGGGCGCAGCTGAACGCGAACCACTGGATCGGGGCGAACACCTCGGGCGACCGGTACGAACACGCGGTGAACATCAACGGCCACATGGGCCTGCTGAACAACTGGGACATCCACTTGGGCGGGACGCTCACCGGACTCTCGGCGCAAGCCTGTGACCGGTGCACGCGGGGCGGGCCGGTGGTGCGCAACTCCGGCGGGATCTTCCCGTGGGGCGGCGTGAACACGGACAGCCGGAAGCCCGTCTCGGGCGGCGCCTGGTTCAACTTCGGCCGTTCGGACGAGGGGAACACCCGGTACGCCTCGTACAGCCCCTACGTCAGCGTGCGTCCGTCCACTCGCGCCACCATCCAACTGAGCCTTGGCTACAGCGAGAGCACCGACGACGCGCAGTGGTACGGCAACTTCACGGACGGCGGCGGCGCGACACACTACGCGTTCGCGCACCTCGAGCAGACCACCGTGTCGATGAGCACGCGGGTGAACTACACCGCGACCCCGAACCTGACGTTCGAGTTCTACGGGCAGCCCTTCGTGTCACATGGCACCTACTCCGACTTCCGTGAGCTCAGCGCGACGCCGGAGGCCGCGCGGTACGCCGACCGCTACCAGCCGTACACGCCCCCTGGCGGCGCGACAGCCTTCAAGGTCGCGGAGCTGCGGGGCAACGCCGTGGTGCGCTGGGAGTACCGTCCGGGCTCCACGCTCTTCGTGGTCTGGCAGCACGGCAAGGAGAGTTTCGCCACCTCGTTCCCCGACCAGTCGTGGACGAAGGACTACGGCGACCTCTTCGACCTGCAGCCGAACAACACCTTCCTCGTGAAGTTCGCGTACTGGTTCAGTCGTTAGCGCTGCGCCGCCTCCTCCGCCTCGTGCAGGAGGAGTGCGATCTCCGCGCCGAGCAGCAGGTCGTCGTATGCGCCGAAGCGCTGCTGCCGGCGCCGTCCCTCGTGGTCGATGAGGATCGTCGTCGGCGTCCCCTCCAACCCGTAGGAGCGCATGGTGCGCGGGATCGGGTCCCCGCCCTCCCCCGGCGCGTCGATCCCCACGGGGAACGTCATGCGGTACTCGTGGAGGAACGCACGGAGGGAGACCTCCCCCATCGCCTCGTGGTGCTCGAACACCGTATGGAGTCCCACGACCGTCAGCGGCGCGCCGGAAAAGAGCTTGGCCACGCGCAGCGTCTGCGGCAGGCCGTGCGCCACGCATCCGGGGCAGAGCATCTGGAAGGCGTGCACCAGCACGACGCGCCCCCGGAGCTTCGCGAGGCTCAGCGGCTCCTCGGTGTTCAGCCAACTCGTGGTCTCCCATTCGGGGGCGAGGCGTGCCACCATCAGAAGTCTCCGGCGTGGATGGAGGGGTGACTCCAGAGCGTGACGTGGAGCAGGCACGACTTGAACCAGGCGTTGCACATGCCGTCGACGTCGGCGGCCAGGTGTCCCTTCTTCGCAAGGTACGGCCTGAGGGTGAACGTCACAGGGAAGATCAGGGCGAACAGGTCACGGAAGGGCACGATCTCGGTGGAGGGGACACCATCGGTGCGGTTCTTCCTGCTCCGATGGTGGCGCCGCCCGATCTCATGCTGGTAGTCGAGCCATTCCCGTCCGAACTCGGCGCTCGCGGTGTCGAGGATCCACTGCCCGAATCGCTTGCGCACGGCACCCAGGTACGGGCCGAGTGGCGCCCCCTCCTGCTTGGAGGTGAAGGAGGCGAAGTCCTTGAGCGAGACGGGGGACCGCGCGACGGCATTGGTGCCGCGCGTGTAACCGGGTATGCTGGATGCAGGGGGCATGTGGGCTCCGCTCCGGTGGCGGGTGATACGCGTACCGTACCGACCCATCACCGCGGGCTCCAGAACGCACCTTTCGGTAAGGTGGGTACCTCGTGGCAAGTCCGAAGAGGGACACGATCCCTGTCGCGTCGATGGTCGAGAGCGTCGTGGGGTGCAAGTGGTCGGTCGCGCTGCTCCTCCAGGTCTCCGGCGGACCGCAGCGGCCGAGCGCCCTGCTGCGCGCGAACCCTGGCCTATCGGCCAAGGTGATGAACGAACGCCTCCGGAAGCTCACGCGATACGGCATCGTGAAGCGCACCGTGATCGGCACGAAGCCGCCGGTGGAGGTCGAGTACGCCATGACACCGTTGGGCGACCGGTTCGTAGGGATACTCGATGACGTGCGCCGCCTGCAGCGGGCGGTGGACGATGGTGAGGTCGAGATCCCACAGCCGGCGGGGCGCTGACCGGATGAGTCACGTGGAGCGACCGCAGTCCCTCGGCGAGGAGATCGCCAACAGCGTGAGCCATGGCGCGGGCGCCCTGGCCGTGCTGGCGGCGTTCCCGGTGCTGCTGATCGCCGCTTCCCGGAACGGCGCCTCCGCCATCGTCGGTGCGACGGTGTTCGGGGCGACGGCACTCGCCGTCTACCTCACCTCGACGCTCTACCACGCGCTGGCGCCGAGTCGCGCGAAGCGCGTGCTGCGCATGTTTGACCACTGCGCGATCTACCTGTTGATCGCCGGCACCTACACCCCGTTCACGCTCGGCGTACTGCGGGGCCCATGGGGGTGGACGATGTTCGGCATCGTCTGGGGGCTCGCGATCCTCGGTATCCTGCTGCGGATCAACGCCGGGGACCGGCGGCCGCGCGCCGTAACGGCGCTCTACGTTGCGATGGGGTGGCTCGGCGTCGTCGCGGCGAAGCCGCTCATCGAGGCCATGCCGGGCTGGGGGCTCTTTTGGCTCGTCGCCGGCGGTGTGGCGTACACGGCGGGAGTCGCGTTCTACGCGGCACCGCGGCTCCGGTATGGGCACTTCGTCTGGCACCTCATGGTGCTGGCCGGGACGGCGTGTCACTTCATCGCGGTGATCGGCTACTCCGCGTGAACCGTTCCGTAGACGCGGCAGCGTCGCGCTCCCGAGGGTCCGGAGGGCGCGCTCGCTAGCCGCCGCGCCGGCCCGACTTGGACGAGGTCGCCTGCGGCTTCACCCGCGGCGCTGGCACCGGTGGCGGCGTCGGCGCTGCTGCTCCACTGGCCGGAACCGGACCCTTCGCCGGCTTCTTGCTGCTGAAATCGGGGACCACGGTGCGCCGCTTCTTCGACATACGGAGGCCTCCTCGCGTCAACGGATGAGCTGGATGCGGTGGTTGATCGGTGACAGCCACTCCACCCCGCGTGCCGTCACCACGGCGTCGTCCTCGAGCGGGATGCGCAGCTTCTTCCCGCCCCACTCCGGCATCGGCGTGTAGGCGAAGAGCTCGATCGAGAAGAGGTTCGACGGCCGGATCTCGAACTTCAAGCGACCCGGGTTGAAGAACGCCATCGACGGCCCGATCCCGTGCCCCCAGTCGCCGACGGAGTGGCTGCCGATGATGAACTCCGTCGACGCGTCGTCGCGCACCTGGTTGAAGCCGCGCATCGGCGTGAAGCCCGCGGCAGTGATCGCCGCGATCACCTCGTCCATCATCGCTTGCGCGGTCTTCCCGGCCTTCGCGGTCCTCCGGATCACCTCGCGCACCTTCACCGCCTGGTCAAAGGCGTGCTTGATGCTCGCCGGCAGGGCGGTCTCCCCCGGCTTGAGCACGTAGGCGATGCGCTTCTGGTCGGTCCACATGTTCAGGTACCCGACCCCGAAATCGATCATGAGGATGTCGCCGCGTTGGATGATGCGGTCGTTCGAGGTCGCCTCGATGCCGTTGGGGCCGGTGATGTAGATGCTCGGCACCTCGAACGACGATCCAAGCCCGCGCTGGAGCTGCTGCTCCTGGATCCACCACGCGACGTCGGCCAGGGTGGTCACCCCGGGCGTGATGACCTCGTTCGAGAGCGCCCGCTCGGCGATCTGCCGCCCGATCTCGGTCGCGTCACCGAAGGCCACGAGTTCGCTCGCCACGCGGCGTGAGCTGAAGTCCGAGATGAGCTTCTCGGCGGAGACGATGCGCGAGGCGAGCGCGGGGCCGAGGGCGGCGACGATCTGCGTGTGGAGCGTGTGCGAGAGCCCATCTGCCATCCCCATCTCGGTGGAGAGGTTGAGGCCGATGCGCTTCGGGTCGCGCTCGCGCACGAAGGTGGCGAGGTCCGTGAACGCCGGTGTGGGGTCGTACGCGCCGCATGCCGCGCGATTGTGGTCGGTGACGTCGATCGCGACGCGCTCGATCCGGTCGCCGCCGCGGTCGGTGAAGATGAAGTACCCCGTGGTGCCGACGTAGCCGCGGCCGAGGAGCTCCCAGAGCGGGTCGTGGTGCCCTTCGCGCATGGCGACGATCCACATGTCGATCCCGTTCTCGCGCATCGCCTCGGGGAGGATGCGGTCGAACTTCTCGCGGCGCATCTCGCAGAGCCGGGCCCAGCGGTTGCGGGCCTCGAGGTGCGACTGTGCGGAGGCTGGCGCGGTCGGAAATGCGAGCGCGAGGGCGAAGAGGATCAGGAAGGGTCGGCGCATGGTGTGGGAGAGGGCGGCGTGGTGAGCGCGACCTTAGCGGCGGCTCGACGGCGGGACCTTCCCCATCATCCGCAGGTACGTGATGATGTTGCCGTAGTGCTCGCCGTTGTGCACCGCGTTCAGGGTGAGTGCGCCCACGCGCGTCGTGGGGGAGCCGAACAACTCGGTGGCGATGGCCGCCTGCGCGGCGCCGATCCCGTAGGCCTTCCCGCAGTACTCGTTCGACGCTTTCAGCGCCGCCACGAGCGCGGTCTTCGTCTTGGCGGTGGACTCCACCGCATCCTCGGCAGGCTGCGGCTCCCCGAGTGCTGCCGCGCACATCATGTTCTGCGCGCCGGCGATATGCCCGATCAGCTCCCCGAACGAGCGCACGGTCGCCACCGGACGATACGCGTACTCGGCCTCCGTGAGCTCCGCGGCGGCCGCGGTGATGAAATCGGTCACCTGCTGCCAGTTGGACCGGAGGGCGGTGATCGACGGATCGGAGGCGGACCGCGGGGCGGAGGCCGATTGCGCCTGTGCGACGGCGGCCAGCGGCAGCGCGGCGGTGAGGAGGAGGACGTTCGTGAGGTTGCGCATCAGAGAGCCCCTGGATGAGGATGATGCAATTCTACGGATGATCCCCGCGCCCCGCACGGATGGGGGATCGCAAGGGAATCGTCCTGCTGGCTGGTCGGTCTCGGCATCCGTACATTCGTCCCACCTCGGCCAGCAGGATCGTGGCGCGCAGGATGGACGCCGGTCCGGAGTTGCGGACGCGCTGGCGTCAGGATCCCAGGAGACCTACCGACAACCCGAACACCGAGGTCCTGATGGACGCCCATCGCAGATACCCGCTCCGCGTCGCGCTCCTGTTGGTCGCCCTGCTGCACGTCCCCGTGGGCGCGCAGTCGACGACGCGCTATGTCCGCTTCGCCGCTTCCGGCGACACCAGCTACGGGATCCTCGACGCGGGCACCGTGCGCGAGCTTCGCGGCGACCTGTTCGGGACGCGCGAGTCGACCGGCCGGACCTTCCGCCTCGACGCGGTGCGCCTGCTGGCGCCCGTCGTGCCCGGCAAGGTCATCGCGGTGGGACTCAACTTCCGCTCCCACCTCGGCACGCGGCCGGTGGCGGCCGAGCCGGGGCTCTTCGCGAAGTATCCGAGCTCCGTCGTCGGGCCGGAGGCCGCGATCGTGCAGCCCCGCGGCTCGAAGAACCT
>CAZHAG010000062.1:0-2360 GCA_964529705.1 uncultured Gemmatimonas sp. | reverse complement strand
GAGATCGAGGTCGAGGGAGTCGGGGTGCTGCGGAATCGGGTGGTCGCGGCGCCGTAGGCCGAGCGGTCACGGCCGCCCGCGCTCGAAGGTCGCTTCCATCAGCACCCAGAGGTTCGGATCGAGCCGCACCTCTGCGGGTTCGGACGGCACGTCGATCGTGAACACGTTCGCCTTGGCGTTCATCTGCACCCGATGGATCGTCGGGATCGGTCCGCCGGTGAGGTGCACGGCGACCTCGACCGGCATCGTGAAGAGGCTCCCATCCGTCTGCACCTGGTTGAGTGCGATGCGCACCTGCTTCGCACGGGCGTCGTACGTCCATCTGCCCGCGACCTTGAGATCGCCAGACTTGTGGAGCCACTGGTCGAAGAACCACTCCAGGTCTCGGCCCGCTGCCTCCTCCATCGCGCGCCGGAAGTCGGTCGTCGTCGCGTTCCCGTTGAAGTGCCGCTGGTAGTAGCTCCGGATGCCGCGTTGGAAGGCTTCCGTGCCGACGACGCCGCGCAGCATGTGCAGGACCCAGCTCCCCTTCTGGTAGGTGTGCGAGCTGGTCACATCCTCCATGCGGCTGAGGTTCTGGTGGATGATCGTGTACCCGGGGTTCGCCGCCGCGAAGGTGTTCACCGTCCGGCGGCTCGCCTCGAGCCCGCGCACGAACTCGTCGCGCCCGTAGGCGTGCTCGATGTAGAGGAGCGTGAAGTAGGTCGCGAACCCCTCGCTCAGCCAGATGTCGTCCCAGTCATACTCGGTGACGGCGTTGCCGAACCACTGGTGCGCGATCTCGTGGATCACGACGTTGCGCCAGCGGACGCTACGCGTGCCCGTCACCGAACTCTCGTGATAGAGGATCGCCGAGGCCGACTCCATGCCGCCGGCCACGCTGCTGGCCTGGACGTTGGCAAGCCGTTCGTAGGCGAAGGGACCCACATAGTCGGTGTAGAAGCCGAGCACGTCCTTGGTGGGCGTGGCGAAGTCGGCGAAGCCGGCGTCGCGATCCTGCGGGTAGACCCAGGTCTCGATCGGCTTGCCGTCGAAGGTGTCCACCTGCTGCATGGCGAAGCGCGCCACGCCGAGCATGTAGAGCCAGGAGGCGATGGGCACGGAGTTCCGCCAGTGCGTGCGCCGGCGGTCGCCGGGCAGGTCGGTGCTCTCCACCTGCAGACCGTTCGACACCACCTGATAGTGGCTCGGCGCGGTGACGATGAACTCACTCGTCGCCTTGTCGTAGGGATGGTCGATCGTCGGCAGCCAGTGCCGGGCCCGGTTGGGCCAGTTGTCGCTGAAGAAGGTGCGGTCGCCATGCTTGTTGCGGCCGATGATCAGCCCGGTGGCGGGAGTCCCCGCGTAGCGCACGACCAGCCGAGCACGCTGTTGTGCCGCGGGCGCCTTGGCGAGCGGGACCAGCAGGACGTCGTCCGCATGCGTGAAGGGAACGGCCACGCCGTCCATGGTGACCGCCGAGACCCGCATCCCCTTCCCGCCGCTGGTCGAGGTGGCGTTGACGAGGTCGAGCCGCACCGAGCGCAGGTCCGCGGAGAGGAACCGCAGGTCGAGCGCGACTTCGCCCGCGATCGTATCGGAGGTGTCCGAGAGTTCGAGCGTGAAGGCGTAGTTGAGTGCGTCGATCGCGGGGTTCTTCGGGTAGGTGTCGAGCGGCGCCGTCGGCACCGCGAACGCCGCCAGCAGCGCAAGGCGTGCGCCGAGTGAACGCAGTCGGCGGGTCATGGGCGACCCGCTCCGGGCGCGCTCGGTGGCGGCACCGGCGCGTGCATCTGCACCATTCCCGGCTCGGCGATGGTCCGCTGCACGTCGGCGATGCGCGCGGGAACAAAGCCGCTCAGGTTCTCCACGCCGTCGGCAGTCACCAGGGCCACGTCCTCGATCCGGATGTAGAGCCGTTCCTCGGGGATCCAGATCATCGGGTCGATCGTGAAGACCATGCCCGGCTGGAGCGGTACGCCGCGCACGCGTCCCACGTCGTGCACCGCCATCCCCACCGGGTGCTGGAAGTGTCCGCGGAAGGCGAGCCCCTCCTGCACCGCCTTCAAGTGGGCGGGCGAGGCGAAGGTCCTGCCCACGAGCCACTGCTTCATCTCCGCCGCGGCGCGGTCGAGCACCTCGTCGGAGGTGACACCCGGCTTGATGTGGCGGAAGAAGGCGTCGCGATACTCGACGATGAACTCATAGAGCGCGCGCTGCGCCGGTGTGTACGTGCCGTTCACCGGCCAGATGCGGGTGACGTCGCTCGTGTAGTAGCGATAGTCGGGAGCGTAGTCCATCAGCACGAGATCGCCGTCGCGCAGCGGGTCGGACTTCCGGAAGTAGTGCCCCATGAAGGCGTTCGTCCCGCCGCCGATGAT
>CAZHAG010000061.1:11904-15371 GCA_964529705.1 uncultured Gemmatimonas sp. | reverse complement strand
CCGATCATCCGCCGGAGGAGCCGCTCGCGCAGCGGCGGGGGCGTGAGCTCGGTGAGCGCGTGGAAGTGCAGGCTCCCGTCGGCGAATGGCGCGGGGTCGGCATCGCGATAGGCGCGCGGCGCGAGCACGTGGAGCTCGAGTGCGGCGGCCACCGCCGGGTCCATCGCGAAATGGCGCCAGAGGTTGTGCGCGCCCCCCGGCGTCGCGATGAAGCTCACGATCAGGACGCGCGGACGCTCCGCCATCTACGGCGCCACCGTGCCGCGCTGCACCGCCGGATCGCCGGCGCGCGCCAGCGTCCACCCGGCCGACTCGAGGTACGTGCAGTCCCCCGCGCTCCAGGCGTAGTCGTCGCGCGCGAGCCCGTCCATGGTGACCTCGAAGCGGCAGATGCCGTGCAACTCGTCGTACATCGTGTTCGTGCGGCGGTCGGAGAGGAACGCGCGCAGGGTGTACGCGCCCTCGAAGAGCCGGGCGCGCGGGATCTCGAAGCGGAGCGTATAGTCGCCTCCCTCGCGCCGGAAGCGCGCGTCCCGCTCGAAGCACCAGAGGTGCACGATGTTCCGGTCCTCCGCGTCCACCAGCTTGCAGGAGAAGCAGAGCGTACTCGCGGGCTCAGGTACCGCGAGGTCGAACTCGAGCGTGAGTGGCTCCCCGCAGCGGTGCACGGCGCCGGGATCAGACGTCACGACGCGCACGGCTCGGACCCGGTTGCGCGGCCGGTCGTCGGCGTCCGCCACGAAGCGCGCGCCGTCCGCCTCCCCCACGCCCTGCATCGCGCGATAGCGCGCGAGCCCGTCACTCGTCGGCCCGTCGAACACGCACCGGCCCTTGTCCAGCAGGAGCACGCGCTGCGTGAGCGCGGAGACGGCCTGCATGGAGTGGCTGACGAAGACGACCGTGCGTCCCTCGCCCGCCACCTCCCCCATCTTCCCGAGGCACTTCCGCTGGAACTCGGCGTCCCCCACGGCGAGCACCTCGTCCACGATCAGGACCTCCGGCTCCAGGTGCGCCGCGACCGCGAAGGCGAGCCGCACGTACATCCCGCTCGAATAGCGCTTCACGGGAGTCTCGAGGAACCGGTCGACCTCGGCGAACGCCACGATCGCGTCGAAGCGCGCGGCGATCTCGCGGCGTCGCATCCCGAGGATCGCGCCGTTGAGGAAGATGTTCTCCCGGCCGGTGAGCTCCGGGTGGAATCCCGTGCCGACCTCGAGCAGGCTCCCCACGCGCCCGCGGAGCCGCACCTCCCCCGTGGTGGGGGGCGTCACGCGCGAGAGGATCTTGAGCAGGGTGCTCTTCCCGGCGCCGTTCCGGCCGATGATCCCCACCGCACTCCCCGCGGGGATCGCGAACTCCAGGTCGCGCAGCGCCCAGAGCTCCTCGTCGGCCGCCGCGCCGCCGAAGGGCGCCCGCACGAGCTGCGCGAGTCGCTCACCAAGTGTCGTTGCCGGTGGCCGCGTCGAGATGCGATAGCGCTTGCCGAGCCCCGTCGCCACAAGGGCGTCGGGCACGGCGCTCCTGCCCGCGGGGCTAGATGACATCGGCGAACCGGCGCTCGAGTCGGCGGAAGACGGCCGCGCCCAGTACGAAGGCGCCAAGGGCGACCGTGGCGCCCCACGCGATCGCGTTGGTGGGCGGCATCGGCGTGCCGAGCAGCGAGGCGCGCAGCCCCTCGAGGAGCGGCGCCAGCGGGTTCAGGTAATAGAGCGAGAGGAAGCGCTCGGGGACGTTCGACGCCGAGTACGCCACCGGGCTGGCGTAGAGCAGGAGCTGGACGCCCACGGGGAGGATGTGCTGCACGTCGCGGTAGCTCACCATGAGCGCGGACCCGATGAGTCCGAGCCCGAGGGCGAGCATCGCGAGTGCCAGCACCCAGAGCGGCACGGCGAGGATGGCCAGCCCCGGGGCGACCTCGGCCCAGGCCATCATCCCGCCGAGGAGCATGAGCGCGATCAGGAAGTCGATCAGCGCCGCGGGGAGCGTGGAGGCGGGGAGCACCGCGCGCGGGAACCAGACCTTGGCGATCAGCGGGCTGTTCTGCACCAGGGAGCCGCTCGCGCGCGTGAGGATGCCGGCGAAGAGCGCCCAACCGGCCAGCGAGGCGAAGGTGAAGAGGAAGTAGGGCACCCCGTCGCTCGGCAGGCCGGCCACCACGCCGAAGACGAAGGTGAAGATGAGCGCCCCGAGCACAGGCTGCAGCAGCACCCAGGCGACGCCCAGGGCGGTCTGGCGGTACCGGAGCCGGAGGTCCCGGTCGGCCAGGCTCCAGAGGAGGTCCCGGAAGGTCCAGAGGTCGCCGGCGAGGCCGAGCGTGCGCGCGCTGTCCGGGCGGATCACGAGGACAGGGGGGTCGGCGTGCGTCGGCGGCGGTGGCGGCATCGCGGGAAATAGGCATACTCCCATCCGGGAACACAATGCCGGCGTACCTGATAGATATGGACATGCGAATCCCCATCCTCCCCTCCAGCGAGATCACGCCGGAGTCCGCGTATCTCGATCGTCGTTCCTTCATCGCCGCCGCCGGTGTGATCGGCGCGGGACTCGTCGGGGCGCCTGCCCTCGGCGCCTGCACGGCACCGGCCGCGGATGCGAGCCAGCAGGGCTCGCTCGGCACGCCGTACGGGCTACAGCCCTACGACCAGGTGAACTCCTGGGAGGACGTCACGGGCTACAACAACTTCTATGAGTTCGGCACCGGGAAGGATGATCCTGCGGCGAACGCGCAGGAGTTCCGGACGAAGCCCTGGACGGTGAAGGTCGAGGGGCTCGTCTCCAAGCCGGGGGATTACCAGCTCGAGGACTTCCTCAAGCCCTCGAAGATGGAGGACCGGATCTACCGGATGCGCTGCGTGGAGGCGTGGTCGATGGTGATCCCCTGGCGCGGGATCCCGCTGGCCGACGTGATCAAGCGTGCGCAGCCGACCGCCGCCGCGAAGTTCGTGGAGTTCACCACCCTCTACGACCCCAAGCAGATGCCGGGGCAGCGCGCGCGTGTGCTCGACTGGCCGTACAACGAGGGGCTGCGGCTGGATGAGGCGCTGCACCCGCTCACGCTGCTCGTGACCGGGGTGTACGGGAAGGAGCTCCCGAACCAGAACGGCGCGCCGCTGCGGCTCGTGGTGCCCTGGAAGTACGGCTTCAAGGGGATCAAGAGCATCGTGCGCATCCGGCTCACCTCCACGATGCCGAAGACGGCGTGGAGCACGGCGATCCCGAGTGAGTACGGGTTCTACGCGAACGTGAACCCCGAGGTGGACCATCCGCGCTGGAGCCAGGCGACGGAGCGGCGCATCGGGCAGTTCCGCCGCATCCCCACCCTGATGTTCAACGGCTACGCCGACCAGGTGGCGTCGTTGTACTCGGGGATGGATCTCCGCCGCAACTACTGAACGCGTGGCGCCACTGGGAGGCCTCGCGCGGCAGCCGCGCGGGTTCGGTGTCGTGCTCTTCCTCGCGGCGCTCGC
>CAZHAG010000061.1:0-11804 GCA_964529705.1 uncultured Gemmatimonas sp. | reverse complement strand
GACGTCAAGAAGGACATCTTCAAGCGGCCGTTCATCACGATCGGGATGACGGCCTTCATGCTCATGATCCCGCTCGCCGTCACGTCCACGAAGAAGATGATCGCGCGCCTGGGGAAGAACTGGCGACGCTTGCACCGGCTGGCCTACGTGGTCCCCGTGCTGGGCGTGATCCACTACTGGTTGGCGGTGAAGCTCGACATCACGGAGCCGGCGATCTACGGACTGGTGCTCGCGGCGCTCCTGCTCTGGCGTGCGCGCGAGGCCCGGCTGGCGAAGGCCTCGGCGGCCGCCGCCTGATCGCACGGTAGATTGCGCGCGTGCCACGCGCGCGCGCGGGCGGAGCCCGCCCCACCCCGACAGCCACGACCGACCTCGGCCGCGGTGCGCTCGCGTGCTTCGCGATCGCGGCGCCGGGACTCGAGCCGCTCGTCGCGCGCGAACTCGGCGCACTGCCGGTGCGCGGGGTGCGGGAGGTGGTCGGTGGCGTGGAGTTCACGGCGGACGCCGCCGGGCTCGCCGCGGCGCATCTGCGCCTGCGCATCGCGAGCCGCGTGCTCGTCCGGCTCGCCTCCTTCACGGCGACGGCGTTCCACGAGCTCGAGCGGTCGGCCCGCCAGATGCCCTGGGCGGCGGTCCTTCCACCCGATGCCTCCTTCGCGCTGCGAGTCACCTGCCGGAAGTCGCGGCTCTACCACAGCGACGCGGTGGCCGAGCGGGTGGCGGCGGCGATCGTGCGCGCGGTGCCGGGGGCGAGACCGGCGGGCGCGTCGGATGGCGACGATGAGGAGGAGGCGGACGCGGCGACGGATGCGGCCGGCGCCGACGTGGAGGTCCCGGCTCCGGCCCGCAGTGCGCAGCTCTTCGTGGTGCGCGTCGACCGCGACCGGTGCACCATCTCGGCCGATGCGTCGGGGGAGTTGCTGCACCGGCGCGGCTACCGGCAGGCCGTGGCGCGGGCGCCGATGCGGGAGACGCTCGCCGCCGCGCTCGTGATGGCGAGCGGGTGGGATCCGGCGACGCCGCTCCTCGACCCCTTCTGCGGATCCGGGACGATCCCGATCGAGGCGGCGCTCATGGCGCGGCGGATCGCGCCCGGGCTCCATCGCGTGTTCGCGGCGGAGCGGTGGCCTTCCACGCCCGCCGGCGTCTGGGACGCGGCCCGCGCGGCGGCGGCGGCGGAGGTCCTGCCGAGCGCGCCGGCGCCGATCCTGGGGTCGGACCGCGATGCGGGGGCGATCGAGGCGGCGAAGGCGAACGCGGAGCGGGCGGGGGTCTCGGGGGACATCACCTTCATCTGTGCCGCGCTCATGCACGCCGAGCCGCCGGCGGAGCGGGGGACCATCGTCTCGAACCCCCCCTACGGCGTCCGCGTCGGGGATGCCGCCGACCTGGGTCGGCTGTACGCCGCGCTCGGGGACCTGGTCCGCGCACGCTTCCGGCAATGGGATGTGACGCTGGTGGTGGCAGACCGAGTAGTATTGGCGCGGACGCGCCTTGCGTTCGAGGTGTCGCTCTCCACGCGGAACGGCGGTCTCCCGGTCCAGTTCCAGTCAAGACGTCGCGCGGACGAGTGACGAAGCCCTCACTTGCGCCTCACACTGTGCTCCCGACAGACTGTGGGGCTCGGTCCATCAGCACTCCCCCACTTTGAGGTAGCGTCAGATGCAGCTCAACCGACTCCCACGCATCCTGGCGCGCGCCGCGATGCTCGTGGCGCTCGCCGGGGTCTCCCTGGGCGCGCAGGCCGGCACCGGTGCGATCGCCGGCAAGGTCACGCTTCGCGGCACCGATCAACCGCTCGCGGAAGCGCGGGTGATCGTGATGGGGACCGCACTCACGGTCTACACCAACGCACAGGGTGACTACCGCCTGCCGGCCGTCCCGGCCGGCGTGGTGCAAGTCACCGTGTACAAGGTCGGCTACCAGGCGGCGAGCGACACCGTCCGCGTCATGGTCGGTCAGTCCGCCACGCTGAACCTGACGATGGCCGTCTCCCGCGTGCAGCTCTCCGACGTCGTCGTGACCGGCACCGCCGGCAACCAGGAGCGGCGCGCACAGGCGGCGGTGGTGACCAGCGTGGACCTCTCGGAGCTCGCATCCGGTTCCGCCGCACAGAACGTGAGCCAACTGCTCGCCTCCAAGGTGCCCGGCGTCTCGGTGAACCAGGCATCCGGCACCGCCGGCACCTCGCAGCGGATCAACATCCGCGGCGCCTCGTCGATCAACCTCTCGAACCAGCCGCTGATCTTCATCGACGGCGTGCGGATGATCGAGGGGCAGCCCGGTCTCGGCGCCGGTGGTCAGTCGGCGGACCGCCTGAACAACCTGAATCCCGACGATATCGAGTCGATCGAGCTCGTGAAGGGTCCGGCGGCGGCCACGCTCTACGGAGCGGATGCGTCGTCCGGCGTGATCCAGATCATCACCCGCAAGGGGCGCGCGGGCTCCGCGCGCTTCTCGCAGGCCATCAGCACCGAGTGGGGCACGCAGGACAAGTACTGGACGCCCCCGACCAACTACGCGTTCTGCACGGCTGCGTCGATCCTCCCGACGAGCACGAACCCCCTCTGCCGCAACCAGACGACGACCACGCTCGTCGCCGACAACCCGCTCATGCGGGAGAACGCGTTCCGCAAGGGGTCGGTCGCGAACTACGGCTACCGGGCGACCGGGGGCGGGACGAACTACGGCTACTTCATCTCGCTGAACAAGGACCTGAACACCGGCGTCCTCCCGAACAACGAGTTCGGGCGTCAGGGCCTGCGCATGAACTTCAACTTCGTGCCCGACCCCAAGGTGACGGTGAACGCGAGCCTCGCGGTGCAGCAGTCGCGGGTGAAGGCACCGGACAACGACAACAACATCTACGGGTTCCTCGGCGGCGGCCTGCTCGGGACGCCGATCTCGCGCACGGACAATGGCTCCGGTGCGAACGGCTGGTTCGGCGTCGAGCGCAACGTCCCGGCGATCTCCGCGATCGACAACCAGCTGGTCTCGCGCGGCACCACGGCTGGCCTCACGGTGAACTACATCCCGCGTCCCTGGTTCACGCACCGCCTCACCATCGGCGGT
The DNA here is from genome assembly GCA_964529705.1 of uncultured Gemmatimonas sp. Taxonomy (GTDB): domain Bacteria; phylum Gemmatimonadota; class Gemmatimonadetes; order Gemmatimonadales; family Gemmatimonadaceae; genus Pseudogemmatithrix. Next base: position 8,732 of record CAZHAG010000061.1, on the reverse strand, counting down.
GACATCCTGCTCGACGAGCAGACCCGCTTCTTCCCGCGCAACTCGCGCGGTTCGTACGCCGGCCTGCTGAACACGGGATCGAACACGCAGACGCGCAACGGGATCCAGCGCTACACGGTGGACTACCTGGCGAACGCCAAGCGCAACTTCGGCGCCGGCGGGGAGTTCGAGCTGAACGGATCGGCCGGACTGCAGATGATCCAGACGCGCAACGACTTCATCAACATCACGGGCACCGGGTTCGTCACCAACGCCAACAACGTGCCGTCGTCCGCCTCGCAGACGTCCGGCGGCGGACAGGTCACCGACGTGCGCCAGCGCGGGTGGGTCGGCCAGGCACAGCTGGGCCACCTCGACCGCCGCTTCCTGCAGGTCGGTCTCCGCGTGGACGAGTTCTCCGTGTTCGGCACGAACGTGGAGCCGGCGGTCCTGCCGAAGGTCGGCGGGTCCTGGGTGATCTCGGACGAGGCGTTCTACGGCGACCTGAACCGGTACGTGAACTCGCTCCGCCTCCGCGCGGCATGGGGTTCCACCGGCCGCGCGCCGGGCGCCGACGCGGCACTCACCACCTTCTCCTCGGCGCCGAGCATCGTGGGCTCCGTGGTCGAGTCGGGCGCGGTCCCGCTCAACCCCGGGAACGACTCGCTCAAGGCCGAGCGTGGCCAGGAGATCGAGTTCGGCTTCGACGCGAGCTTCCTCGATGAGCGCGTCGCGATCGAGGTCACCTACTTCAACAAGACCACGAACGACCTCATCCTCAGTCAGCCGTTGCCGCCGTCGCTCGGCTTCGCCCAGAACCCGCAGGTGAACATCGGGCAGGTCAAGAACAGCGGCTTCGAGATCGGCGTCAGCGCGACGGCCTTCCAGAACGAGTTCGTCACCTGGGACCTCCGCGCCGGCATGGCGACCCTCAAGAACGAGCTCACGGACCTCGGCGGCATCGCGCCCTTCGGCACGACGAACCGCTTCACCGAGGGCTTCCAGCTCGGCGCGTTCGTCTCGAAGAAGATCCGCAACATCAACGAGACGACCGGTGTCGTGACGGTCGCGGACACGCTCGAGGTGATCGGCAACCAGTTCCCGACGTTCGAGGGCACGCTCTCGAGCACGGTGACCCTCTGGAACCAGCTCCGCATCAACGGGCAGATCGACACCAAGCGCGACTTCCTGGTGTTCAACAACACGGCGTTCTTCCGCGAGACCCAGCTGGTGCGGAGCAACGAGCGCCTCGACACGCTGGTGCTGGATCGCCGCGAGCGGCTCCGCCGCTACGGCAACCCGACCGCCGGACAGCCGGCGTTCGTGCAGGAGAACGGCTCGCCGACCACCGTGAACGAGGTGCGCGAGGCGTTCATGCAGCCCGGCGACTTCGTCCGCATCCGCGAGATCGGCATCAACTGGGACATCCCGCAGCGCTGGGTCTCCTACGTCTCGGGCGTGCAGAGCGCCTCGATCGGGATGGCGGTGCAGAACGTGCGCCTCTGGACGAACGACCGGTTCACCGGCCGCGACCCCGAGGTGATCTCCAGCACCGGTGGCCAGTTCACGCGTGACGACTTCCTGACGCTCCCCAATCCGCGGACCACCGTGGTGCGGCTCAACCTGACCTTCTGAGGCTGCCATGCGATTCTCTTCCATCACTGCCGCCGCGCCACGTGCGCTGGTCGGCCTCGCGCTCGCGGCCTCGGTCGCCTGCTCGGACTTCCTCACGGTCAAGAACCCGAACGTCATCGATGCCGGGACGATCGACCCGGTGCAGGACGCGGCGACGCTCGCCAACTCCGGCCAGCAGAACTATCAGGTCACCTTGGGCTGGCTCATCATGTACGGCTCCTGGTTCACGGGCGAGGCGCTCGTCGCCGAGACCTTCCCGACCCGCAACGAGTACGGGCGCCGTGAGGTCGTGACCTCGAACGGCTCGCACAACGGCGACGTCTGGGCCCCGCTCTCGCAGTCGGCCGCATCGAACCACTTCGTGATCGGGCTCGCGCTCCCCACCCCCGACACGAACATCAACTATGTCCGTGCGCACACCTGGCTGGGATACACCTTCCTCCTCATGGCGGAGCAGTTCTGCCAGGGCGTGGTGTATGGCGGGCCGGCGCTCACCACGGCGAACATGCTGGACTCGGCGATCGCGAACTTCACCACCGCGATCACCAAGGGCACCGCGAACGGCACCGCCGCCGCCACCACGCTGGCGAACGTCGCCCGCGTCGGGCGTGCCCGCGCGAACCTCCAGGCCGGGAACGGCCCCGCGGCCATCGCCGACGCCGGGTCGGTGCCCGCCGGATTCACGTTCAACTTCAACTTCGTCGACGACGCGGCCAACCGGACCCGCGTGAGCAACCGGATGTGGCAGTTCACCTTCGATCGTGGGTCGATCTCGGTGGCGCCGGCCTTCCGGGTGACCGATCCGCGCATCGTGTACGGTGCGCCGGGCACCCACACCCTCTCGGCGCAGGATGCGACCGCCGGCCCGTTCTGGATCCAGCGGAAGTACCCGGCGTACACCTCGTCGCTGCGCGTCGCGTCCAAGCTCGAGGCCGACTACATCGCGGCCGAGGCTGGCGGCACCGCCACGCAGCAGACGATGATCGCGACGCGTCGCGCGGCGAACGGACTCCCGGCCTACGCCGGGAGCACCGCACCGGCCGCGATCCTGACGGAGTTCATGCGGCAGAAGAACCTCGATTTCTGGCTCGAAGGCCAGCGCTTCGGCGACTGGCGCCGCAATCCCAGCGCCGTCACCGACGTGCCGGTCCCGGGCTCGACCTACTTCAAGCCCGGCTTCTCGCCGGTCGGCAACCAGACCTGCTACCCGCTGCCCCTGGCGGAGACGGACAACAACCCGAACTTCCCCTGATCGTCGCGATTTGACGGTCCGACGGACGCAGGCACGACGCGGGGGGTGGGACCAAAAGGTCCCACCCCCCGTGTCTAATCCGGCATCCGCGCCCTAGAACTCGAAGCCGAACGCGAGGTTCAGGTGCTGGTTCGTGACCGAGCTCGAGAGCTGCTCGGTCACGGTGCGCCTCCACTCGAGGCCCAGCACCAGCGGGCCCGCCGGACGCCAATGCAGGTGCGCCTCGCTGGTCATATTCCGCGTCCGCCCGCTCGGAGTCAGGTCAGCGTCCGTGGGATCGTCCACGCCCGCGCCGAGGCCGACCAGGACGCGCGACGTGGCCCGCAAGTTCAGCTGGCCCCAGCCACCTCGCGTCCGCACGGGCGCTCCGCCGACACCGAGCCCCTGCCCGATGCCGCCGCCGCCGAGCCCGCGCAGTGCCTGGCCATCGAACGCCTCGGCGCGCAGCTCGACGCGGCCGACGGGCACGTGGAGGGTGAGCGTCACCGCGCGCGAATCGCGCTCCACGTCCGCCGCGTCGGCCACGCGCCCCGCGTGCACGCCGATCGCGACCGTGCCGGTCCCCTCCTGCTCGCCCCACTGCGCCCTCACTTGGCCCTCGAGGTAGGGCATGCTGGTTCGCTCCGCGGCGTCGAACTGCGTGTCGAAGGTCGCGTTGGGCTCGCCGCTCGTGGGAGCGAGGACCGCGCCCTGGAGCCCGACGCGCACCCGTCCCGAGGTCTGCACCGTGGCGCGCACCTGCGGGAGCCAGAGCCAGAGGTTGCCGGCGGCGGTGAAGCTCGGCGTTCCGACGGAGGCGAGGCTCACCGGGTCGAGGGCGGCCACCAGGGGTTGGTCCTGGCCCACCATCAGCTCCGCGTGCCGCCAGCTCAGGGTACCGCGCGCCGTCCGAAGCCTGAGCAGCGGGAAGGTGCGCCCCCCTGCACTCGGGACCTGTCCCCCGAAGAAGTCGACATCGAGGTCGCCAGTGAAGGTGCCACCCGCCACCTCCTGCACGCTGAGCGCAAAGCCGAGCCGCGTCTGGCGGATGCTCATCGCCATGCCGCCCTGCGGACCGGTCCCGGAGTCCGGGCGCGCGAAAAGGGGAACATCCACGTTGTTGGTGCGGCGCGTATTGGAGAAGGCGTTCACGAGCGCCCGCCCGGAGAACTCGAGGGCGACGCGGGAACGCGTGCGGAGCGCGGTGCCGCTCTCCGTGGCGAGCTGTTCGCGCAGCAGGGTGAGCGCCGCCTCGGCGTCCTCGAGTCGCTGCGTGATGGAGTCGAGCTGTGCGGACGTGGGTGGCTGGGCGGCGACTGGGGACGCGAGCAACGTGAGCAGGGTCACACCGATGATCGCGCGCGGCAGGCACCACGCGCTTGACCGTCGCGCGCGCCGGAGGGTAGCGTTGGAGGGTTCAGCCTCGAGGTATTGATGCGGCATCAGGACTCCCATTGCGATTGGACCGGAGCGGGCGTGCGGATCGCGGGCGGTGTGGCGGTGCTGGCGCTCGGCCTGGCGGGCGCCGCGCCGGTCGGTGCACAGGGCTCGGTCTCGGGCCGCGTGTCGATCCAGGAGCGCCCGAACGAGACCACCACCGACCTCAACAGCACCATTATCTACCTGGTCTCCGCCGAGAGCGCGAGCGTCGCACCCAGGGCCGGCCGCAGCACCATCGCGATGAACGGCCGCGCGTTCGTCCCGCGGCTGCGCGTGGTCTCGCCGGGAAGCCGCGTGGATTTCCCCAACCAGGACCCGTTCAGCCACAACATCTTCTCGACGACGGCCGGGGCGCAGTTCGACCTGGGACTCTATCCCGCCGGCAAGTCGAAGGAGGTGCAGTTCAAGCGCCCCGGCGCCTACCCGGTGTACTGCAACATCCACCCGCGGATGACGGCGTTCGTGGTGGTCGCCCCCACGCCCTGGGTGGCGCAGGCCGGGAACGACGGCCGCTGGACCATCGAGGGGGTGCCGGCCGGCAAGTACACCCTGCATGTGTGGCACGAGCGGGCCAAGGCGACCGAGACCGAGGTGGTGGTCGGCGCGGCGGGACTCGCGAACGTCGCGACACCGCTGGACGCACGTGGCTTCCGCTTCGTCCAGCACAAGAACAAGTTCGGCAAGGAATACGACAAGACCGGCAAGGACCGCTACTGACGCCGCGTTCCCCCACAGCCCCCATCCCGTGAGACCGCGCGGCCTCAGCGTCACGCTCAAGATCTTCCTCGGCACGGCCCTCGTGATCGTCGTGGTCGTCGGCGTCACGCTGGCGGTGACGACGGCCTTCGCGACCCGGGCCGCGAACGACTCCGTGGGCCGCGTGCTCTCCTCGGCCCGCGAGGCGATGGGGACGCAGCTCAGCGCGCGCGCCACGTCCCTGCGAGGGGCGGCCGAGGTCTTCGCCCTCAATCCCCGCTTCCGCTCGATCGTCGAGAGCCGGGCCTTCACCGACGTGCTCGACCAGGCGGCCGTCGCCGAGGCATCGCTGGGGGCGAGCTGGGTGCAGATCGTGGATGCCGAGGGCATCCGGATGGCGAAGAGCGACGAGCCCGCCGCCGCTGCGGACACGCTCTCCGGCTCCCCGGTGATCGGGGCCGCCCTCGAGGGGGAGTCCGTCGTCGCGTTCGGCGTCACGGGGGACACGGTCCTCATCCAGATCACCGCCGTCCCGATCGAGGGCGCGGGGCGCATCGTCGGCGCGCTGATGGTCGCGAAGAACGTCGACAGCACCTTCGCCGCCTCCGTGAAGCGGCAGGCGGCGACGGATGTCGACGTGGTCTTCTCCTTCCTCGACCAGGGCGACGAGCCGCTCGTCTCGGGCTCCACGCTCGGCCGCACCGACGAGGTCATCACGGCGCTCAAGGCGTTCCACGCGCTCGCCGGGGACTCCGCATCCGATGCGCGCGTCGACGCGGAGATCGGCGGCATCCACTTCGTGGGGCTCGGCGAGGTGCTGCGCTCCGCCGGCGGCACGCCGCTCGGCGGCTTCGTGATGCTGCGGAACCGCGACGCGGAGTTCGCGACCTTCGCCCGCCTGCAGGAGGCGATCCTCCTCTCCGGCGGCATCGGCATCCTCGTGGCAGCACTGCTCTCGCTCCTCCTGGCGCGGCAGATCACGCGCCCCCTCGGCCGGCTGGTCGAGGCGACCAAGCGCGCCACCGACGGCGACTACGCCACACAGATCCCGATCCAGAGCCGGGACGAGATCGGCACGCTGGCCGGCGCCTTCCGCGCCCTCCTCGCGGACCTCCGCGAGAAGCAGCAGCTGGTGGAGTTCCTGGGCGGCACCGACAGCACCCGCACGGTGCAGATGAAGGCGCTCTCGGCCACGAGCGAGCAGCGGGTGCAGGCCGGCGGGATCGTGCCGGGCGCGAGGTTCGCCGGCCGCTACGAAGTGAAGGAGGTGCTCGGGGAGGGTGGAATGGGCACCGTGTTCCGCGCGCTCGACGCGGAACTGCACGAGGTGATCGCGATCAAGACCCTCAAGAAGGACTTCCTCTCGCAGGACCCCACCGCGCTCGACCGCTTCAAGGAGGAGATCCGGCTCGCGCGCCGCATCTCCCACCGCAACGTCGTGCGCACGCACGACCTGGGCGAGAACTCCGGCATCTACTTCATCACGATGGAGTACGTGGAGGGGAAGTCGCTCAAGGAGCTGATCCGCGCGCGTGGACGCCTCCCGCTCAACATCGCGCTCTCGGTCGGGAAGCAGCTGGCGCGGGCGCTCGAGGTGGCCCACGAGCAGGGGATCATCCACCGGGACATCAAGCCCGCCAACATCGTGGTGGAGGCGGACGGCGTGCTCAAGGTGATGGACTTCGGCATCGCGCGGCTCGCCGTGCGGAAGCCGGAGAGTGGGGTCACGCAGGCGGGGATGATCGTGGGCACGCCGGAGTACATGGCGCCCGAGCAGGTGTCCGGGGGCGAGGTGGACCACCGCGTGGACATCTACGCGGCCGGGTGCGTGCTCTACGAGTGCCTCACGGGGCGGGCCCCGCTCACGGCGGAGACCCCCTACCAGATCATCGCGAAGCTGCTGGAGGACATGCCACAGTCCCCCCGCGCGATGAACCCCGGGATCCCCCCCGCGTTGGAGGCGATCATCATGCGCACCCTCGCGAAGGACCCCGCGGCCCGGCCGCAGTCCGCGGTGGAACTCCACGACCGGCTGGCCGAGATCGGCTAGGGACGGCAGGGGGCCCGGCCATTAGATTCCGGGCATGTCCAACGAACCCATCGCGAGCGTCTTCAACGACGCCTACGCGGCCGAGCAGTTCGAGGCCTACCGCCGGGATCCGGCGTCCGTCGAGGAGTCCTGGCGGCAGTTCTTCCGCTTCGCCGAGCAGGCGATGGGGGCCGCGGCTCCTGCGGCGCCCGCCGCTGCCGCCCCAAGCGCGCCGGACCCGGAGTACGCCCGCAAGGCCGCGGGCGCGGCGCGCTACACCACCGCCATCCGCAACTACGGCCACTTCACGGTCCAGATCGATCCCCTCGGCACGCCGCCCCCTGGCGCGGCCGAGCTCGAGCTCTCGTTCTTCGGCATCACCGAGGCGGACCTCGACCTCGTCACCGGTGCTTCCCTGGGCTTCCCGCACCTCGCCACGGCGCGGGACGTCGCCAATCGGCTGCGGAAGCGCTACTGCACCAACCTCGGCGTCGAGGTGCGGCACCTCGGGAGCGAGGAGGAGCGTGCCTGGTTCCGCCGCATCTTCACCGAGGAGCAGCTCACACGCGCGCTCACACCGGACGAGAAGAAGGCGATGCTCCGCCGCCTCACCGAGGTGGATGGGTTCGAGCGCTTCCTCGGACGTACCTTCGTGGGCTACAAGCGCTTCTCGATCGAGGGCACCGACGCCCTCGTCCCGATGCTCGACACCGCCGTGGATGAGGCCGCCGCCGCGGGGGCGAAGCACGTCGCGATCTCGATGGCGCACCGCGGCCGCATCAGCGTGCTCGCGCACATCCTCGACAAGCCGCTCGAGCTCATCCTGAGCGAGTTCCAGGGCCGCCACGGGCACCTCGCGGGCGCCTCCACCGGCGACGTGAAGTACCACCTCGGCTACGATGGCTCGCACCAGACGCCGAGCGGGACCATCGCGGTCTCGCTCGTGCCGAACCCGAGCCATCTCGAGATCGTGAACCCCGTGCTGCAGGGGAAGGCGCGCGCGCTCCAGCGCTCCGCCGCCGACCGCCGCCGGCGCGACGAGGCGAGCGTGGTGCCGATCTGCATCCACGGCGACGCGGCGTTCCCGGGCGAGGGCATCGTCCCCGAGACGATGAACCTCTCGCGGCTGCGTGCGTACCGTGTGGGCGGCACGCTGCACATCATCGTGAACAACCAAGTGGGCTTCACCACCGACCCCACGGACGCGCGCTCGACGCGCTACGCGAGCGACGTGGCGAAGGGCTTCGAGATGCCGATCATCCATGTGAACGCGGACGACGCCGAGGCCTGCGTCATCGCGATGCGCATCGCGGTCGCCTACCGCACGCGCTTCCACAAGGACTTCCTGATCGACCTCGTGGGCTACCGGCGCTGGGGCCACAACGAGGGGGACGAGCCGAGCTTCACGCAGCCCCTCCTCTACGAGCGCGTGCGCGCGCACCCCACGGCGCGCCAGGTGTGGGGGAACCGGCTCGTCGCGGAACAGCTGTCGACCGCCGAGGAGGTGGAGGCGGTGGACAAGGAGGTCGCCGCTGGCTTCCAGGCGGCGTTCGAGGCGTCGAAGTCCGACACGGACCATGAGCACGCCAACGGCGTGACGGAGGCGCCGTCGCTGATCGTCGACACGCGCGTACCCGCCGGCGACCTCACGCGGTGGAACGAACAGCTGCTCGCCTATCCGTCGGACTTCACGCCCCACCCGCGCCTCGCCAAGCAGCTCGA
>CAZHAG010000060.1:0-15396 GCA_964529705.1 uncultured Gemmatimonas sp. | reverse complement strand
TGGCGCGGCGCAGGACAGGAGGACGAGCGTCGTGAACGACCAGCGCGGCATCAACGGGCTCCGAGAGGTGTGGGTCGGGTCGACGGAGTATACGGGCTCCCCGGCGTCCGTGTTGCCCCGCCGCCGGATCCGCTGCAACATCGGTCGCAGCACTCCCTCCCCCGACCCCCGGCCGTGTCGCCTCCTCCCCTGCTCTACCTCTCCCGCGCCGACGTCGCGGCGTGCGCCGTGGACATGCCCACCGCCATCGGGCTCCTCGAGACCGCCTTCCGCGAGAAGGGGCATGGCCGCGCGGAGCTGCCGCCGAAACCCGGCATCCACCCGCGCCGCGAGTCGTTCATCCACGCGATGCCGGCGCACATCCCCGCCCTTCACGCGGCAGGGATCAAGTGGGTCGCCGGCTACCCGGAGAACCCGCGGCGGGGACTGCCCTACGTGAGCGGGCTCGTGATCCTGAACGACGACGAGACCGGGCTGCCGACCTGCGTGATGGACTGCACCTGGCTCACCGGGTGCCGGACCGGCGCGGCGACCGCCCTCTCCGCGCGGCATCTCGCGCGCCCCGACTCCGCGGTGGCCGGTATCCTGGGCTGCGGCGTCCAGGGGCGCACGAACATCGAGGCGCTCGCGGCCGTCTTCCCCCTTCGACTCGCGCTGGCCTTCGACACCACGCCGGACACGGCGGCCCGGTACGCCGAGGAGATGCAGGCGCGCCTCGGGATCGAGGTCCGCACCGTGCCGAGCGCGCGGGAGGCCGTCGCAGGGAGCGACCTCGTCGTCACCGCGGGCCCGCTGCTCAAGGATCCCTCCCCCACCATCCAGGCCGGATGGCTCACGCCCGGCGCCTTCGCCTCGGCGGTGGACTTCGACTCCTACTGGACGCCGGCCGCGCTGGCCGAGCTCGACCACCTGAGCACCGATGATCACGCGCAGTTCCAGTACTACCGCGGGCTCGGGTACTTCCGGGGCACCCCCGACCCGCACTCGGACCTGGGCGAGCTCGTCGCGGGCGCCAAGGCGGGCCGGCGTTCTCCCCTGGACCGGACGATGGCCATGAACCTCGGGCTCGCGCTCGACGACATGGCGGTCGCGCCCGAGATCGAGCGGCGCGCGCGCGCGCGCGGGATCGGCGTCGAGCTCGCGCGCTAGGGACGGCCACCCGCCCCCTCCGGCGCACGGTCTTGCGAGACCCTGTCCCGCACCCTATCTCCTAGGGAGGGTGGCGACACTGCCACGGGATCGACGGAGGCGATGCGATGAACAAGGTGGTCGCACGGTACGCCGACGGCCGGGTGCTCAAGGGCACGACCGCGGACTTCTTCCAGACGAAGGACCAGTTCCACCTGAAGGCGCTCACGGCGCCCGCCGGTGCGAAGCCGCTCGAGATCCACACGAAGGAGCTCAAGGCGCTCTTCTTCGTGAAGACCTACGAGGGCTCCCCGGAGCGGGTGAAACCCAAGGAGTTCGATCCCGCGCACCTCCCGGCCGGGCGCCCGATCGAGGTGAAGTTCAAGGACGGCGAATCCCTCGTCGGCACGACGACCGGCTACCAGCCGGGCCGCCCCGGGTTCTTCCTCGTCCCTGCCGATCCGGAGTCGAACACCGAACGGTGCTTCGTCGTCGCGGCGGCCACTCGGCAGATCAGCTTCCTCTAGGGATCGTCCTTTAGGGACAGTCCCGGCGCGCTGGCGCCGACCCGCGTGGGCGAGGTAAGTTCGGCGCTTCGCGCGCGCCCCCGGCGCGCAGCACCCGCCACCGATCCCCGAGCCCATGGCCATCGAGCGTCGCACCTTCCTCAAGACCCTCGGCGCCAGCGCCGGCACCGTCGCCCTCGCCGCATGCGCGGACTCCTCCTCCGGTGGAGCGACGGAAGGCGCGGCCGCCGGCCGGCGCGTCACCTGGCGCCTCGCCTCGAGCTTCCCGCGCAGCCTCGACATCATCTACGGGTCGGCGGAACACCTCGCCGAGCGCGTCTCGCAGCTGACGGGAGGGCGCTTCACGATCCGCGTGCATCCGGCGGGGGAGCTCGTCCCCGGACTCCAGGTGATGGATGCCGTGCAGCAGGGCACCGTCCAGGCTGGGCACACGGCGAGCTACTACTACCTCGGGAAGCATCCGGCGCTCGCCTTCGACTCGTGCGTCCCCTTCGGTCTCAGCGCGCGCCAGCAGAACGCCTGGCTGCACGTCGGCGGCGGGCTCCCCGCCCTGCGCGAGATCTTCAAGCAGTTCGGCGTGATCCAGTTCCCCTGCGGGAACACGGGCACGCAGTTCGGCGGATGGTTCCGGAACCCCGTGAACTCCGTGGCGGACCTGCGTGGCCGCCGGATGCGCATGCCCGGACTGGGAGGCGAGGTCATGGCGCGGCTCGGCGTCTCCGTGCAGGTGCTCGCTGGGGGCGAGATCTATCCCGCCCTCGAGCGCGGCGCGATCGACGCCACCGAGTGGGTCGGCCCGTATGACGACGAGAAGCTCGGGTTCCAGCGCATCGCCAAGAACTACTACTACCCCGGGTGGCACGAGCCCGGCGTCACGCTCTCCCTGATGGTGAGCCAGGCGGCGTGGGACGAGCTCCCGGAGACCTACCGCGCCGCGCTGGAGGTCGCGTCCGCCGAGCAGAACGCGCGCATGCTCGAGCGCTACGACGACTCCAACCCCGCCGCGCTCGCGCGGCTCATCGCCGGCGGCGTGGTCGCACGCCCCTTCCCGCAGGACGTGATGGAGGCGGCCTGGCGCGAGAGCAACGCGCTCCTCGACGAGTACGCCGCGAAGAACGCCGAGTTCGGCGCGATCTACACGTCGTGGAGGGCGTACCGCACGCAGTCGTGGAAGTACTTCAACGGCGCCGAGCAGGTGTACGCGGACTTCGCCTTCCCCAAGGCCGGCGGCTGAGGGGCTAGAGGTCGAACGCCATGAAGATCATGGCAGTGACGACGGCCGCCTGGATGAGGATGAACGGGATCGCGCCACGATAGATCGTCGTGGTCGGGATCGTCGGTGGCGTGACCCCGCGCAGGTAGAAGAGCGCGAAGCCGAACGGCGGGGTCAGGAACGACGACTGCATGTTCACCGCGAGCAGCACGCCGAGCCAGGTGAGGTCGATCCCCAGCGAGGCCGCGGGGGCCACGACCAGCGGGACGATGATGAAGCAGATCTCGAAGAAGTCGATGAAGAACCCGAGCAGGAAGACGATCAGGTTGAGCACGATCAGGAAGCCGATCGCACCGCCCGGGAGGTTCGTCAGCACGTCGTGGAGCCAGAGGTCGCCGTTCAGACCGCGGAGCACGAGCGCGAAGGCGGTCGAGCCGATCAGCAGGAAGACCACCATGATCGTCAGGCGCGACGTCTCATTGGTGGCCTCGTCGAGGATCCTCCGCGTGAGCTGGCCGTTGGCGAGCGCCAGGAGCATCGCGCCCACCGCGCCGAGCGCGCCGGCTTCCGTGGGCGTCGCGATCCCCGCGAAGATGCTCCCCAGCACCACGAGGATCAGCACCAGCGGTGGGATGAGCGAGGTGAGCACCTTGCGGGCGATCTCCGCGCCGCCGATGTCGTAGACCTCGCGCGGGAGCGCGGGCGCGGCCTGGGGCCGTACGGTCGCGATCACCGCCGCGTAGAGGATGTAGAGCCCGGTGAGCGCCAGGCCCGGGAGGATCGCCGCCTGGAAGAGCGCCCCCACCGAGACGCCGAGCTGGTCCCCGAGCACGATGAGCACGATGCTTGGCGGGATGATCTGGCCGAGCGTGCCCGCCGCGGCGATGATCCCGAGTGCCAGCTCGCGCTGGTAGCCGTAGCGCAGCATCACGGGGAGCGAGATGAGCCCCATCGCCGTCACGGACGCGCCGACCACCCCCGTCGCCGCCGCGAGGAGGGCGCCGACGAGCACGACGCCGATCCCGAGCCCACCGCGCAGGCGGCCGAAGAGGATGCCGATCGACTCCAGCAGGTCCTCGGCCAGCCGCGACTTCTGCAGCACCGCGCCCATGAAGATGAAGAACGGGATCGCGAGCAGCGTGTAGTTCGACATCGTCCCGAACGCCCGCTCCGGCATCGCGCGCAGCAGGATCCAGTCGAAGTGCCCCACCAGCGAGCCGATGAGGGCGAAGATGAGCGCCGTGCCCGCCAGGGCGAAGGCGACCGGGTATCCGCTGAAGATGATGACGAGGGCCACGACGAACATCGCCGGCCCCCAGATGCCGTCGCTCAAACGGCCTCCACGTGATGCGTGGGTGGCACGTCCGGCGCCGCGGCGTCCGCGGGGATCAGGCCGCGCAGGATCGCCGCACGGGTGATCAACTGCGAGACCCCTTGCAGGAAGAGGAGCGCGAAGCAGACGAGGAGCACCGTCTTGATCGGGTAGCGGATGAGTCCGCCCGGATCGGGCGACCCCTCGCGCACGACCCATGAGTTGTGCACCGCGGGCCAGGAGGTCACGAGCATCATCACGCAGAAGGGGAGGAGGAAGAGCAGCGTGCCCGCGATGTCGATCCACGCCTTCGCGCGCGGCGCGAGGCGCTCATACAGGACGTCCACCCGCACGTGCATCTCCTGCCGCAGCCCCGCCGCGGCCCCCAGCAGGAAGATGAGGCTGAACATGTACCACTGGATGTCGAGGTACGAGTTCGAGGAGAGCGAGACGCCGGTGAACTTGGTGGCGTAGCGGAGGATCGCGTTCAGCGCGCCGACGAAGATCATGGCGAGCGTCAGCCACCGGATCATCGTGTAGACCGCGTCGTTCAGCCGGTCGACTCCCCGGGCGAATGCGAGCAGATTTCGCATGCACGATTCTAACCGGGGTCGGATGGACCCGCTACGGAAGACCTGGCTGGAAGGGACGGTGCGACGGACGGTGCGACGGACGACCGCGGCGGTGCTGCTGATCGCGGCCGTACCGGCGGCGGCCCGCGCACATCCCGGATCGGGCCTCGTCGTCGACCGGGCGGGGACGGCGTACTTCGTGGTCCCCGGTTCGCGACGGATCATGCGGGTCACTCGCGACGGGCACGCCTCCGTGTTCCTCGATGACGTGCGGCTCCGGGCACCGCATCACCTCACGCTGCGGTCCGACGGCGCGCTCTTCGTGGCGTCCGACCACGATGGCGTCGTCTGGCGGATCCACGCCGACGGCACGCTCGAGGAGCACTTCCGCTCCGCGCTGCTCCCCCGCTCCGCGCCGGGATTCAGACCCTTCGCCGTCGGGTCCAACGGGGATCCCTTCACGGTGGACGACGCGGGTGACATCTACGCCGTGCGAACGATCTTCGTCGTCGAGGTCGTCCGCATCTCCCGGACATCCGAGGTCACGCGCCTGGGGGGCGAGACGCGGTTCGGCGACCTGCACGGCAGCAGCTTCGCCTGGGGGCCGGACGGCGCGCTCTATCTCTCCGACACCGACCGCGTCTGGCGCGTGCTCGCGGACACCGCGGTGGAACTCCGCCCGGCCCTCACCTGGATGGAGCGGATCCGGACGCGCCTCGTGGATCTCCCGCCCTGGCGCGCGATGGGACTGGCCCTGGACAGCGTCGGGAACATCCTCGTCGCCGACCAGCGGCAGGGACGGGTGCGGCGGCTGGCGTCCGACGGTCAGGAGAATACCCCGGCGTGGATCGCCAACGTGCGATTCGGCCAGCCGACCGGCGTCGCCGTGTCGGGCGAGCACGTGTACGTCCTGGACGCCGGCGGTCCACTCGGCGGTGGCGTCTGGCGGGTCGGGCCCAGCGGGCGCGCGTTGCTCTACGGATCGCGGCGCGGGCGGCTCCTGTCGATGCTCGCCCTTCCCCTTCTCGTCGCGCTCCTCACCGTGGCGTGGGGCCAAGGACACCAGCGGCGCGCCTCATCTCGGAACGGCGGCGACGCCGGGAGCGTTCCCGGCACCCCGCCCGTAGTATAGGAGCGACACGTCGCTCGAAGCATGCCTGAACCCAAGCACCCCGGACTCATGCGCCTCGCTGCTCTCGCCCTTCGGCTCGCCGGAATCGCAGTACTCGCCTCGACCTGCGTCACGTTCCCGGCGTCGCTGCACGCGCAAGGCGCCGCGACGCCGGCACCGTACCAGTTCACCATCGAGGACTACGCCCGCGCCGAGCGTTTCCTCGGCGCGAACGCGAGCCCGCTGGTGAGCGGGATGGCGGGCCGGCCGACCTGGCTGGCGGACGGGCGCGCGTGGTACCGCGTGACCACGAGCGGGGGTGGCGGCTCGTTCGTGATCGTGGACCCGGTCCGTCGCACCCGCTCCCCGGCCTTCGACCACGGCCGTCTCGCCGCAGCGCTCACGTTGGCGACCGGGAGCCGCGTGGAGGCCGACCGGCTCCCCTTCCAGACGTTCGACCTCGCGGCGGACGGCCAGCTCACCGCGACCGTCCGCGGGCAGCGCTGGCGGTGCGACCTCACGGCGTACACCTGCGCGAGCGCGGGCGCCACGCGCCCGGCGCCCCCCGACTCGCGCACCTCCCCGGATGGCAAGTGGGCCGTGTTCATCAAGGACCACAACCTCTGGATGCGCGACCTCTTCAGCGGCGAGGAGGGCGCGCTCACCACGGACGGCATCGAGGACTTCGGCTACGCCACCGACAACGCCGGGTGGACGCACAGCGCGAACCCGGTCATCACCTGGTCGCCCGACAGTCGGCAGCTCGCGACCTTCCAGCACGACGGCCGCGGCGTCCGCGACATGTACCTCGTGAGCACCAACGTCGGGACGCCCACCCTGCAGGCGTGGAAGTATCCCGTGCCGGGGGACAGCGTGATCTTCCGCATCTCGCGGGTGATCATCAACCAGGGCCCCGACGGGCGCCCGCGCGTGGTGCGACTGCAGATGCCGCCGGACCAGCACCGCTCCACCGTCTCCGACCACATCTCCTGCGGCGGCAGCATCTGCGACACGCAGTGGTATCCCGACGGGTCGCACCTCGCGTTCATCTCGAGCTCACGCGACCACAAGGACGCCTGGCTCCGCATCGCCGACGCGCGGACGGGCGCGGTGCGCACCGTGCTGCACGAACGGAGTGAGACGCAGCTCGGCGACGCCTCGCTGCCGGAGGACCTCTGGCGCGTGCTGCCTGCCTCCAACGAGTTCATCTGGTGGAGCCAGCGCGACAACTGGATCCATCTCTACCTGCACGACCTCACCACCGGCGCGCTCAAGAACCGCATCACCACCGGCGACGGGAACGTTACGGAGGTCGTGCGCGTGGACGAGAGGGCGCGGCAGATATGGTTCACTGCCGTCGGCCGCGAGGCCGGTCGCGACCCGTACTTCCAGCACCTCTACCGCATCGGGTTCGACGGAAAGGGGCTGACCCTTCTCACGCCCGAGCCGCGCCATCACACCGTCTCCATCTCCCCCGACGGGCGCTTCATCCTCGACACCTACTCCACCCCCGACACGCCCCCGGTCACGGTGCTCCGCGACCGCGACGGCCGCGTGCAGCAGACCCTCGAACGCGCCGACATCTCCGCGCTCGTCGCCTCCGGGTGGCGCGCGCCGGTCCCGGTGCGCGTCAAGGCGCGCGACGGCGCGACGGACATCTACGGCCTGATGTACGTCCCCACGCACCTCGATTCCACGAAGAAGTACCCGATCATCAACCACATCTACCCGGGGCCGCAGTCGGGGAGCGTGGGGCCGCGCTCCTTCATCCCCGCCCGGGGCGACAACCAGGCGCTCGCCGAGCTCGGCTTCGTCGTCGTGGAGCTCGACGGGATGGGCACGCCGGGCCGCTCCAAGGCGTTCCACGACTACTACTACGGCCGGATGGGGGACAACACGATCCCCGACCAGGTCGCGGGGATGAAGGAGCTCGCGACGCGGCACCCCTTCATCGACATCGAGAACGTCGGCATCTGGGGCCACTCGGGAGGCGGCTTCGCCACGGCGGCCGCGATGTTCCGGCATCCCGACTTCTTCGACGTCGGCATCTCCGAATCCGGCAACCACGACAACCGGAACTACGAGGACGACTGGGGGGAGCGCTACCAGGGGCTGCTCGTGCGTACGGACTCGTCCGACAACTACGCGGCCGAGGCGAACCAGACCTACGCGAAGGACCTCCGCGGGAGGCTCTTCCTGATCCACGGCATGATGGACGACAACGTGCCACCGTACAACACGACGCTCGTGGCCGACGCCCTCATGAAGGCCGGGAAGGACTTCGACATGCTGATGCTGCCGCACGCCCGGCACGGATTCGGCGCGGACGGCCCCTACATCATGCGCCGGCGCTGGGACTACTTCGTCACGCACCTGCAGAAGAACATCCCGCCCAAGGAGTACCGGATCGGCCAGCCGCGGATCGTGCCCTGAGCGCGCATCCCGTTCCCGTCGCCCATCCGGTTATCGTTCGTGCACCTCGATCATCCAACCCCGAGTCGCTGATGCGCATCCGTTCCCTCGTCTCGTCCTCCCTCGTCGCCGTCGTCCTCTCCGCCGCCACGGCGATCGCGTGCGGGGCGCAGCCCGGTGGAGGCCAGAACCGCGGCACCCCGATCAAGGACGGCGAGCAGTGTCCGCCGGGGATGACCGAAGTCCGGCCGCGCAACTGCCAGGCGCCCACGATGGACCCGCCGAGCATCCTCGACTATCGCCCGCGCTCGACGCTCGTCGCGCCCGCGCACGCGGTGCCGAAGGCCAAGTTCCCGGCCATTGACTACCACGGGCACCCGTTCCAGCAGCTCAACTCCGCCGCCGGGCTGAATGAGCTCGGCGATGCCATGGACGCGCTGAACATCCGCGTGATGATCGCGGCGAACAGCGTATCGGGCGAGGCGCTCAAGCGGCAGGCGGCGCTCGTCGCGGCCTCCCCGCGCATGAAGGACCGCGTGCGCTTCCTCACGGGCATCGACTTCAGCGGCGTCGGGCCCGGCTGGGCCGAGAAGGCGATCGCGCAGCTCGAGGCCGACGCGGCGGCGGGTGCGGTCGGCATCGGCGAGATCGGCAAGAACCTCGGACTCCGCACCACCAAGCCCGACGGAAGCCGTCTCCGTATCGACGATCCCGCGCTCGATCCCGTCTGGGCCGCTGCCGCGCGGCTCAAGCTCCCGGTCTTCATCCACACGGCGGACCCGCAGGAGTTCTGGCAGCCGATCGACTTCAACAACGAGCGCTGGCTCGAGCTCGCGCTCTTCCCCAACCGTCGCTACCCCGCCGACGAATTCCCGAGCTTCGAGCAGCTCGCCACGGAGCGCGACAACATGGTGCGCCGCAACCGGAACACCACCTTCATCATCGCGCACCTCGGCTGGCACGCCAACGACCTCGGGCGCCTCGGCAAGCTCATGGACGAGATGCCCAACCTGATGTCCGAGGTGGGCGCCGTGCTCTACGACATCGGCCGCCAGCCGCGGGCCGCGCACGACTTCTTCGTGAAGTACCAGGACCGCATCCTCTTCGGGAAGGATTCCTTCCAGCCCGAGGAGTACCCGTACTATTGGCGCGTCTTCGAGACGCGGGACGACTACTTCGACTACTATCGCGACTACCACGCGAGCTGGAAGCTCTACGGGATCGACCTGCCGGACGAGGTCCTGAAGAAGGTCTACTTCGCCAACGCGCTCCGGATCACCGGCGGCATCCCGCAGGGGGGATGGCCGCGCTGATCCCCGCTCACATCGGCTCGTAGGTCATCACGGAGAACATCACCCCCTGCGGGGAGATGAGCCCGGCGAAGCGCCCCACGCCGGGGACGTCGTTCACCGGGACGCAGACCGACGCGCCGGCTTTCTCCGCCGCGGCCACGGTGGTGTCCACGTCGCGCACGGTGAAGTAGACGCCCCAGAAGGGCGGCATCTCCCCCATTTCCGGCACCGGTGGCATCATGCCGGCCACGAAGGTGTCGCCGAGCTTGAAGCTCGTGTAGGTGAACCCGGGCATCTCCGTCGCCTCGCCCTTCCAGCCGAAGAGCGTCGCGTAGAACATGGACGCCCGCGCCACGTCGGGGGTGATGCTCTCGAACCAGCTCGGGGCGCCGTGCTCGGTGCCCTCGGCCTCCATCCCCGGGCTCTTGCGTGGCTGCCAGAGGTCGAACGCCGCACCGGTCGGGTCGACGCAGGCCACCATCCGGCCCTGGTCCATGACGTCGACGCCGGGCGCGGCCTTTCCACCGAGCTTCCGGATCCGCTCGCCCACGGCATCTGCGTCGTCCACGCGGATCATCACGCCGATCCCCGGCGGCGTGCCGGGGGGCGTTCCGGGGGCCGCGAGGTCGAAGATCCCCCCGACCCGCTTGCCGTCGACGTGGATGCCGTGTCCCATGTCGCCCGGGAGGGGCGTGTAGGTCCAGCCGAGCAGTGATGCGAAGAAGGCACGCGCCTTCCCGGGCTCGGGCGTGAGGATGTTGATCCAGCAGAACTCGCCGGTCTTCCGCAGGCGGGTGGTCATCGGTGCTTGCTCGCAACTCTGGGTGTGGCCCGGGCCTTGATGCGGCGCTCGCTCATCGCGCGCAGCCGGGGCTGGGTGGTGCGTGCGAGTCGCGCACGGGAGGCGGGCGTCCGCAGTTGTCGCACGGCGTCCGTGCCGATCCAGCGCGCCGAAGCCCCCGGCCGCGCGGCGAGCCGCTTGGCGACCGCCAGCCCGGCGCGGTTCAGCCTCGTGTTGCGCTCCGCGATCGCGCGAAGCGCCCAATTCACGGCCTTCTTCACGAAGTTGCGGTCGTCGTGCGCCTCGCGCTCGATCCACGCCAGCGCACGAAGGAAGGGTTCGTCCCCCGCCGCCTTGTCGTGTCGGGCGAGGCTGGCGACGAGGGCGAATCCCGCACGCTTCACGAACTCGGGCTTCCGACCGCTCCATGCCTCGGCCCGGCCCCACGCGTGCGGTGTGCGATCGAAGAGGTGCATGCAGCAGGTGTCGCAGATCCCCCAGTTCTCGAAGTCGCGCGCCCAGCGGTCCATTTGCCGCACGGTCACGCGCGCTGGCTCGTCGATCAGGACCGCCAGCATCCGCGCCTCGTACCACCCGCTCTCCCACAGCAGGAGCGCAAGGGCATGGTTCCTCCCAACCCGGCGCGCGATGTCGTGCAGCCGCGCGACCGACACGCCGAACACCTTCTCGGCCGTGAGTCCGTAGCGGGCCATCCCCTCGCGGTTTCGCTTGCTCCCCCGGCGCTCGAGCTGGAGGAGGAGTCCGGCGACGCGCTCTTCGAGCTCGGTCATGACTGGAGATAACGCGCGCGCGTGCCGCCGTCCACGCCGTTCCGACCAGCCTTACCAACCCGCAGGTCCGCTGTAGCTTCCCACCCCCATGACCGTCGCCCCGGACTCACCCGAGGCCACCCGCCAGCGCATCCGCGCGATCTTCGGGGGGTCCGTCGGCAACCTCGTCGAGTGGTACGACTGGTACACCTACTCGGCGTTCGCCCTCTACTTCGCCAGCGCCTTCTTCCCGCCGGCGAGCGCGACGGCGCAGCTCATGAACGCCGCTGCGGTATTCGCCGTGGGCTTCTTCATGCGCCCGATCGGCGGATGGCTCCTCGGGCGCTACGCCGACCGGCACGGCCGGCGCTCCGCCCTCATGGCCTCCGTGCTGCTCATGTGCGGCGGGTCGCTCCTCATCGCCATCACGCCCGGGTACGAGACCATCGGGCTCGCGGCACCGACGCTCCTCCTCTTCGCGCGGCTGCTGCAGGGCGTCAGCGTCGGCGGCGAGTATGGCGCCAGCGCCACCTACCTCAGCGAACGCGCCGGTCGCAGGCGCCGCGGGTTCTTCTCGAGCTTCCAGTATGTCACGCTCATCCTCGGCCAGCTCCTCGCCCTGCTGGTGCTCCTGCTGCTGCAGGCCCTGCTGACGGACGAGCAGCTGCACCAGTGGGGGTGGCGGATCCCCTTCGTGATCGGGGCCGCGCTCGCCGTGGTCGCGATCTGGCTCCGCCGCTCGCTCGACGAGACCGAGAGCTTCCGGAACTCGCGGGCCCGGGCCGGAACGACGGACGCGTTCGGCCCGAACGCGGCCGCACCGCACGCCTCCGCCGGCGCCACCATCCGCGGCCTTCTGCAGCACAAGGCCGCCGTCGCGATGGTCTTCGGCCTCACCGCCGGCGGCGCGCTCTCGTTCTATGTCTTCACGACCTACGCGCAGAAGTTCCTCGTGAACACCACCGGATTCAGCAAGGTCGTCGCCTCGCAGGTCAACGCGGCGACGCTGGTGGTGTTCATGTGCGTGCAGCCGGTCTTCGGCGCGCTGTCGGACCGCATCGGCCGCCGCCCGATCCTCATGACCTTCGGCATCCTTGGCACCCTCGGCACCGTGCCGCTCCTCACCGCGTTGGAGACCGCGCCAGGACCGGTGGCCGCCTTCCTCCTCCTCACCGGCGCGCTCCTCGCGGTCTCCTGCTACACCTCGATCAATGCCGTGGTGAAGGCCGAGCTCTTCCCCACCGAGGTCCGGGCGCTGGGCGTCGCGCTCCCCTACGCGCTCGCCGTCTCCATCTTCGGGGGCACGGCGGAGTACGTCGCGCTCGCGCTGAAGGAGTACGGCCACGAACGCTGGTTCTACTGGTACGCCACGAGCATCATCGCCTGCTCGCTCCTGGTGTACACCTGGATGCCCGACACCCAGCGGCACTCGAAGATCCTCGAGGACTGAGCCGTCGCGGACGCGGCCGCACGCCGGCGCGCGGTGGTATCTTTCACCGCGGGAGTCCACCCCCCCTGCGCCGCCCTGTGTCGCCTGGAGGTCCCTCGTGCGTGTCCTGCGTGTCCTGCGCGTCGTCGTGCTGCTCTCGCTCACTGCGGTCGTGGGCCTCGTCGGCTGCGTCTACCTCGCACCGGTCCGGGCCACCAACCTGGCGCTCTCCATCGAGCGACAGCGCTCCGGCCTCGAGAAGAAGTCGGTCACACTCCCCGGCGGGCTGCGGATGGTCTACCTCGAGGGTGGCGCCGGGGAACCGATGGTGCTCGTCCATGGCTTCGGCGTGGACAAGGACAACTTCACGCGCGTCGCGCGGGACCTCACGCCGCACTATCGCGTGATCATCCCAGACCTCGCCGGATTCGGCGAGTCGGACAAGCCCGCCGACGCGGACTACGCCCCGATCGCCCAGGCGGAACGCATCCATGCCTTCGCCACCGCCCTCGGCGCGACGCCGATGCACCTCGGCGGCAGCTCGATGGGGGGGCAGATCGCGCTCACCTACGCGACGCGGCACCCCGACGCCGTGCGCTCCCTCTGGCTCCTCGCACCCGCGGGGATCTGGACGGCGCCCCCGAGCGAGATCCGCCTGACTTATGAGAAGACGGGGAAGAACCCGTTGCTCGTCCGTTCCGAGGAGGACTTCGCGGCGCTCGTGGACCTCGTGATGGAGGAGCCGCCTTTCCTGCCGCGGCCGATGCTCAACGTGATCGCTCGCGGGAGGATCGCGAACGCCGACCTTGAGGAGCGCATCTTCACGCAGATCTTCACCGACTCGCTCGAGGGGCGCATCGCGGGCCTGCCCACGAGGACGCTGATCGTCTGGGGGGACAAGGACCGCGCCCTCCACGTCGCCTCGGGCGAGATCCTGCGCGCCCTCCTCCCGAACGCCACGCTCGTCATCATGCCCGGGATCGGCCACGCGCCCATGATCGAGCGTCCGAAGGAGAGCGCGACCCGGTACCTTGAGTTCCTCCGCTCGCCATAGATGCCGGACGCGGTCATCACGGTCTCGCAGCTGGGCAAGCGCTACGGACGCACGGTGGCGGTCGACGACGTCTCCCTGCAGGTGTACGAGGGGGAGATCTTCGGCCTGATCGGCCCCAACGGCGCCGGGAAGACGACCACCATGGAGTGCGTGCAGGGGCTCCGGCGCCAGGACCGGGGCACGGTCTCGGTGCTCGGCCTCGACCCCCAGCGGCAGTCCGCCGAGCTCCGGCGGCGGATCGGCGTGCAGCATCAGGAGGCGCACCTGCAGAAGCGCATCAAGGTGTGGGAGGCCGTCGACCTCTGGTCGACGCTCTACGACCGGTCCGTGGACGCCGACGCGCTGCTGGCGCGCCTCGGGCTCACCGCGAAGCGGGACGCCTGGTTCATGACGCTCTCGGGGGGACAGAAGCAGCGCCTCTTCATCGCCCTCGCGCTGATCCACGAACCGGCAGTCGTCTTCCTCGACGAACTCACCACCGGGCTCGACCCGCAGGCGCGGCGCGCCATCTGGGAGCTGGTGACCGACATCCGCGCGCGGGGGGCGACGGTCTTCCTCACCACGCACCTCATGGAAGAGGCGGAGCGCCTCTGCGACCGCGTGGCGATCATCGAGCACGGCCGACTGATCGAGGTCGGGACGCCAGCCGAGCTCGTGGCGCGGCACTGCCCGGAGCGGCGCGTGGTGTTCACGAGCGACGACGCGACGGCGGCCGAGGCGCTGCGGCGCACGCCCGCGGTGCGCGCGTTCGAGGCGACGGGGAGCACCGTGACACTCCACGGCGAGGGGGATGACTTCGTCACCGCCGTGATCCAGGCGATCGCGGAGAGCGGCGTCCGCGTGCGCGGTTTCCGCACGGAACTCCCGACGCTCGAGGATGTCTTCCTGAAGCTCACCGGCCACGGGATCCGGGACTGACGATGCTCAAGGGCCTCTGGAAGCTCACCTGGGTGGAGACCAAGGTCTTCGTGCGCGAACCGCTCGGGCTCGTCGGGAGCCTCGTCATCCCCGTGGTGATCTACGTGCTGATGGCGCGAGCCGTCGGGCCGGTCCCGTCGCAGGCCCCCGAGGCGGAGTCGCCGTTCAACGTGGCGATCCTCGCGGCGCTCATCATCGCGGTCGGCGCCGTGCTCTCGCTGATCGCGATCATCGCGATCTACCGCGAGGGGGGCATCCTCAAGCGGCTGCGCGCCACGCCCCTCTCCCCGGTCACGATCCTCGCGGCGCATGTGGTCGTGAAGCTCGGCTTCACGGTGGCGAGCCTGGCGCTGCTGGTCGTCGCCGGACGGCGCTTCTTCCCCGGCGCGCTCGACGTGGACCTCGTCTCGTTCGGCGCCGCCCTACTGCTCGGCACGCTGAGCATCCTGGCGCTCGGGTTCGTCGTGGCCAGCCTGGTGCCGACCGCGCGCTTCGCGCAGCCCCTCGGTGCGGCGATCCTCTACCCGATGGTGGCGATCTCGGGGCTCTTCGTGCCGGTGGACCGGCTCCCCGGGGTGGTACGGGCGGTCGCGCGCGTGCTGCCGACCACCCACGCCGTCTCCCTGATGCAGGGCGTCTGGGACGGCGTGCCCTGGATGGCGCTCTGGGTGCATGTCGCGGCGCTGCTCGCCGCGTTCGCGCTCTGCGTGGCGGTCTCCGCGCGCGTCTTCCGCTGGGAGTGAGGCAACGGGGGCGCCACCCCGCCTCCTGGATGCACGAAGCGGCCCGGGCCCCGGGCCCGGCGCGGCGTGCCCCCCGCGGGCGGCGCGCGGCGCGGGCGGGGAGACCACGACCACCGCCCCCGCGGGGGGGGTGT
>CAZHAG010000059.1:4629-15570 GCA_964529705.1 uncultured Gemmatimonas sp. | reverse complement strand
TCGCGTCGTCCGCGCCCGGGATGTCGAGCAGCACGACCGGGAGGCCGGCCGAGGCAGCGAGGGCGGCGATCCCGGCGCCCATGGCGCCTGCGCCGATGACTCCGACTTTGGTGATCCGCATATATGGAAACTAGCGTCTGGTCCGCGCCGTGCCCGCGGGCTAGGTTGGCGCGGCGACCCTCGTCCTCCCGATCCCGCCGACATGCTCCGTGATCCGGCCCCGCACCTCAGCGTCTTAGACCGCGCCCGCGGCTCCCTGCTCGGGCTCGCGGCGGGGGACGCGCTGGGCACGGCCGTGGAGTTCCAGGCACCGGGCACCTTCGCGCCGGTGACGGGGATGCGCGCCGGGGGCGCGCTCGGGCTCGAGGCGGGGGAGTGGACAGACGATACCTCGATGGCGCTCTGCCTCGCCGAGTCGCTCGTGACCTGCGGCCGCTTCGACGCACGCGACCAGATGGAGCGCTACCTGCGCTGGTATCGCCATGGCCACCTGGGGAGCAATGGCCACTGCGTGGACATCGGCGGCACGGTGCGCGAGGCGCTCGAGCGCTACGAGCGCAGCGGAGAGCCGATGGCCGGGTCGACCGACCCGCGCACGGCGGGGAACGGCTCGCTGATGCGGCTCGCGCCGGTGGTGATCTGGTACGCGGCCACGCCCGCGGAGGCGATCACGCGCGCGGCGGAGAGCTCGCGCACCACGCACGGGACGGCCGCCTGCGTCGACGCCTGCCGCTACTTCGCGGGCCTCCTGCTCGGCGCGCTCGACGGCGTGCCGAAGGACGTGATCCTCTCCTCGTTCTGGTCGCCCGCGCCGGAGGTGCTGGAGGCGGAGCCGCTCTGCGGCGCGGTGGCGGCGGTGGCGGAGGGATCGTTCGCCGTGCGCTCGCCGCCGGAGATCCGCGGGCGGGGATACGTGGTGGAGTCGCTCGAGGCCGCGCTCTGGGCGTTCCAGTGCACGGAGAGCTTCGCGGAGGGCGCGCTCGCCGCCGCGAACCTCGGCGACGATGCGGACACCACCGCGGCGATCTATGGCCAGCTTGCGGGCGCCTTCTATGGAACGTCCGCGATCCCGGCGGAGTGGCGGATGCGGCTCGCGAAGCGCGCACTCATCGAGGAGCTGGCCGAGCGGCTCGTGATCGAGCGGCCGCGGGGGGTGCGGTGATCAAGTACCTCGGGTCGAAGCGGCGACTGGTGCCGCGGATCGTCGCGCTGGTGTCGGCGATCCCGGGTGCGCGCACGGTGCTCGACCTCTTCACGGGCTCCACACGCGTGGCGCAGGGGCTCAAAGGGGCGGGGTTCCACGTGACAGCGAACGACCTCGCGAGCTACAGCGAGGTGCTCGCCACCGCGTACATCGCGACGGATGCGGCGCGCGCACCGGTCGCCGACTGGGCCGCGAAGCTCGAGGCGCTGGACCAGCTGCCGGACGTGCGCGGCTACGTGACGCGCACCTTCTGCGAGGAGGCGCGCTACTTCCAGCCCGCGAACGGGCGGCGGATCGACGCGATCCGCGCGGGCATCGATCGCGTGGCCGAGTCGCCCGAGGAGCGTGCGGTGCTGCTGACCGCGCTGCTGGAGGCCGCGGACCGCGTGGACTCGACCACCGGGCTGCAGATGGCGTACCTGAAGTCGTGGGCGCCGCGGAGCCACCGGCCACTCGTGCTGCGGATGCCGGAGCTGCTGCGTGGCCCGGGCGTGGCGACCCGCGCGGACGCGGGCGCGTTCGTCGCGAGTGCCGGACCGTTCGACGTGGCGTACCTCGACCCGCCGTACAACCAACACTCGTACTACTCCAACTACCATATCTGGGAGACGCTGGTGCGCGGGGATGCGCCGGAGGCCTATGGGGTCGCCCGCAAGCGGGAGGACTGTCGTACGACGAAGAGCCCCTTCAACCAGCGTCCGCGCGCCTGGGAGGCATTGCGCACGGTGGTGGAAGGGGTGGACGCGCGACACCTGCTGCTCTCGTTCTCCAATGAGGGATTCTTCACGGATGCAGAGATCCGCCGGCTGCTCGATGACCGCTTCGGCGAGGTGGCCGTGATCCCCGTGGACTCGCCGCGGTACGTCGGCGCCCGCATCGGGATCCACAATCCGAGGGGGGAGCGCGTGGGCGCGGTGAGCCATGTACGGAACACCGAGCTCCTCTTCCTCGCGGGCCCCGATGCGCAGGAGATCGCCGACGCCTCGGGCGCGCGCACGATGGGCGCCGCGCTCGCCGCGAGCGGGGGACGCTGATGGCACCGCGTCACGCTGCCGCCCTCCGCCACCTGCGTTCGGTGGACCCGAAACTCGGCGCCTGGATCGATGAGGTCGGCCCGTGCGGGTGGCGTCGCAACACCGAGGGTACGCACTTCGAGCACATCGCGCGGGCGATCGTGTACCAGCAGCTCTCGGGTGCGGCGGCAGGGACGATCCATGGCCGGATGCTCGCGCTCTTCGGCGGGCGCTCGCCGACACCCGCGGAGCTGGCGCGGATCCCCGACCCGAAGCTCCGCGCGGTGGGCCTTTCCGGCCGGAAGACGGAGTACCTGAAGGACCTCGCGCGCCGCTCGCGGGACGGCGAGCTGCCGGTGGAGTCGCTGCATGAGATGGACAACGACGCGGTGATCGAGACGCTCACGGCGGTGCGGGGCATCGGCGAGTGGACGGCGCAGATGTTCCTGATGTTCCGGCTCGCGCGCCCCGACGTGCTCCCGGTGCTCGACCTCGGCGTGCAGAAGGCGGTGAAGCTCATCTATGGCCTGCGCACGCACCCCTCGCCGAAGCGCGTAGCGAGGATCGGGGCGTGCTGGGCCCCGTACCGGACGGTGGCCTCGTGGTACCTCTGGCGTCGCGTGGACGACCCGCCGCAATGAAGCGCGTCGCGATCACCGGGGCGAGCGGGTTCATCGGGCGCGCCCTCGCGGCGGACCTGGTCGCCGACGGCGTCACCGTCGTCAGCATCGGGCGCGGCGCGGGCTCCGACGTGCAGTGGGATCCGGCCGCCGGTCGGCTGGACGCGCGTGCGCTGGAGGGCGTCGAGGCCGTGGTGCACCTCGCGGGCGCCTCCATCGCCGAGCGTTGGACGGCGGAGCGCAAGCGCGTGATCCTGGAGAGCCGGGTGCAGGGCACGCGCCTCATCGCGGAACGGTGCGCGGGGCTCGCGACGAAGCCGGCGGTGCTGGTCTGCGCCTCGGCGATCGGCATTTACGGATCCCGCGGGGACGAGTGGCTCGACGAGACGAGTTCCCCCGGCGACGACTTCCTCGCGGGCGTGGTGCGCGACTGGGAGGCGGCCGCGGAGCCGGCGCGTGAGGCCGGGATCCGCGTGGTGCACGTGCGCACCGGGATCGCGCTCAACCCCCGCGGAGGCGCGCTCGGGAAGATGCTGCTCCCCTTCCAGCTGGGCGTGGGTGGCCGACTCGGGAGCGGACGCCAGTGGATGAGCTGGATCTCGCTCGAGGACCTCGTCCGCGCCTTCCGCTTCGCGATGGAGACGCCGTCGATCAGCGGTCCCATGAACGCGACCGCTCCCGAGCCCGTGACGAACCGCACCTTCACCTCGACGCTCGCCCGCGTGCTGAAGCGGCCGGCGCTCGTCCCCGTGCCGGCCTTCGCGCTCCGCGCACTGCTGGGCGAGATGGCGGAGGGCACAGTCCTCGCGAGCCAGCGCGTGCGCGCGACCGTGCTCGCGGACGCTGGGTTCCAGTTCGAACACCCCACGCTCTCGACCGCGTTGCGGTCCGAGCTCGACCTGCGCTGAGTACATTCCGCCCATGGAACTCCGCGGGGCGCGCGTGGTGGTGACGGGAGGGTCGGGCTTCCTCGGGCGGCGCGTGGTGGCGACGCTAGAGGCGCGCGGCTGCGCGCAGGTCTTCGCGCCCCGCTCCGCCCAGTACGACCTGCGCGACCGCGCCGCGGTCGTGCGGCTCTATCGCGACACCACGCCGGATCTGGTGATCCACCTCGCCGCCGTGGTGGGAGGGATCGGCGCCAACCGCGAGCATCCGGGGCGCTTCTTCTACGACAACCTCGTGATGGGGGTGGAGACGCTGGAGCAGGCGCGCCTCGCGGGCGTGAAGAAGTACGTCGGCATCGGGACCATCTGCGCGTACCCCAAGTTCACGCCGATCCCGTTCCGCGAGGACGACCTCTGGAGCGGGTATCCCGAGGAGACGAACGCGCCCTACGGGCTCGCGAAGAAGATGCTCTTGGTGCAGTCGCAGGCGTACCGGCAGGAGTACGGGACGAACGCGATCCACCTGCTTCCGGTGAACCTCTACGGCCCAGGGGACAACTTCGACCCGGCGAGTTCGCACGTGATCCCCGCGCTGGTGCGGCGCATGGAGGAGGCGCGCCTCGCCGGCCGCGACGAGGTGGTGCTCTGGGGGGACGGCACGCCCACGCGCGAGTTCCTCTACGTGGACGATGCCGCAGAGGGGATCGTGCTGGCCGCGGAGCGCTACGACGAGCCCGCGCCGGTGAACCTCGGGAGCGGCACGGAGATCTCGATCCGCGACCTTGCCACGCGGGTGGCGGCAGCGACGGGCTTCACCGGCCGCATCGCGTGGGACGCGACCAAGCCGAACGGCCAGCCGCGGCGCGCGCTCGACACGTCGCGCGCCCGTGAGGCGTTCGGGTTCCGCGCGACGACCTCGTTCGCCGACGGGCTGGCCGCGACCGTCACCTGGTACCGCGAGTCCGGGACGGCATGAGCGGGATCGTCGACTTCCACAGTCACCTGATCCCCGCCGTCGACGACGGCGCGCGCGATGCCGCGGCGGCGCTTGAGGCGCTGCGCGCCTTCCGCGACCAGGGCGTGACGACCTGCCTGACGACGCCGCACTTCGACGGCTCGCTCACCAAGTCCCCCGACGCGCTCCTGGCCCGTCTGGACGAGTTCGACTCCGGCTGGGAGCTGCTCTCCGCCGCCGTCGCGGCCGAGCCGGGGCTTCCGGCGATCGCACGGGGGACGGAGGTGATGCTCGACGACCCCGATGTCGACCTTGCGGACGAACGGATCCGGCTCGCGGGTGGGCCGTTCGTGCTCTGCGAGTTCCCCGCGATGCAGATGCCTCCCAACGCGGAGTGGGCGCTGCACAACATCCGGTCCAAAGGGTGGCGACCGATCATCGCGCACCCCGAGCGCTACCGGAACCACGACCCGCGGCTCTCGGAGTTGGCCCGCTGCCGCGCCGCCGGTGCGCACCTGCAGGTGAACGCGGGTTCACTCCTCGGGCAGCATGGGGAGCGGGCGCAGCGTGTCGCGGAGCTCCTCCTCTCCCTCGGCTGGGTGGACTACCTCGCGAGCGACCACCATGCGCGCGGGACGCCCTCCACGGGAGCGGCGGTGGAGCTGTTGATCGCCCGCGGTGCGGAGCAGCAGGCGCGGCGCCTCACGGAGGAGAACCCTGCACGCATCCTGCGCGGCGAGGGACCGCTGCCGGTGGAGCCGATCGCGCGGCGCGCGCGGGGGTCCTGGTGGGCGCGGCTCTTCGGCTCCGAGGCGCGCGGCGCCTAGCGGAGCCCGGCGCGCCTAACGGCGCAGCCCGCGCAGCTGCAGCTCGAAGTCGAGCGAGTTGGTGGCGAGCGTGACCGCCACCTCGAACGAGACCTGGCCCGCGATCACGCGGTCTGCGAGGTGCTGGT
Organism: uncultured Gemmatimonas sp.; assembly: GCA_964529705.1. Classification (GTDB taxonomy): domain Bacteria; phylum Gemmatimonadota; class Gemmatimonadetes; order Gemmatimonadales; family Gemmatimonadaceae; genus Pseudogemmatithrix. The sequence continues at coordinate 9,939 of CAZHAG010000059.1, read as the reverse complement.
CGAAGGTCTGCGTGCCGTACTGGGCACGCCCCTCGGAGATGGTGTGCCGGAGCTCCCCGAGCCGCCCCGCGTCGGTCATCACGTCGCGCACGAGCGGGGTCATGAGCAGCACCTCGGCGGCGGCGACGCGGCCACGGCTGTCGGCGCGGGGGAGGAGGCGCTGGGCCACCACGCCGCGCAGCAGCTCGGAGAGCTGGAGCCGCGCGGAGTCCTGCAGGTCGACGGGGAAGTTCGCGAGGAGGGAACGCACCGCGCTCGTGGTGTCGAGCGCGCGGATCTTCGCGATCACGAGCCGCCCCTGCTCGGCCGCGCGCACGGCGATCTCGACCAGCTCCGGGGAGCTCAGGTCGCCGATCACGATCACGTCCGCGTCCTGCTCGAGCGCCGCCTTCACGCCGGTGAGGTAGGAGTCGGTGTCGATCCCCACCTCGCGCTGCGTGACGGCGCAGACGTTGTTGCGGTGGAGGTAGCGGATGGCCGAGTCCACCGAGACGATGTGCCGGCGCCGCGCGCTCTTGGTGTTCAGCTGGTTGATGAACGCGGCGACGGTGCTGGAGCGCCCGGAGCCGGTGGTGCCCGCCACGAGGATCAGCCCGAACTCGGAGAGGGAGATCGAGGTGAGGGAGGAGGGGAGGCCGAGCGACTCGAAGGTGGGGAGCACGTCGGGGATGACGCGCATCACGATCATGAAGCTCGAGCGCTGCTTCAGCAGGCTCAGCCGGAAGCGGCCGATCCCCGGCGCGCTCCAGGGGCCCGAGTAGTCGTGCACCGCGTCGATGTCCGGCGCGGTCGGCGAGGTGGCGAGGATGTGCATCGTCATCTCGTACGTGCTGAGCGCCGTGAGCACCGTCGGCCCGAGCGAGACGAGCTCGCCATCCACCCGCACGTAGACCACGTCGCCGGCGCGGATGTGGATGTCGGTGGCGTTGCGCGCCACGGCCTCCGAGAGGATGCTGCGCAGCCGCTCCACTTCCGCGGGCGACGCGTTCACTCCGGGGTTGGTGGCCGTCGGCGGCTGGGGCACGTGAGTGACGGGGTCCTCAGGGCGAAGGGCGGGGTGATCGCAAGAAGGTAAACACTGGACGGGAATTATCCAGAGACCTAGCTTGTGCAGAACCTGCCGAGTGGATGACCACACCCGCCGCGAACGAGAGCACGCCACATATCGCGCGACTCGGTGCACGCCAACGGGCGGTGCGCCTGCAGCGGCGTCGCTTCTGGCGGGAGGTCGGGTACGGCGCGCTGATGCTCCTCGCGGACCTCGTGACGCTCGCGGCCGCGTTCAGCCTGCTCGCCGCGCTCCCCGTCACCTGGCTCGGCGGATGGCTCGGGCCCGACGGCCCGCAGTTCCTCGGCTTCCTGCTCCCGAGCGACCCCGTGGCGCTGCTCCGCCGCCTCTCGGCGCTCCTGTTCTGCCTCGTCGCGACGCGGAGCTACTCGTACACCGAGCGCGAGTTCCACAGCGGGCGGATCATGGCCGCGCTCCTCCTGGGGCTCGCGCTCCCGCGCTGGACGGAGATCTGGACCGCCTACTTCCCGGAGCGCGCGACCGCGCTCGGCCTGGTCCTGCTGATCCTCTGGGCGGTGCTCGTGCTGCAGCGGCGGGTCCTGATCCACGCCCTGCGCTCGCTCGACCCGCGCGCACTGGAGCCGGCGCGCACGCTGGTGGTGGGGCCTTCGGGGGTGATCGCCGGGGTGCGCGAGCACTGGGAGCGCCGGGTGCAGGAGACGGACGGCGAGCAGGTGGCTCCCGCCTTCTTCGAGCTCACGGTGGACTGGCCGGGCGAGACGCAGGCCGGGACCGGCGACCTGTACGAGGCGCTGACCGTCTCGCGTGCGGACGCGATCCTCCTCGTCGGCCCGGTCGACGACGGCGCGCTGCAGAGCCTGATGATCGCGTCGTCGAGCGCCGGGTGCCGGGTGTTCGCCACTCGCCGGCGCGCCTTCCAGCGCCTCGACGAGCCGAGCTTCCTCCTCCGCCGGGCCGAGCCACTCGCGCTCCTCAGCCGCCCCGCGCTCGTCGGCGTGCAGCTCGTGGTCAAGCGTTCGGTGGACATCATCGGTGCGCTGGTGGGGCTCGTGATCGGGGCCCCCGTCTGGCTCCTGGTCGCGCTCGGGATTCGCGTCTCGTCCAAGGGCCCCGTGCTCTTCCGCCAGACCCGCGTGGGGCTGGGGGGCGACCCGTTCACCCTCCTCAAGTTCCGCACGATGGTCGAGGACGCGGAGGCGCGGCTCGCGGCACTCAGCGCGCAGAACGAGTACGCCGCCGAGCCGCTCTTCAAGCTCAAGGGCGACCCGCGGCTGACGACCTTCGGGCGGTTCCTCAGGCGTTCGAGCCTGGACGAGCTGCCGCAGCTCCTGAACGTGATCCGGGGAGAGATGTCCCTCGTGGGGCCGCGGCCGGCGCTGCCCTCGGAGGTGGCGCGCTACCGGCCGCACCACTTCGTGCGATTCGAGGTGCTCCCTGGGATCACGGGTCCGTGGCAGGTCGGGGGGCGGAACGTGATCACGGATTTCGAGGCCGTGGTGCAGCTCGAGGCGAGCTACATCCGGGGCTGGACCGTCTGGCGCGACCTCGTGATCCTGGCCCGGACCGTGCCGGCCGTGCTGAGCATGAAGGGGGCGTATTGACCTCCATCCATATTCCATCGTCCTGCTAGAGCGAGTATCCTCACTGATGCCGCCGCGCCACGCCGCACCCCACCACCCCTTGGTCATGAGCTTGAACGTCCGCCGACTCGTCGCGGTCCTCGGACTCGCGCTGGTCGCCTGCGCCCCGCGCGGCCGCCCCGCGGGCCCGCTCCCGCCCGAAGTGTTGGAGCCCTGGACCACGCAGCCGGGTGACATGGTGCGCATCTCCGTCTGGCGCGAGCCGGAGCTCTCCGGCGAGGTGTTCGTGCAGAATGACGGCACGGCGATCTTCCCGGCCCTTGGCCGGATGCAGGTGGCCGGGCTCACGGCGGACTCGCTCAACTCCCTCCTCGTCTCCCGCTTCCGCGACCGCATCGTGAACACGCCGGTGGACGCGACGCTGATCCGACCGCTCCCGGTGATCGGGAGCGTCCGCTCCCCCGGCGTCTATCCGGTGGACCCGACCGCCTCGGCGATCCAGGTGATCGCGCGCGCCGGAGGCACCATCGGAGGCGAACGCCAGCCGCGCGTCCAGCTCCTCCGGCACGACGGCACCCGGCTCGACCTGACCGTCGAGCAATCGCTCGGCGGGTTCAACCTCCGCAACGGGGACGCGCTCTTCGTGGAGGACAACTCCTGGTGGCTGCGCAACCAGCGGCAGATCACGGTCGCGGCGGCGGTCTCGACGTTCGTGGCGTCGGTGGTCTCGGTCGTCATCCTGCTCACGAAATAACGGCGCCCGATGACCAACCTCCCCGTCCCGGTCGCTCCCGAGCCGAACACCCCGTTGGACCTGCGCCGTGCCTGGGCGACGATCGCCCGCAGCGCCTGGATCATCGTGGCCGCCGTCGGGCTCGCGGTGGCCGCCGGGGTGATCGCGGCGCGCCAGGTGGAGCCCACCTACCTCTCCGAGGTGACGCTCCGCATCGACGAGCAGCGACCCAGCACCCTCAACGCGCAGTACTACTTCGGCCCCGACTACCAGCAGCTCCTCGCGACCTCCACCGAGATCCTCACGAGCCGCAACCTCGCGCTCGAGGTGGTCGACTCGCTGGGCCTCCGGCTCGGCGTGCTGCAGCCGCCGCGCACGCCGCGCAGCGCGCTGGTGGCCTGGGCGGTGGTGGACGCGACCACGCCGGACGCCGAGTACCGCTTCACGCGCGTTCCCGGCGGGTTCGAGGTGCGGGACCTGCCGAGTGAGAACGTCCTCGGGGTCTTCCCGGACACCGGTGAGTTCGTCCTGCCGGGGGTGCGCCTGCGGCTCACCCAGCTGGCACGCGAGACGGAACGGATGCGGTTCATCCTCGTGAGCCGACTCGACGTGGCGAACGCGCTCCGCGGCCAGCTCGAGGTGGTGCAGACCAACCGCAACGCGAACGTGCTCCGCGTGATCTTCCGCGGACCGGACCCGGAGCTTACGCGCGAGATCCCGAACGTGACCGCGCAGCGCTTCGTGCGGCGCAAGTTGGACCTGGAGCGGGTGAGCGCGCGCTCCACGGTGAGCTACCTGCAGACGCAGCTGGTCGCGCTCAACGCGCAGCTCCTGGACGCCGAGGCGGAGATCCGGGACTACTTGCTGAACCAGGGCATCACCACGCCGACGGACCAGGCGCAGTACTTCTTCAGCGAGATCAACAACCTGAAGGACGGCGCGGCATCGCTGCGCGGCATCCGTGAGCAGATCTCCTCCGCGCTCGCGGGACCCGTGGACATGGACTCCACCACGCGGCGGCGCGCGCGGCTCGAGCGCATCCTGGCCACGCACGCCTTCAGCGACGCGCGGATCGCCGAGTCCGAGGTGGGGCGCCTGGAGCTCCTCGTGGACGAGCGGAACGCGCTCCTGCAGCGGCGGATGCCGACCGACCCCGACGTGCGGGCGCTCGACCGCCGGATCGACGCCGTGCAGGACGTGATCGAGGACCGCGCGCGCCGCTTCCTGGGGAGCGTGAACGCGCAGATCGCGGTACTGGAGAACCGGATCGCCTCGCTCGACGAGGCGCGCCGTCGGATCCCCGAGCAGCAGCTGACCTTCGACCGCCTCGAGCGGAACCGGAGCGTGCTCGAGGACCTGTCGATGATGGTGCAGTCGCGGCTCAAGGAGGCGGAGATCACGGCGGCGGTGCAGGACTCGACCGCGCAGGTGCTCGACGAGGCCGTGGGCGCGCCGATCAACATCTCGCAGTCCAAGGCGATCATCTTCTTCATCGCCGTGCTCTCGGGGCTGGTGGTGGGCGTGAGCATCGCCTTCCTCCGCGACTGGCTCGACACCACGATCCGCACCGAGGCCGACCTCGCGTCGATCGTCGGCGTGGCGGTGGTCGGGATCATCCCGAATCTCCAGCAGCAGGCGCGGACCGGGGGGTACCGTCTCGGTCCGCCGTCCGCGGTGGCGGCGAACGGCGGCAAGGCCGCCCCCCCGGGGCGCGACCCGCACACGCCGGCAGCCGAGGCGTACCGCTCGCTGCGCACCAACCTGAACTACCTGACGCCGCCGCGGCCGCCCCGCGTGATCGTGATGTCCAGCGCGCTCCCCGGGGACGGCAAGACGACGACCACGGTGAACCTCGCCGTGACCCTCGCGCACCAGGGCCAGCGCGTGATCCTGATCGACGCCGAGACGCGGCGCGGCACCGTGCACGACGTGTTCGGGATCCCGCCGGCCCCCGGCTTCCTCGACCT
>CAZHAG010000059.1:1958-4529 GCA_964529705.1 uncultured Gemmatimonas sp. | reverse complement strand
GGCGCGGTGCTGAACGACGTCGAATTCCGGCGCAGCTCCCGCTACCGGCTCGGCCAGAACTACTACTACGACTACGGGCGATGACTCCCGACCGCAGCGGCCCTCCGGAGCTCGCGCCGGAGCTCTTCGGCGTGGACAAGGAGCGGGTGCAGACGTCGGGCCAGTTCAGTGCCGCGGCGATCGCGGGGCTGGTGCTCCTCGTGGTCGAGCTCTTCGCGGCGCCGCTGGTGCTGGGCATCAGCCTCGCCGCCTCGCTGGCCACCTGGTGGCTGCTGGATGCGCCCTGGTCGGGGCACCGCCGCCATGCGCGGCGCCGCGGCATCACGACGCGCCTGCTCTACCTGAGCACCCTCATGCTCGTGGGGCTCTGGCTGGGCGTGATGTTCATCTTCCGCGCGAGCGACCCCGCGCTCTCCTCGGGGTTCACCACCACGCTGCCCGTGATGGTATGGGGCGTGGATGTCTCGCTCCTCGAGAGCTTGAACGGGATGGAGCGCTCCACGCCGCAGGGGACCCTCCCGCTCACCGTCGGGGACCAGGGGTTCGCACCCTTCTCGCTCTTCGTGCACGGTGCCGCCTCCACGATCGCGGTGGCGCTGGTGGCGTACGCGGTGTCGTCCGCGCGGCGCCGCGTGCGCCGCGTGCTGCGCGACAAGGGCATGGGGACTCGGCGTGATTCGCGCCAGACGAAGGTGCCGCCGCTGGTGCGCTGAGGCCGGGTGACGACCTCCCCGGTCCCCGTCGCCGCGGCGCCCTCGTCGTCCGCCGTCCCCTCGCTGCAGAGCGCGATCGTCGGCGGGTTCACCCTGATGACGTTCGCCGGGCTGGCCGGCGTCGGGGGGCAGCTCTTCGCCCCCGCGTGGTCGATCGCGGCGGCGCTCACGGCCTTCGCGCTGGTGATCCGCGCGCCGGCGGGGTTCCTCGCCTTCGTCGTCTCGCTCTGGTTCTACACCCCGCTCCTCCGGCGCGTGCTCGACCTGCACCACGGGTTCGTGCCCGCCAACCTGGCGCTCGCGGCCCCGGTGCTCGCGTCCTCGGTGGCGGTGCTGACGGTGCTCAAGTCGGCGCGTGAACTGCGCGGGAACCTCTTCGCGCCCGTGCTCCTCGTGATCGCGGCCATCACGTACGGCTTCCTCGTCGGCGTGCTGCGCAACGGCGTGGTCCCGGCGTTCTACGCCTACCTCACCTGGCTCTCGCCGGCGCTCGTCGGGCTGCACACGGCGATGCACTGGCGCCGCTATCCCGAGATGCGCGACGTCTTCCTCAAGACGCTCGCCTGGAGCATCGGGCCGGCGGCGCTCTACGGCATCGTCCAGTTCGTGCTCCTCCCGCCCTGGGACTTCGCCTGGATGGTCGCCACCGACCTCAAGTCGATCGGCGAGCCGCAGCCGTTCTCGGTGCGCGTCTTCGGCTCGATGACCATGCCGGGCACCTTCGCGGTGGTGATGGAGGTGGGGCTCCTGCTCCTCCTCTCCGCGCGCGTGCGCGGCCGCCTCCCGTCGCTCGTGCTCGGCTTCATCGGCCTCCTCCTCTCGCGCATCCGCACCGCGTGGGTGGGGTTCGTCTTCGGCCTCGTGATCCAGCTCGTCACGCAGCCGGTGCGCAAGCTGCCGCGGAACTGGATCACGCTGCTCGTCGTGGGGATCCTCTCGCTCCCCGTCATCACGCTCCCGCGCTTCCGCGAGGGGATCGCACAGCGGATCTCGTCGTTCACCACGGTGCGCGACGACATCTCCGTGCGGAGCCGGGTGATGGTCGCGCGGGCGAGCTACGACCTCGTGCTCGACTACGCCGAGGGCGCGGGACTCGGAGCCACGGGGAGCGCGACCGTCGCCGGCGGGGGCGCGGGGATCCGCAACTTCGAGAACGGGCTGCTGGAGGTCTTCTACCTCTTCGGCTGGCCGGGCGGACTCCTCTTCTTCCTCGGGGTCACGGGGATCGTCGCCCAGGGGATGCGGCTCGCGGACGCGAGGTTCGATGAGTTCGCCAACGCGGTCAGGTCCGGCGCGGCGGCGCTGCTCGCGAGCCTGCTCATCTCGGAGATCTTCACCGGCGCGCCCGGCACCCTCTTCTGGGTGCTGATCGGGTTCGGCGTCGCCGCGCACGCGCACAACCTCGCATCGGGAGCGACGATGGCGTACCGGGCTTCCCTGCACACGCGGTGACGCCGACCCTGAGCGTCATCACGCCCTCGTACAACCAGGGCGCGTACCTCGAGGAGACGATCGATTCCGTGCTCTCGCAGGGGATCCCGGGGCTCGAGTACATGATCGTGGACGGCGGGAGCACGGACGAGAGCGTGGAGGTGATCAAGCGCCACGAGCGACACCTCGCCTGGTGGGTCTCCGAGAAGGACCGCGGGCAGTCGCACGCGATCAACAAGGGGCTCGCGCGCGCCACCGGGCGATGGGCGGCGTACCTCAACAGCGACGACGTCTACCTCCCCGGCGCGCTGCGCGCGCTCCTCGATGCGCTCGACCAAGCACCCGGCGCGCGCTGGATCGTGGGTGGCGTGCTCTGCTTCGGCACGCCCGAGGCGCCGGTGCACGATTGGCACCTCCCCGCCGTGCC
>CAZHAG010000059.1:0-1858 GCA_964529705.1 uncultured Gemmatimonas sp. | reverse complement strand
GGGATGAAGTTCGAGACGGAGTGGGACATCATCCGCGCGCGCTACGTGACCTCGCTGCCGCGCACCACGCGCTGGCGGGCAGCGCACCGGATCGGCCTCCTCAAGGCGCAGGCGATGGTGGTGGATGCGGCGGTGCACGCCGAGGCCGGTGAGATGGCGGCGGCGCGCGCGGGGTACTTCGCGGGGCTGCGCCGGCATCCGGGCGTGGCACTCACGCGCGCCGGGTTGGGATGCGTGCGACGCATGCTCTTCCCGCGCGCCGCGGGCGGACCGTCGCGCGGCCGATGACGCCCGACCCACCGGTCCGGGTCCACCTCGTCTGCACCGGACTCGGCCACGAGCGGCGCGGATTCGAGGCGTTCACGCGCGCCTGCGCCGCCGCGCTCGCGGCCGAACCCGCCGTGCAGGTCGAGGTCTTCGCGGGCGGACGCGACGGCGCCGTGGCCGGGGAGCGGGTGGTGGCCAATCTGCCGCGCGCCTCGCGGCGCGCCCGCTGGCTCGGCGGTCTCCTCCGGCGCGACTCGTATTTCATCGAACAGGGCTCGTTCTTCCTCGGCTACCTCCCGACCCTGGTGCGGCGCCCCCCGGACGTGCTCTACTTCGCCGACCTGAACTTCGGGAACGTCTGCTGGCACTGGCGCCGCCGCACCGACGCGCGCTTCCGGATGCTCTTCAACAACAGCGGCCCGACGACGATGCCCTTCACCCGCACGGACCACGTGCAGCAGGTGACGCCGGCGGCCCTCGAGGCGGCGATCGCGCGCGGCGAGAGCGCCGAGCGGCAGACGCTGCTCCCGTTCGGGATCGCGCTGCCGCCCGCCTTCGTGCCGACGGACGCCGCGGAAAAGCGGCGCGCGCGGCAGGTGCTCCAGCTCCCCGTGGACGGAGAGGTCGTGCTCTGCGTCGCGAAGCTCGATCGGTCGTACAAGCGCGTGGACCTGTTGATCGAGGCCGTGGCGGCGCTGCCCGAGCCGCGCCCCTTCCTTCTGCTCGTGGGCGCCGACGGCCCCGACGGCGCGGGGCTGCGGCAGCTCGCGCGCGCCCGTTGCGGTGACCGCTGGGCCTGGCGTTCGCTGGCGAGCGACGCGATGGGTGACGCATACGCGGCCGCGGACCGGTTCGCGCTCCTCTCACACAATGAAGGGTTCGGCCTGGCATACCTGGAGGCGCTCGCGGCGGGACTCCCGGTCGTCGCCAACGACGACCCGACCACGCGCTACGTGATCGGCGATGCCGGCACCTTGCGTGCGATCGCCGACGTGGCGACGGCGCGCGAGGCGCTCGAGGCGCTGCGCGGGCTGCCTACGGATCCGCGCGCCGCGCGGGCGCGGTACGAGTCGGTGCGCGCGCGCTTCTCCTGGGAGGCGCTGCGCCCCGCGTACGTCGCGCTCCTGCGCCACGTGGCGGCGGCCGCGTGACGGGGGCCGCGTGACCGCGCCCCGCTGGTCGGTGGTGGTGCCGACCTTCCGCCGCCACGCGACGCTGGCCGAGTGCCTCGCGCGACTCGCGCCCGGCGCACAGCGGCTGCCCGCCGATCGGTACGAGGTGGTGGTGACCGACGACGCGCGGAGCGACGAGACGCGCGCCTTCCTTGCGGAGCGCTTCCCATGGGCGCGCTGGACGGCAGGTCCCGCGCGTGGGCCGGCGGCCAACCGCAACCACGGCGCGGGTGAGGCACGCGGCGCGTGGATCGCCTTCACCGATGACGACACCCTCCCGGAACCTGGATGGCTCGAGGCGTTCGATGCGGCGTCGCGCGCGACGGACGATCGGCGCGGCGCGGCGGAGCCGGAAGCGCTCGAAGGACGCACGACCTGCGCGGCCGGCTTCGGGACGCCGATGCACTACGCGCCCGTGA
>CAZHAG010000058.1:8594-16015 GCA_964529705.1 uncultured Gemmatimonas sp. | reverse complement strand
CTCAGGGCGCTGGACCTCGGCGCTTCGCAGTTCCACACGGGGAGCAGGGTGGGCGCCGTTCGGGTGCAGCGTCTCGTGGCGTCGCTGGACACCCCACCCGTCGAAGTCACCCACGCGGCAGGTGAGGTGCTCCTCTGGAGGGATTCGCTGCACCTCGCGCTGCCGGTGGTGCGACTCCCCGCGACCGTGGCGCGGCTGGACGGCCGCGTGCGATGGGATGCCGCAGCACCACGCCAGCGACTCGCGCTCGAGGCGCGCACCGACTCACTCGGCTTCTCCGACATCGCCTGGATCTCCCCGCTCGTGCCGCGCGGCGGGCGCGGGCGAGCCGTCGTGCGGGTCACCGACGGGCTCCCCGGCGGCGCGCTGCGGTACGCGATCGACTCGATCGACGCCCGCGCGACCGACTCCCGCATCCGCGGCCGGTTCGTCGCGGAGGTCGGCGAGACGGTGGCGATCCGCGACCTCGACCTGATGACGGAACCGCTCGACTTCGCGCTCATCCGCGAGCTCTTCGGCGACTCCGTGCCGGCACCGCCGTGGGACGGCCTGCTCCGGGGACGCCTGCGCGCGACGGGCGGCCCGCTCGACCGCTGGCGCCTCGACCCCTCCACGCTCGAGTTCGAGGACCGCCGCATCGGCGGTGCGCGGTCGCGGCTCACCGTCGCTGGCGTGCTCGACCTCCTGGCACCCAGCACCGTCTTCGCGCCGCTGGACGTGACCGTGGACTCGCTCGACGTGCGCACGGCGGGCGCCGTGACCGCCGTGGCAGACTCCCTCGCCGGGTATCTCACGGGGCGCGTACGCCTCGAGGGCCCGCTCGACGACTACCGGTTCACCGGGCTAGAGCTGACGCACCACGACGGGGCGCTGCCGCGCACCGTCGTGCGCGGGAGCGGGCGCATCGCCGCGGACACCGCGCGCACCTGGCTCGAATCGTCGCTGGAGTTCGAGCAGATCAGCCTCGCCGCGCTCGGCCCGGCCGTCACGCCCGAGCCGCTCCGCGGCGTGCTGGCGGGGCGACTCGACGCGAGCGCACGGGGCGACTCGGTCGCCCTGCGACTCGCACTGCACGACGGGGAGAGCCGCGTCACGTTCGACGGGACCACGTCGCTCGACACCGCGCGACTCCTCGCCCGCGGCGAGCTGACGCTCTCGCGCTTCGACGCCAACCGGTTCCTCGCAGCGCGCGACCTTCCCGCCCACGCGCTCACCGCGCGTGCCGCGCTCGGGATCGATGGCCGTTGGGACGAGCCGGCGGGTCCGCTCGACCTGATCCTCGACTCCACGAGCACCGTCGCGGGACTCGCGATCCATGATGCGCGCGCGCTCCTCACCCTGGAGCCCGGGGGGGTGCGCGTGGACACGCTCATCGTGGAAGCCCCCCTCGGCCGTTTCACCGCACAGGGCCGCCTGAGCCGGGACCCGGCGCTCCGCGACACGCTCCGGTTCGCGGCGATGATCGACTCGCTCTCCCTCATCCGGGGCCTCCTCCCCGACAGCCTCGCGGCGGCGTGGGGGGACTCGCTCCACGGCAGCGCGTTGCTGAACGGCCTCGCGTTCGGGTCGCTCGACACGCTGGACATCCGCACGGAGTGGGAGGGAGAGCGGATCCGGGCGGGGAGCCACGCGGCGGACAGCGTGCGCGGCGACCTCCTGCTCTTCGACTTCCCTTCCGCCACGCGGGGGCTCGCGACCTTCGACGCCGTGGGTGTCGAGCTGGGCGGCGTGCCGATCCACCGGATCTCGGCCGAGGCGACGGTGCGGGAGCCGACCTGGGCGGACGCGTCGGTGCGGCTGATGGCGGGTGACTCGCTCTACGCCACCGCACGGCTCGACGCGCGCTGGACCGCGGACAGCGTGCACCTGCGGCTCGACTCGCTGGACGCCCGCTCCCCGACCATGCAGTGGCGCCTGACGCAGCCGGCCCGGATCACCTCGAGCGCGACGCGCCTCCACTTCGACTCGCTCCGGCTGGTGAGCAGCGACGGCGCGCGCTTCGACCTCCTCGCCCAGATCGACTCGTCGGGACCGATCACCGGCACGCTCCACGCGGTGCGCGTGCCGATCGCGCACGCCGCGTTCACCGGGCTCACGCCGGCGGGCGTGCAGGGTCTCGTCTCCTTCGACGCCGAGCTCGGTGGGACCTGGGCGGAGCCGACCCTGCAGGCCACGGGGAGCCTCGACTCGGCGCGGGTCGAGGGACGCGCCGCCCCGAGCGTGCGACTGCGCGCCTCCTATGCGCGTCGCCTCCTCGACCTCGACCTGCAGGGACTCGCCGCCGACCCTGCGGCCACGCGCGACGCATTCCGGCTCACGGCCGCCCTCCCGCTCGACCTCACCTTCGAGTCGCGGACGCTCGCCCAGCGGAAGCTCGGCGAGGAGGTCTTCATCCGGTTCGTCGCGGACGGCAGCTCGCTCAGCGGCTTCGAGGCGCTCCTCCCCGAGGTGAGCGAGCTGCAGGGCGGATTCGACGCGGACGTGCTCGTCTCGGGACGCTGGGGAGCGCTCGAACCGCGCGGCTCGTTCCTCCTCCGCGATGGATCCTTCGCGGTGCCGGCCCTCCGCACCGGCTTCCGCGACGTGCTCGCCGACGTCGCCCTCACCCCCGACTCCGTGATCGTGCACCGGTTCCGGCTCTCGGACGAGCGCGCGCCCGGGGACTCCGCGACACTCGAGGGGACGGTCTTCCGCCGCGGCGACCGCTGGAACGCGGACTTCCGGACCTTCGCCCGCAACCTGCGCGTCATCGACGATCCCCGTCTCGCCGAGGCCGACGCCTCGTGGCTGCTCCGCCTCCGGGGCCAGGTCGACTCGCTCGTCCTCGGCGGCGAGATCACCGTGCCGAGCGCCAATGCGTACATCGGGCGGCAGCGGGCGGTGCTCGACGTCGAACCGGCCGACGGCTCGGCGGCGACCGTCAACCGGTACATGCCGCGGATCGAGGAGCTCACCATCCGCCTGGGGAACGAGGTACGCCTCCGCTCCCCCGAGGCGAACGTGCAGCTCACCGGGAGCATCGGGGTCACCGGCACCCTCCGAGACCCGAGCGTCCGCGGCGAGATCCTCGCCACGCGTGGCTCCTACCGGCTCGACCTCGGTCCGCTGCAGCGCACCTTCCAGGTGGACAGCGGCGTGGTGCGGATGAACGGCCCGCTCGACATCCCGCCCGCGCTCGACATCCACACCTCGTACCTCGTGCGGCAGGCCGACCGCGAGGACGTCAAGATCGGCGCCCGGCTCACCGGCACCGCGCGGGAGCCGCGCCTCGTGCTCTCCAGCTCCGACCTCGGATCGACCGCGAGCGAGACCGAGATCATCTCGTACTTGATCTTCGGCTCGCCCTCGTTCGCCCTGGACAACAACGGCACCTGGGCGGTGCGCACCGCCACGGCCGCGCTCGTGCCCTCGCTCGGAGGCGCGGTGGAGCGCGCACTCGGCGGGCGGATCCCATTCATCAGCGAGCTGCAGGTCACCACGGTGGCCGGGGACTCCCCCACCGACTTCACGCTGAACTCGTTCGAGGGACTCCTCAACAGCCTCGCGCTCACGGCGGGGTCGCAGATCGGCACCGACTCCTACCTGACCGTCTCCGCCGGCGTCTGCCGCGGGGAGAGCCGCGCGGCGAGCGCGCTCGCACGCTGGTTCGGCATCGCCGTCGAGTACCGCCCGCGCGAGCGACTCTCGGCGCTGCTCTCGCTCAACCCGGGCTCCACCCCGTGCAACCGGGTGGGCACCTTCAGCCAGATCTACCAGTTCGGCCTCGACCTCTACCGCGACTGGCGCTGGTGAGCCGCCCTGCCCGCGGTCGGGTGCAGCCCGTCCGTGCACCATCCTAGTTTTCGATCGTCACCCTCCAACCACGAGAGCACCTTGAGACTTCGATTCGTCCCGATCCTCGCGGCGGCAGCGGTCACCGCCTCGGCCGTCGCGCCCCGCGCCGCCGCCCAGGACGCCGCGCCCGCCGTCGTGACCAAGATCACCGCCGACCTCGGCTACGTGCAGACCAGTGGCAACACACAGGTCACCACGCTCAACCTCGGCGAGAAGTTCACGCAGCAGCGCGGCCGCCTGAACCTCCAGCAGGGCTTCGCGATGGTCTACGGCAAGCAGCGTGGCGTCGTCACCACCAACGCCCTGCGGGCCAACCTCCGCGGCGACTACCGGATCGACAAGATCTTCGCGCTCTTCGTGGGCGTGGGGTTCGACCGGGACAAGTTCGCCGGCATCGAGCGTCGCTTCGAGGAGAACATCGGCTTGCAGGCCCGCCTCCTCGGCACCGCGTCGGACACCGTGCGCATCGAGGGCGGCGGGAGCTTCACGCAGCAGGTGGGCACCGATGGCGTGCAGAAGAACTTCCCCGCCGCCCGTGGTGCCGCCTCCTGGCGCCACGTCTTCTCCCCGGCGGCATACTTCCAGCAGAACGTCGAGTTCATCCCCAACCTCAAGGAGACCGAGGACTGGCGCGTGAACACGGAGTCCGCCGTGGTCGCGCCCATCTCGGCGCGGATCGGCATCAAGCTGGCCTACGTGATCCGCTTCGACAACCTGCCGGAGCCGGGCTTCACGGACACCGACAAGCTGTTCACCACCGGCATCCAGATCACCTTCTGAACCGGTGCAGGAATGCCAGCGGGGCAGTCGGCGATCCGCCGGCTGCCCCGTTCGCGCATGCGACGCTCAGCTCACATCGACCAGGGCGGCACGATCCCGTTCGTGCGGGCGTAGGCGATCGACTGCCCAAGGTGCTCGCCGTTGTGGTCCGCGACGAAGGTGAGGAAGTGCCGCGCCGTCACCTGCTGGCCGCCGAAGAGCGGCACCATCTTCTCAGCCTCGCCCTCGGGGAACGCCACCACGGCCGCGCGGAACGCGGCGAAGCCGTCCTTCATGTGCTTGATGATCGCGGCCTTGTCCGTGGTGCTCTTCTCCAGCTTCCCCAGGTCGACGCCCGCCGGCGGCGTGGCACCGAGGCGCCCCACCAGCCCATAGTTCGCGCCCGCGACGTGAAGGAAGACCTCCGCGACGGACCGGACGCCGGGGGCCGGTCGCCAGTCGAACTTCTCCTGCGGCGTCGCCTCCGCGAGCTTCACGTACTTCTCCTCGGCGGCCGCCATCACGGCGAGGAACTCCGCGCGCCATCCCTTCGTGGGGGCCTGCGCCTGCGGCGCCTGCAGGGGGAGTGCGAGCGCGAGCGCCGCGAGCGGGGTGACCAGGGTCGAGAGTCGCATCGGTGCCATCTCCGTCGTTCGGGTGGTGGTCAGGGGATCGTCGCCCCATCCCCGTACGAACGCTGCGCGCCGGCGTTGGGTTCCAACGCACAGCGCCGCCGGGTGTGACCGGGCCTCAGGCCCCGGCGGACTTGAGCCGCGCCTCCTCCCGCTCGAGCGCCGCGGTCACGCGCGTGAGCCAGAAGAGGATCGCCGGCGTGAGGAAGACCGGGACGATCGCCACCGCGAGCAGCACGCCGTCGGACTTCTCGCCGAGCGCCATGCGCCAGAGGTGATACTGGATCACCAGCATCAATCCGTTGGTGCCGAGCAGCGTGATGTCCAGCAGAGTGCGCATCTCCTCGATCACCGGTGCCTGCGAGGCCTTCGGGAGCGCGAGGAAGCGCGCCTTCTCGGGGAAGTTGAACCAGTGCGGCCGGCTCGGCAGCATCACGCCGACCCCCTCGATCAGCAGGTGTACCGCGAGCGCGATGAGGGGGAGCGCGAACCAGCCAAGGATGCTCTTCTCGGAGGTGCGCGTGACCTCGCCGCCGAGCCCGATGTGCGCGGGGATCTCCGCGGGAAGCTCGCCGTAGCTCGCGGCCGCGATGCCGATGAGCGCGAGGAGCGCGGCCCAGGCGAGGAGCCGGAGGAGCCGCATGCGCCTAGACCTCCACCACGCCGGGTCGTCCGTGCTCGATCCGCCACTTGGTGCGCGTGCGGACCGGTGCCCCCGGACGGGTCACGAAGGGCACCTCGCGGAAGTCGGCCAGCCACTCCCGGTCGTTCACATCGCAGACCACGTAGCCCCGGCGCGCGGAGTGCCACTTGAGGTGCGGATTGTCCGCCATCGCGGGCGCCACCGAGCCCCACGCGTCGTCGCCGTCCCCACCGGAGGAGAGCGAGGTACCCACGAGTTCGGTCGCCACCACCGGCCGGTTGGGGCGGTCGAACCCAGCGCGCAGCTCGTTCACCCAGTTCGAGTGGATGTCTCCCGTGAGGACCACGGTCCGGTTCGGGGCGCGCTCGGCGATCGCACCGAGGATGCGGTCGCGGCTCGCCGGGTAGCCGGCCCAGGCATCCATGTGCAGCCGCGTCCGGTCGGGGCCCACCGCGTCGTCGAAGGGGGCCATCATCACCTGCTGCGCGAGCACCTGCCACCGCGCGCGCGACGCACCGAGCCCCTCGGTGAGCCAGCGCTCCTGCGCGAGGCCGGGGAGTGAGCGCGCGGGGTCGGCCCAGTCCGCGCAGGGCACCATCTGCGAGCCGTCGCCGCAGGCCTGGTCGTCGCGGTACTGCCGCGTGTCCATCACCCAGAAGCGCGCGAGCGCGCCCCAGTTGGTGGTGCGCCGGATGTCGAGGTCGGCCCACGAGCGGGCGCGGGGGACCCGCACCGGCTGGTGCTCCCACCACGCCTGGTACGCCGCCGCGCGCCGCGCGCGCACCTGCTCGGCGGATTCCCAGGCATTCTCGCCCACGTCGTTGGCGTAGTTGTTGTCGACCTCGTGGTCGTCCCAGGTCACGATCCACGGGCAGGCCGCGTGCGCGGCCTGGAGCGCGGGGTCGAGCTTGTACTGGCTGTACCGCGTCCGGTAGTCGTCGAGCGTCTGGGTCTCGAACCCGTGGTGCGGCCGGACCGCGCCGGGCCGCACGCCGTACTCATAGATGTAGTCGCCAAGGTGCGCGACCAGGTCGCACCGCTCGCGTGCGAGGTGGTCGAGGGCGGTGAACAGTCCCTGTTCGTAGTTCTGGCATGACGCCATGCCGAGACGGAGGGGCGTGGTGGCGCCGGCGGCCGGCGCGGTCCGCACCCGCCCCACGGCGCTGACGGCGTCGCCCGAGCGGAAGCGATAGACGTACCAGCGGTCCGGCGCGAGCCCCTCGACCTCGGCGTGCACGCTGTAGGCGAGCTCTGGCGCGGCCGTCTGCCGCCCGCGCCGCACCACCTGCTGGAACCCATCATCGGTGGCGACTTCCCAGTCGACGATGGCGCGATCCCCGGGCATCCCGCCGTTCGGCTCGAACGGCCGCGGTGCGAGCCGCGTCCAGAGCACGGCCCCCGTCGGCGTCGGGTCGCCGGATGCGACGCCGAGGGCGAAGGGATCGTCCGCGAAGCGCGGGCGATGCACGAGGCGCCAGTCGTTCGGCAGTCCCGCACAGAGCGCGGCGTAGCGGGTCAGGTCGCCGAGGAACCGGCGGCGTTCCATCCGCGCC
>CAZHAG010000058.1:5915-8494 GCA_964529705.1 uncultured Gemmatimonas sp. | reverse complement strand
GGCACCGCGAGTGCCGCGGGCTCCAGCGCGTCGAGCGCGGCCTTGAGGGCCTGCCGCTGCTGGGCGGCGGGGACCGGCTGCGTGGGGGTCTGGCCGTCGCCGCGCAGTGCGTAACGGAAGTCCATCCCGCCGATGTACTTCACCACCCCCTCCAGGGCGTAGCGGTGATGCAGGTAGACGTGCGCAAAGCGCATGTTGAGCAGGTAGAGCGGCTCACCGGGCTTCACCGCGCGCTCGTCGAACTTCTCGATCGCCACGCGCCTCACCGCGCTCGTGCGCTCGAGCGCCTCGAACATCGTGCGTCCCACCACCCAGCGCGTGGCCTCCGGGATCGAGCCCTCGGCGCCGGCGTGCTGGTCGGCCACGAAGCGCACGTTCCGCTTGATGCCGTCCTGCACGATCCGTTCGAGGCCGGCGGCCTCACTCCGCGCGTCCGGATACCAGGTGTACCCGTAGCGCACGGCGAGCGAGTCCCACGCACCCGCGAAGGGCGCGTACGCCTTGGAGAGGTCGAGCGTGCCGCGCGCGTCGACGTCGATGAGCGGGAAGGGGTAGTCCATCACCGAAGTCCGGCCCTGCGACTCCGAGATGTAGTTGTGCGAGAAGCCGATGGTGTGCCCGATCTCGTGCGCCACGTGCTGCCGGCGGCGCGCCATCGCGAACGCCTCGGCGGTGACGTTCAACCCGCCCGGACCCGCGGCCGGCAGGAGTCCCGCGTAGATGTTGTAGTCCACCAGCGAGCGCCACGAGTCCATGCGCACCACCGTGCGCAGGATCTCACCCGTGCGCGGGTCGGAGAGCGAGGGACCCACCGAGGGGCCGGGGCCGGTGCGGTGGATCCAGTAGATCAGGTTGTAGCGCGAGTCCATCGGATCCACGCCCGCGGGGAGCTCGCGCACCTGGAACGCGTTCCGCCATCCCGCGCCCTCGAAGACCTTGTTCCACCAGTTGCCGCCCTCGAGGAACGCCGTGCGGTAGGGCTCCGGGATCCCCGGGTCGAGGTAGTAGACGATCGGCGTGACGGGTTCCGTGAGCTGGCCGCGCTGGTAGGCGGCAGGGTCCTTCGGCACCAGGCGCCACCGGTTGGCGTACGCCGCGCGATAGGTGCCGTCGATCCCCTGGTTGAAGTCGAGGAAGGCGCTCGTCCCGAGACCGGAACGCGGGTCCGCCGGGCGCGGCCGGAACCCGCTCGCCTCCGGGAGGGCCACGAGGGAGTGGTGCACCTGAAGCGTCGGCGCGCTGGCGTCCGGTGCGGCGCGGCGGAGCGCGCCACCCGGCGCGTCGATCGCGAAGGTCAGCACCGCGTGGATCTCGGTGTTCCGCGGGAAGGCCCTCGTGCGCGTCGCGTCAATGAAGCTCCGGTTCGCATCCACGCGGCCATTCCCCGCCTGGGAGCGTCGGAGGCTCTCGGCGATGCCGTACGTGTCCGAGAGGAAGAGCCCGGTCGCGTCGACCACGAGGACGCCGTTCGCCTCGGATTCGATCGGGAAGGAGGCCACGACCGAAGTCGGGAATCCCTCCGCCGCCGCCCGCTGACCCGCCTCGCTCGCGCCGAGCGCGCGCACGCTCCAGTTGTCCCGCACCAGGAGCACCCGCTTGCCCTGGCGCTCGAACCGCACCACCGCGCTCCCGCCGGTCTGTCCGCGGTCGAGCCCGCCCGTGCCGCCTCCCGTGGCGAGCACGCTCTGGTGCAGGAAGTCCTGCCCGAGGCGCTCGGGGGTGAGTTCCAGCAGCACCTTGTTGCGGTCCGCGTCCACGCGGACGCCGATGAAGGCACTGGCGGCGGGCGTCGCCGCGGCCTGGGCGCCGACCCCGGAGGCGGCGGGCCAGAGGGCGAGGGTGAGCGCGGCGGTCGTCGCCAGGAGGTGTGCGGCGCGGGAAGGGCGGGACATGCGGATTCCTGTCAGGAGAGGCGGAGGATCTGCCGATCGGACGCCCGGAAATGACCGGGCCGCGGGAGAGTGTCTCCCGCGGCCCGAATCCGCAACCCGAACCGGCGCGTCAGTGCGTCGGCACGTCGGCGCCCGTCAGCGGTTGCGTTCGAAGATCAGGTTCCGTGGCACCGCGCGCCACTCGAAGGTGCGGCGCAGGGGCGCCGGGTCGCGCGGGTCCACGCGGTCGGCGCCGATGGTCGCTCTCGCCCACGCGGCGTTGATGTTCGTGAAGTTGCGTCCCGCCGTCCCGGGGGTGAGGACGTCCCCGGACGTGCCGTCCTCGAAGATCACGCCGGTGTCCCAGGCCGTGACGTCGGTGGCAACGACCTGGCCGTTCGGGACGCCCGCCGTGGTCATGTTCGAGGCGCGCATGAGCGAGTTGGTCCCCGCGTCGCGCCAGTAGATCACCGACTGCAGCTTGTAGATCGACGAGTTCGGGATGAGCGTGAGGCCGTTGAGATTCGACGGATAGGCCAGCGTGGTGTCCGCATTGCGGAACGTGACCCGCGCCGAGTCGCCGGCGGAGTTCTGCGCGACCGCCGTGATGGTCAGCAGCCGGCGCGCCCCGCCGACGGTGAGCATCGCCAGGTCCCCCGGCACGAGGTTGATGTTCGTGTTCGCCGGGTTCTTGCGCACGTGCACGCA
>CAZHAG010000058.1:0-5815 GCA_964529705.1 uncultured Gemmatimonas sp. | reverse complement strand
CCGCGCCGGGGGGCGTGACCTGCACCGTCACGCGGATCAGGTTCGCGGCGTCGTTGGAGACGATCACCTGGCGCTGGAAGCGGCCGTCGGCGCTCGCGTTCCCCAGGGAATCGATCGAGACGAGCGCCTCGGATGCGATGGTGGCGATGTCGCGCGAACGGAGCTCCTCCATGTAGGCGGAGGCGAGCGCGAGCGCCTGGCCGCGCCCGGCGTCGCCGCGCTGGGAGCGGATCGCCTCCATCTGCGTGCGGGCGAGCGCCGCGATCCCCACGAGCAGGAGGACGAGTGCGACGACCACGGAGATGAGGCTGAACCCCGCGCGGTTGCCGCGCCGGGCCCGGCGCACGGATCGATGGGACGGCCGCATCACTGCCCGCATCACTGCCACCCTCCGCCGCGCCAGAACCAGAGGCGGAAGGAGCCCGCCGCCTGGACCTGGATCGCGGCCACGAAGTTGGGGTCATCCGGGTGGGTGAGGTACACCACGCCCGTCTCGCCGAACGGCGAGGGGATGCCCCGCGAGTCGAAGTCCACGTCCTGGTTGCTCAGCGTGTTCGCCACCGAGAGCGTGTCGCCGGGGATCCCCGTGGCGTTCCCCTTCCCGTAGATGACGCCGTTCTGGAAGGTGCGCGGAGGGAAGGCGCGCAGTGCCGTCGCCTCGGCGAGGGTCTCTCCGATCGCGCCGTTGTTGTCGTCGTCGAGGAAGCCGGCGTAGCTCGCGGTGATCCCCGGGTTGAAGCAGACGCGCGTGGCACGCCGCGTGGTGAGCGCGCGCGCGCGCGCGCCCTCGAGGTCACGCACCACCTGCCGCGCCGTGATGTTGACGTGCTGGCCGGGGGAGGTGCGCATGCGCGGCACGATGATCGTCATCATCAGTCCCATGACGGTGATGACCATCAGCACCTCGAGCAGCGTGAAGCCCGCCGGCCGGCGTCGCATGCGTACTCCTAGTATACGGGCCGGTAGGCCACTTGGAAGACGCTCCCCACCATCGGCGTGCCCGGGGGCATGTTGGCCGGGTCGTTGAAGCGCGTGTCGAAGCGCCAGTCGCGGTTGGGCGGGTTGTAGTACCCACGCCAACTCCAGTTCTGCAATCGGGCGTACTGGCTCGTGAAGAGCGAGACCAGCGAGCCGCGGTAGAGCAGCGTGCGACCGCTCCAGTTCTCGAGGAAGCGGGGGAAGTTCTCGAGCCCGCCGCCGTACTGCGGCGTGGCGCAGCCCGCCCGCTGCCAGTCGCAGGTGGTGGCGGAGTGTCCCGCCGCGACGGCCGCATAGACGTTCATCGTCGTACCGGCGGCGCAGGCGTCGCGGCGGATGAAGACCAGCTGGTTGGCGTCCACCCAGCAGGCGGAGAGGAAGGTCAGCGCGTCGGACGCGAGCGACGCCGGGAACCAGGGGGCCGTGTTGTTGAAGTTGCCCCAGACATAGAGCGGCCGGTCGGTCGCGACGGTCAGCGGCCCCTGCAGCTGCGTGCCGTTCTGGAGCCGGACGGCCGGATACCGGGTGATCGGCAGGCCGTCCGTGCGGACGAAGGTGATGTACATGATGCGCGTGCGCCGGTCGCCGACGCTGCCGTTGATCCAGGTGCGCAGGCGGTCCATGCGGATGTTGACGACATCGACCATGACGTTCTCACGCCCCTCGTGGAACGCGGCGTTCGTCAGCTGGAAGATGCCGCCGCAGTCGCCGGCACCCGTCCCCACCGGCGGCACGGAGGTGCCCGCACCGTTGGAGCCGTCGCGGATGGTGGGGTTGCCCGCACCCGTCTGGCAGAGGTTGCTCGCCGCGATCGCGAACCCCGCCGCGTTCATCGGCACGGTGATGTGCCAGTCCGCGCGCCAGGCGAACTTCACCTCCTGCACCTGCGCGTTGTCCGCCATGTTGCGCGGCGCGACCAGCTCGGTCGGCGCCATGCCCGTGGGGAGCGGGAGCCGCAGTTCCGTCGCGCCCGAGGCACCGGACTTCAGGCGCGAGTTGTAGTTGGTCTCGGAGTTCGCCACGAACTGCGCCGGCGTCGTGCTCCGGCTGTCGAAGTTGAGCGCGGTCGGCACCGCCGCGTTGTTGTTGATGAACACGCCGTTCAGGCGCTGGTTCGAGTCCTTGCGCTGCCAGAACACCGAATCCGGCGTGGTGAGGATCGACTGGTAGGTGGAGTTCGCCGCGCTCAGGTACAGGTTCGCGTTCGTGTGGATCCACCCCTCGAACACCATCGCGGCGCCCGGATGGATCTCGAGGTCCTCCTGATAGAACACGCCCATCTGGAAGACCGGGATGGCCTGCGCGTTCACCGTGACGATCGAGCGGCTGCGGTTGTTGATGCCGTCGCGCGCCTGCACGGTGATGTTGATGCGCTGGTTGAGCGAGAAGAGCCCCGCGTACGGGCCTTCCGTCACCGGCTGCGAGAAGGGGGAGCCCTCGCGGGCCGCGGCGAACGTCTCGAAGGTGATGCCGGGCATCGACGGCGGGGTGAGCGCGGCGAGCTCGGCGTCGTCGAGGAAGCCGTCCGCCATGCCGCCCTCGAGGCTCGCCATCACGCTCTCGGCGCCCCCTTCGGTGGCATAGTTGACGCGCGTGCCCTGGATGTCCGTGCTGGTGGTCCGCATCGCCCAGCCGATGCCGCCCACGGCGGCCAGGATGAGGACGCCGAAGAGGACCATGATCATCAGCGTCGCCTCGAGCGCGAAGCCGTGGCGCGCCTTGAGGTGCGCTGCCTGAACCACCGATCGGTTCCCGTTGCCCTGACCCATACGTTCCTCCATGCCCGGAGTCCCGCCACGGCGCCCTCGCGCCGGAACCGGACCCCCAGTGCCTGCCTGCAGACTACCGCCGCCCCGAGTCGCGGATAGCACCACTGTCAGAATGTGGTACGCGGCTCAAGCCGGGAAGTGGCGGACGCCTGCGCTCGAGTCAGATGATACGCCAGCGGAGGCGCTCCGCGCCGTGCCGACGGTCACACCCGGGATGCGCACAAAATGATAGTGCGCACCCGATCGGGCGCAGGCTCTCCGCAGACCCTCCCAAACATGGACGATCCGGGGTCCCGCAGGCCACTCAGCCCTCGGCGTGCCCCCGAGCGGGGGCCGCGACCGCGCGGGGCGCGGCCGCCCCCGAGGCCCGCTCCGCGAGCAGCTGCGTCACGAAGCGCTGCCCTTCGCCGATCCGCTCGATCTCCACCGCGACCGCGTCCACGGCACGCTCCATCGCGCCGAGCCGGTCGGTCAGCTCGGCCGGGATCGGCGCGGCCACCGGACTCCGCCTCCAGATCCGGCGCGCGAACGCGAGCATCACCGGGAAGAGGAGCACCGCGCTGAAGAAGATCCCCATCATGACGATCTCCTCCGGCGGCCCGTGCTGCCAGGGATCCGGCTCCGGGAGCTGGATGGTCGCCCCCGGGACGCCGGCCGCCTGCGCCACGGCGGCATCGGCCTCGGCGAGGCGGATCGAGACGGAGGCGATCTGCTGGTCCACCTGCGCGAGGCGCTGCTGAAGCCCGGTCTGGTCAACGTCACCGACCACCCCGTCGCGGAGCTCGCGGGCGATCTCATCCCGCGTGTCGACCAGACGTTCGAGTTGGCTGTCCAGCTCGCGTCGCTGCGCACGGAGTGCCTGGTAGATCTCCGCCGAGGTCGGGGCCGCGGCGGTCGGAGCGGCAGTCGGGGTCCCGACCACGACGGCTCCCGATCCCGTCCCCTGGGTCGCGGTGGCTTGCGGCGCGCTGGCTTGGGTCATGGTCGCCGTACGGGACGAGGAGGAAGAGGGTTTCCCGCCCACGGCGGAAGGTCCGCGGTTGGCGTAGTATTTGCGCTCGTACTTTGCCGTCGCGCCCGGTCCACCGTCAACGTCCCCCTTCCCCCAGAGCCGAATCCATGCGCCACTCTCCCCGCCGCCTGATCGCCGCCGCGGCTTCGCTGCTCCTGGCGCTCGCCTGCGCCACCGACGGTCCGACCGCGCCGGAGCAGGCGACGCTCGCCGGGTGGTCGGCGGCATCCCATGCGGGGCCGGCGGTGCGGCTGAGCGAGATCCACTACGACAACGCGGGGACGGACGCGGGAGAGGCGATCGAGATCTCCGGCCCGGCCGGCACGGTCCTCACGGGGTGGAGCCTCGTGCTCTACAACGGCGCGTCCACCAGCCTGTCCACGTACAACACGCGCGCGCTGACGGGGACGATCCCCGCGACCTGCGACCAGCGCGGCGTCGTGGTCGAGAGCTACCCCGTGAACGGGATCCAGAACGGGGACCCCGATGGCGTCGCGCTCGTGAACGCCGCCGGCGCGGTGGTCGAGTTCCTCTCCTACGGCGGCACCTTCGTTGCGGCGAACGGTCCCGCCGCGGGCCTGACCTCGGTCGACATCCTCGCCAAGGAGTCCGGGACCACGCCTGTGGGACAGTCGCTGCAGCGCACGCCCACCAACACGTGGAACGCGCCCGCGGCCAACACCTTCGGCGCGTGCAACGACGGCACGACGAACGACGAGCCGTCCGCGGTCGTCGCCCGCGTGTCCGTGACGCCGGCGTCGGCCACGCTCGCCGTCGGCGCCACCGCCGCACTGGGCGCGACGGCCTTCGACGCCGCCAATGCACCGATCTCGGGCGCGCCCCTGACCTGGGGCAGCAGCGCACCCTCGATCGCGACGGTGGATGCGGCCGGGACGGTGACCGGCGTTTCCGCCGGGAGCGCCACGATCTCCGCGACGGCGGCGAACGGCGTCGCCGGCACGGCCACCGTCACGGTGGAAGCGGCACCCCCGGTCGTCCTGCCGCCGACGCGCTTCACCGAGATCCACTACGACAACGCCGGCACCGATGTCGGCGAAGCGATCGAGATCGAAGGCCCCTCGGGCACGGACCTGACCGGATGGCGCGTGGTGCTCTATAACGAGACCGGTGGGGTGACCTACTCCAGCACGACGCTCAGCGCGACGATCCCGGTGCAGTGCAGTGGCCGGGGCGTCGTCGTCGTGAACTACCCGTCCAACGGGATCCAGAACGGGCCGGCGGACGGATTCGCGCTCGTCAACGCGACGGATGAGGTGATCGAGTTCCTCTCGTATGAGGGGACGCTCACCGCCACGAACGGCCCGGCGGTCGGCCTCACCTCGCGCGACATCGGCGTGTTCGAGGCCTCGGACTCGCCCATCGGGCAGTCACTGCAGCGCGATGCGACGGGCGCGTGGAGCGGCCCCACGGCGTCGAGCTTCGGCTTCTGCAACGGCAGCTCCGAGCCGCCCCCGCCGCCCCCGAACACCATCAGCTTCTCCGGGCGCCTCGCGAGCGAGCCGCCCCTCCCGGTCGGCTTCGAGGACCAGCTCTTCGCGACGCTCCGCTCGGGGACGGGCACGGTGCTCACCACGACCTTCACCTGGGCGAGCGAGACGCCGGCCACGGCCAGCATCGACGCGAACGGCGTGCTCCGCGCGCTCGGCGCCGGCACCGCGACGGTGCGGGCCACCGCGGCGGACGGCACGACTGCGACGTACACGCTGCCGACCCACGTCGGCGCCTTCAGCACGACGGCGCAGTACGCCGGGAATGCGGAGTTCGGCGAGCCGACGGACGCCGATGCGTCGGACGACTTCATCATCCGGCGCGGCCAGTACACGGCCTCGTACAATCCGCTCAAGGGCACGCCCAACTGGGTGAGCTACAACCTCGAGGCCACGCACTTCGGTGCCGAGGACCGGTGCGACTGCTTCACCTTCGACCCGGAGCTGCCGGCCACCTTCTCGCGGTACACCACCGCCGACTACACCGGCTCGGGCGCGTTCCACGGCTACGGGATCGACCGCGGCCACCTCGCGCGCTCCTTCGACCG
>CAZHAG010000057.1:0-16141 GCA_964529705.1 uncultured Gemmatimonas sp. | reverse complement strand
GCGTTCCGCTTCGGGGCGCGGACCGGGATTTCCAGGCCGCGGCGGCCTCGGTTTCGTCGAGCATGGCGCACACTTCGGCGAGCGTGGCGGCGACTTCCCGTGCCTGCGACGATCGGTCGCCGTAGGTCTTCACGTACGAGGCGTACGACGATTCGAGGATCGGCCTGGCCTCCGCGGCGTGCCCGGTCCTGGCGAGGGCCAGCGCGTGGTTGGCCCGCACCGCAACCAACTGCGGGTGGCCCGACGGGAAACTGATTTCGTAGGACGCGAGGGCGTCGCCGAGTTCGGGCACCGCCTCCGGGCGCCACCCCTCCTCGCCCTCGAGGAAGGCGCGCATGGCGACGAGCCGCCCCTGCTCGCTGCGGAGCGCGGCAAGCGCCTCCGCGCGCTCCGGCGCGGACCCCCCGACGGCCAACGGGCGCAGGGCGCGAATGCGCTCTGCGCCCGGTGTGCTCGACGCGTGTCCGGCGACATGCTCGAGCAATCGTGCGAACTCGAGGACCTCGAGGGCGTGCGCCTGGAAGTTCACGCCGGCGTCCCGAGCTCCTCGCGCGCGATGCGATTGATCACGCTGCCGTCGAGCCGCCCCTTGAAGCGCGGCATCACCTTCCCCATCACGGCACCGATCGCCGTCGCCCCGCCGGCGATGGCCTCGCGGACCGCGGCGCGCACCTCGTCATCCGAGGGTGCCGCTGGAAGCCAGACCTCGAGGGCCTGGGCCTCCGCGGACTCGACGGCGGCCAATTCGGTGCGCCCCGCCTTGGTGTACATCTCGGTCGATTCCCGCCGACGCTTGATCGCCTTGCGGATGACCTCGACGACGTCCTCGTCGGAGAGGTCCCGCCCCAGCTCGATCTCCCGGTTCTTGATCTCCGACAGCACGGTGCCGAGCAGCAGGACACGGGCCTTCTCCTGTGCCTTGCGGGCGGCGTTGAGCTCGCCCTGGAGCCGTGCCGCCATCCCGGACATCAGTGCGTGCGGGTACGGCGATTCTTGCGCTGGGCGGCGTTGAGCTTCCGCTTCCGCTTCTCGCTGGGCTTCTCGTAATGGCGATGCTTGCGGAGATCCGAGAGGATCCCTGCCTTCTCGCACTTCTTCTTGAAGCGCTTCAGCGCGCGCTCGAAGTTTTCATCTTCATGGATGATGACTTCTGACAAACTGGTCTTCCCCCCTTCGTGGCGTTTGTGCGCCGGCAAGGGAATCGTGAGGTGGTAGCCTTGCAAGTTAGGCCCGGCACCACCGGCGGGCAACCCTCAGCCAGGCGGCCATTTGAGGCCCCGACCCCCCAGGACGTGCAGGTGCAGGTGACCCACCGTCTGCCCGCCGTCCGCACCGGTGTTGATCACCAGCCGGAACCCGCCCTCGGCGATCCCCTCGGCGCGCGCCACCTCCTGCGCCAGCATCACCATGTCCCCGATCACGGGGCCATCCTCCACGGTTAGTACGGAATCGAAATGCGCCTTGGGGATCACCAGGACGTGGGTGGGCGCCTTCGGCGCGATGTCGCGGAAGGCCAGGCAGGACGCGCTCTCCGCGACCTTGGCACTCGGGATCTCCCCGCGGACGATGCGGCAGAACAGGCAGTCGCTCACGTGGTGGACTCCCCACCGGCGGCGCCGGCGTCGTGGAAGGTGGCGGCCATCCAATCGAGGGTGGCGCGGACGGCGACGAGCCCCGCGATCGCCGCGGTCTCGAAGCGCAAGACGTTCCTCGCGAGCGAGACACGTCCGAAGCCGGACGCTTCCAACGCGGCCAGCTCGGTGGGCTCGAAGCCCCCCTCGGGCCCGACGGCGAGCGTGACTGCCGGAATCGCCCGCCCGGCGCGGCGCGGCCCATCGAGCGCCGGCCCAAGAGCATCGAAGAGCGGCCGCGCTCCCTGGTCGAGCACGTAGGCGACCCCAGGCGGGCGCCCCGCGATCGCGTGCTCGAGCGAGGCCTCCGGGAAAGTGACGGGCATCCAGGCCCCGTGGCTCTGCTCCAGGGCTCCTGCCATCCGGGAACGGACCTTCTGCTGGAACGTCGTGCCCTCGCCCCTCGGGTTCACGTGCTTCGAGCGACGGTAGAGCACCGGACGCCAGCTGGTGAGCGAGAGCTCCGTCGCCTTCTCCGCGAGCCAGAGCATCCGGTCCTTGTCCGCGACCGGCACGAGCAGGTGCACCGCGGGCGCGGCCGCCACCCGCTCGGCACTCTCGACACTCACGATCGCATGCCGCTTGGCGAGTTGCGTCAGCACCCCCTCACCCCGCGTACCGGCGCCATCCACCAACCCGACGCGCACCCCACTCTCGAGCCTCCGCACGCGCATGTGGTGCGCCGCGTCCTCGCCGAGCGTCACCGTGCCGGGCGCCGTGAACGGATCGTCGGTCACGAAGGTCGGCAGGCTCATCTTCGCACCTGAACCGACCACCACTGCTCCTCGGCGTCCTCGGCGACCACCTGCCAGCCCTCTGCGGCGAGGGCACCCAGCATCCGCGGGCGTTCCTCCAGGAGGATCCCGCTCAGGATCGCCGTACCGTCCGGCGCGAGGGCGGCGGCGATCGCCGGGAGCAGCGTGAGCAACACGCCGGAGATGATGTTCGCGACCACCACCCGCACTGGCGCGACGAGCGGGAGGAGCGTCTCCGCGTCTCCCTCGAGCACGGCCACTGCGTGCGAGACCCCGTTCCGCACGACGTTCTCCTCCGCGTTCGCGATGGAGTCGTGGTCGTTCTCGATGGCGAACGCGCGCGCCGCGCCGAGCTTCACCGCCGCGATCGCGAGCACGGCACTCCCCGCCCCGAGGTCCGCCACCGCGTCGCCGGGACGGATCACCGCCTGCAGGAGCCGCACGACGCCGCGCGTGGTGGGATGCTCCCCGGTGCCGAACGCCATCGCGGGCTCGATCACCACGGTCGTGGAGGGATCGCGCCCCTCGGCGAGCCAAGGGGGCGTCACCGTGAGCGAGCCCAGTTGGTGCGCACCGATCCGGTCGCGCCAGCGCACCGACCAGTCGACGTGCTGGAGCGGGGCATGCGAGCCGAGGAGGTCCTCGTCGGCGGCGCGCACGGCGGCGATGAAGGCCTCGGGACTCGCATCCGGCGCCAGGTGCGTCACGAGGTGCGCGCCATCCTCGTGCACTCCCTCGGCGCCGGCCTCGAACATCCGCGCCGCGATGGCGGCGGCGAGGTCAGCGCTCGACGGGGTGATCTGGACGCGATGCCACATGGGACGGTGGGTGAAGGGAGGCAGGCGTGACCCGGTGCGGGGTCACCCGGAGATCACTTCCTTCATCTTCGCCCAGAATCCCTTCGCGCGCTTCTCGGGGGGCTTCGCCTGCACCTCGTGCAGTTGCTCGATCAGGCGCTCCTCCTCGCGGGCGAGGTTCTGCGGCGTCCAGACCTGCACGCGGACGTGGAGGTCGCCCACGCCGCTCGCATTCACGCGCGGCAGCCCGCGGCCCCGGAGCGTGAACACCTCCCCGCTCTGCGTGCCCGCCGGGATGCGGAGCGTCAGCGGTCCCGTCACGCCCGGAACGTCGACGTCGGCGCCGAGGACCACCTGGGGATAGGTGACGAGCACCTCGCAGTAGAGGTCCTCGCCGTCGCGCTCGAATCGGTCATCCTCGAGCACGTCGAAGACGACGATCACGTCGCCCCGCGGCCCGCCGCGCACCCCGGCGTTCCCCACGCCGCGCAGGTGCATGTACTGGCCGCTCGACACGCCCGCCGGGACCTTGAGCTCTATCTCGTGCTCACCACGCTGCCGTCCTTCGCCGCGGCACGACTTGCAGGGGCTCGTGATCATCACGCCCTCGCCACGGCACGCCGGACAGGGGGCCACGCTCACGAACTGCCCGAAGAAGCTCTGCTGCGCACGACGCACCTCGCCCTGCCCCGCGCATGTCGCGCAACGCTGCGCGGTGGTGCCTGGCTCGGCCCCCTTCCCCGCACAGCGGTCGCAGGGATCGAGGAGCTTGAGCTTCACCTTCTTCGTGATGCCGGTGGCGACCTCGAGCATCGTGAGGTCGAGGTCCAGCTTCACGTCGGCGCCCGAGCGTGGCGACGACTGCTGCCGGCCCCCGCTCCCGAAGAGGTCGCCGAAGCCGAAGTCGCGCATGAAGATGTTGAGCGCCTCGGAGAGGTCCACGTGGTGGAACCCCTGCCCGCCGCCCCCGCGAAGCCCCGCCTCACCGTAGCGATCGTACGCGGAGCGCTTCTGCGGATCGCGCAGCACGTCGTACGCCTCGGTGAGCGACTTGAACTTCTCCTCCGCCTCCTTCGAGCCCCCGTTCTTGTCGGGGTGGTACTGCATCGCCAGCTTGCGATACGCCTGTTTGATCTCGTCGTCGGAGGCGGTCTTCGGGACGCCGAGCGCGGAGTAGAAATCAGCCATTATTGAACGCCAGAGTGACGCGGGCCTGCCGGCATGGCGGGCTCGTGCGAAAGTTAATGGCTAGTCGAGCAAGCTGGGTGCCACGCTGACTCGGCGAGCGACACCCCCGCATCGCGGAGTGAACCCTACGCCGGGGTCCTCGCGATCTCCCGGGGAAAACGGAGCGCCCGCTCCACTTCGGCGCGGGCATCGATGAGCCGCGCGACCTGGTCGGCCACCTCACTCGCAAGGCCGACCTGAGTCGTCACGCCGTCGACGGTGCCGGTCCCCGCGTGTAGGCGCAGCAGGTCCAGCCGGATCCCCTCGAGCAGCGCCACCACCTCGGACAGCTTGCGCTTGGCCTCGTCGCGCATCTCACGATAGCCCTCGAACGCATCGGTGGCGCCCGCCTCGCCGGCCGCGGCCAGCAGGTCCACCAGTCGGTCGTGCTGCTCGCGGAGCCGCTGCGCGTCGTCCTGCAACCGATGCAGCACGGCCGGCACGTCACCCAGCGCGTCGCGCGTCGCGGAGGGGAGCTGCTCAAAGAGCTCCTCGGCGGCAACGCTCAGCGAGAGCTCCGTGGCACGATGAGTCATCGGTCCGAGGCCGGCACGGCGCTTCGTGAGCCGGCCCGCCAGTCCGAACAGCGCGCGGCCGAGCCGGCCGGTCCAGACGCGGCCCCAGAACGACGTGTCGATGTCCTCGTACCGCTGCACGCGCAGGCCGTGCCCCACCAACGTGAGCGTCGCGCTCGAGATCGAGAGGAAGAACCAGGTGGCGAGCGCCCCCGTGACGCGCCAGCCGAGGGGAAGAACCGTCATGCCGGCGATCAGGACCGGAAGGGTGATCCCGGCCGAGACCGTCGACGCCACCGCCGCGCCGCGCCAGATCCGGTCCCAGGGCCCCTTCACGCGCCCCACGTGCGCCGTGCGCTCCTCACTCCCCTGATCGAGCACGGAGCGGAACGCGGGCGCGAGGTCGCGATGCGTGAAGCCAGCCGCCACGAGCGCCCGCGCCGAGTGCACCAGGTACGAGAGCGGCATGCCGGCCGCGCCGAGCGCCAGCGTGCCGAAGCCGGCGAGCGCGCCGTACACGGATCCCACGCCGACCGCGACGAAGGGGAGGATCGTCGCGCCCACGAGCGCGCCCGCCCCGTCCACGCGGCCGGAACGCTTGACGAAGTCGCGGAGCAGCGCGGGCACCTCCCGGCGGACCTCGACGGCGACCGCCAGTTGCTCAGCAAGCGCGGCGGCATCGCTCGGCCGGTGCTCGGGATCCTTCGCCAGGCAGCGGTCGACGAGGGCGGCGAGCCGGCGCGGGACCGGCGCTCCGACCGAGGCGAGGCTGGGCGGCGCCGCGGTCACCTGCTTCGCCAGCGTCTCCGTGTGCGAGGCGCCCTCGAAGACGAGCCGTCCGGTGAAGGCATAGAATGCGGTCGCCCCGAGCGAGTAGAGATCGCTCCGTGCGTCGACCGGCTTCCCGAGAGCCTGTTCCGGACTCATGAACTCCGGCGTTCCCGCGACGCCCTCGCCAGCGAGGTCGCCGGTGGCCGCCGCGATCCCGAAGTCCGCCACGAGCGCACGCCCCGAGACCGCCTCGAGCAGGATGTTGTCCGGCTTGACGTCGCGATGGACGAGGCCCTGCCCATGCGCGTGCGAGAGCGCCCACGCGGCCTCCTTGAGCACCCGCGAACCCTCCGACGCCGAGAGCGGTCCGCGAGAACGCACGCGATGCGCCAGCGTCTCCCCGTCGACGTACGCCATCACGAAGAAGACGAACCCGCTCACCTCGTCGACCGCGTGGATGGGGATGATGTTCGGGTGCGAGAGCTTCGCGGCGAGGCGCGCCTCCCGGAGGAAGCGATCCCGCAACTCGGGATCGCCGGCGCGCTCAGGCGGGAGCAGCTTGATCGCGACGAGGCGGTCGAGGTGGACCTCGCGCGCGAGGAAGACGATCCCCATCCCCCCACGTCCGAGCTCCCGGTCGAGCGAGTATCGCCCCGCGACCGCGAACTGGAAATCGAGAAAGAGCGAGTCGAGCTCGGCCCCGGGCATCGCCTCAGTATGCGGTCCGGGCGCCACTGCCGCGAGGAGGGCCTATCCGAGCAGGTCCGTGACCAGGGACGACGTGTGCGTGACGAGCGAGATGACCTTCTCGTACGGCATCCGCGTCGGGCCGATCACGCCGATGACGCCCGTCAGGCCCCCCGCCCGGTACTCCGCCGTCACGAGCGTCAGCCCGCCGAGGAGTTGCGAGCCGTGCTCGTCACCGATGGTGATGGAGACGCCCGGCGTCGACGCGCGGCCGCGGAGGACCTCCGCGAGGTGCGTCCGGGTCTCCGTGAGCGCGATGAGGCGCTTCATCGACTCGCCGGTGGCGAACTCGGGCTTCTCGGCCAGCACGGAGGCCTGCCCGAGGACGACCGCGTCCTCACCGCGCACACCGGCCACGTCGAAGAGCTGCTCCCCCTCCTGGAGGAAGATGTTCAGGAGCTCCGAGGCATCGCCAGCGGGAGAGACGTCGCGCAAGCGCGCGCCAAGCGTGGTGCGGACCTCCGCGAGCGAGAGGCCGCCCAGGCGTTCGTTCAACACCCGCTGCACCTCGGCGATCGCGTCGTCCGCGATCTCGCCCCGGATCTCGATGAAGATCGTGCGCACCGCGCCTCCCGCGAGCGTGAGCACGAGGATCATCTTCTCGGAGGAGAGCCGCACGAGTTCGAGCTTCTGCAGGACGGCCTGGTCGAGTCGGGGCCCGAGTGCGACTCCCAGCTCCTGCGAGAGGACACCGAGGGACTGGGCGGCCCGGCGGAGGATGCTCTCGATCGCGGATCCGCCACCACTGATCTGCTCCGCGAGCCGGTCGCGATCCCGCACCGTGAGCGGCCTTACGCGAATCAGGGCGTCCACATAGAGCCGGTACGCCTTGTCGGTCGGGATCCGTCCGGCCGAGGTGTGCGGATGGTAGAGGAACCCCTTCTCCTCGAGGTCGGCCATCGTGTTGCGGATGGTGGCCGGTGAGACCCCGAGGCCGAAGCGCTTGGCGATGGTGCGCGAACCGGCGGGTTCCGCGGTCTCGACGTATGACCTGACGACGGCCTCGAGCACGTTCCGTTCGCGTTCGGTCAGCTCGAGGGAGGCCATAAGTCGAAGATTAGGAACGACTTCTAACAGAAGTCAAGGCGACGGCGAGCGCGTCGAGGCGGAGCCAGCCGCGAGGGTTCAGGATCAGGCGACCACCCTCGACGCGCGCCCAGCCCTGCTCGATCCAAGGCATAACCGTCATCATGTCTGTTTGATGGATAGTCAGGCCGTCGATCGTACGCAGCCCGAGGTAGACATCCTCCGCGAGGCGGTCGGTCGCCGCCAGATCCTCACGTCCCGCCACGGGATCCGCGCCGGCCTCGACCGCGTCCGACCAGGCAGCGTATGCCGATATGTTCCAACGCCTTGCAATGCCGTCGAAGCCGTGGGCCGAGGGACCCAATCCCAGGTACGGAGCCCCGGACCAGTAGGCGGAGTTGTGCACCGCACGATGGCCGGGCCTTCCGTAGTTGGAGACCTCGTAGTGCTCGTACCCTGCGGCCCCGAGCGCGTCATGGGCTGCCAGGAACTCCGATTCGAATCGCTCCTCGGCCGCCTCGGCCACCTCCCCTCGGGCGGTCCACCTGCCGAGCGGGGTCTTGGGCTCGACCGTGAGACCGTAGAGCGAGAGGTGGTCCGGATCGAGCGCCAGGGCCAGCTCGAGGTCCCGCGGCCAGTCGCGCGCGAGATGGTCGGGAAGTGCGAATATCAGGTCGAGCGAGAGGCTCCCGATCCCCCCGGCGCGCAGGGTCCGTGCGGCGCGCGCGGAATCCTCCGGTCCGTGTTCTCGGTGCATCCATTGAAGGACTGACGGGTCGAAGGACTGCACGCCGAGCGAGGCCCGGTTGACGCCGGCCGCCGCCCACACGGCCGCCGCCTGCTCCGTGACATCCTCCGGATTGACTTCAATGGTGATCTCCGGATTCCCTGAAAGAGTGGACAAGTTGTCCACACCGAGTCGATGTGCGAATCCGGTGAGAAGGGCGCGGATCCCTTCCGCGCCGAGCTTCGATGGCGTTCCGCCGCCGAAGTAGATGGAACTGATCGCTCCCGGATCGAGCGTGATAGACCTCGTTGCCAACTCGGCCATAATGGCGTCATTGAACGCGCGCCATGGAACGGACCGCCGGACCGCGATCGCGAAGTCGCAGTAGCTGCAGCGGCGTCCGCAGAATGGGACGTGGACGTAGAGATGCCGCGGCGCTTCGACGCTGGTCATGCGCGCACGACGTTTTCCACACGGAACAGGCACCGTCCATGTGGACAACCTTTGGATTCTGAGGCGCCCACCAGAGCCGTGTGACTAAGGCTGCGAGCCGGAGGCTGACTGCTCGGCGGAGAGACGAGGTGACATGACCATCCGGCAATTGAGAAAGACTTAAAGTATTTTCTCATAGTTATATATAGCAACAATATACGGCACTTAGTTAACGTTACTTCTAGATATCAGTGTCGGCGCCCTCTTGCGTCGACCGGAACGGCTTGCCGGCCCCTTTCCGCCCGCTCCTAGTGCCTTCCGGAGCGCTGCAAGGGATCCGCCATCGCGTTCAGGCCGCCTTCACCGGCGCAGGTCATCGAATCCACGGTCCCAAGAGATCGAGCACTCCCTGCCCCGCCGCGATCAGGCGCCAGCGCTCGCGAAGTACACCAGTCCTCGCCTCTCGACGAGTCCCTGGATCTCCAGCTCCGCGAGCCATATCGATACCTGCCTCACTGGCAGTCCAAGACAATCCGCGAACTCCTCGGGCGAGCCTGGACGCTCGCGGGCCATCGAGAGCAGTCTGTTCTGATCCGCCGAGTCCATCGTGCCTCGGTGCTGGCTCAGGTCGGAATCAGTCCCAATTGGCGAACCGGGCCTCGACGTCAGTGTGGATAACCCATAGAGTCCCAACAGGTCTTCCACATCGGTGATCACCTGCGCGCCGTCCCTGATCAGTCCATTGCAGCCGGCCGATCGAGGGGAGTCGATCTGGCCTGGCACCGCTGCCACCACCCGGCCGAGTTCGAGCGCCTGGCTGGCCGTGTTGATCGCCCCCGACTTGAACCCCGCCTCCACCACCACGGTCACCTCGGCCAGCGCCGCGATCAGCCTGTTCCGGCGTGGGAAGCACCCCGGACCAGCCCTCGACCCCGGTTCGACCTCGGACAGGACCGTGCCCCGCTCGACGATCGTGCGGTGGAGCTCCCGGTGTCCGACCGGATAGGGAACATCGACCCCCGTGCCCTGCACCGCCACGGTGCCCCCGGCATGCGCCAAACTTGCTCGATGGGCCGCCGCATCGATCCCCCGGGCCAACCCGCTCACCACCACGAGTCCGGCCCGTACGCAGGCGGCGGCCAGCCGCTCCGCGACCCGGACGCCATACGGGGACGCGTCCCGGGTCCCCACGATCGCGACATGCCGTCGCGGCGCCCCCTCGAGTCCTCCCGGATCGCCCAGCAACCAAAGCCCCGCCGGCGGGTGCGGAAGGTCCCGGAAGCACGCGGGAAGCTCCGGCGCGCCGATCCAGCGCGGCGCCATCGCCGGGGCTTCCCGGACGGCCCTCACGCGCCCTGTTTGCGCATCTCGAGCAGCCGCGTCCACCAGGTCGCCTTGAGTTCGTCCAGTCCGATCCGGCCAGCCGCCGAAATGGAGAGCTTGGCGAACGCCCCGGGGGCCTCGATCTCGGGCACGTAGGGCTCGCCGAGCAGGTCGAGCTTGGTGAAGACGACGCAGTGCGGCTTGGCGGCAAGCTCCGCCGAGTACTGGGAGACCTCCTCGCGCAGCTGGTCGTACTCGGCCTGCCAGTCCATGGCGTCGATCGGGATCATGAACGCCAGGAGGCGTGTCCGCTCGATGTGTCGCAGGAAGCGAAGCCCCAGCCCCTTCCCCTCGTGGGCCCCCTCGATGATGCCCGGGATGTCGGCGACGACGAAGGTCCGGGAGTCGGAGAGCTGCACCACGCCGAGGTTCGGGGCGAGGGTGGTGAAGGGATAGTCGGCGATCTTTGGGCGCGCGGCCGAGATGACGGAGAGGAGCGTCGACTTGCCCGCGTTGGGCTGGCCCACGAGGCCGATGTCGGCGATGAGCTTCAGTTCGAGCTCGAGGTTCCGGACCTCCCCCTCCTCCCCCGGCTGCCACTCGCGCGGCGCCTGGTGCGTGGCGGTCGCGAAGAAGGTGTTCCCCTTCCCGCCGCGTCCGCCCTTGGCCACGCGGAACTCCTCCCCATGCTCCAGCACCTCGGCGAGCCGCTCGCCGGTGTCCCGGTCGCGGATCACCGTGCCCGGCGGGACCGGCATCACCACGTCGCTCCCGGAGCGACCCGTCTTGTTCGACCCCATGCCATGCTCGCCGCGCTCCGCCTCCCAGTGGTCCCGGTACTTGAAGTCGAGCAACGTCGCGAGGTTGGAGTCGCCGCGCACGATCACGTCCCCACCCTTGCCGCCGTCCCCGCCATCAGGGCCACCCATGGGCGCGAACTTCTCGCGGCGGAACGAGGTGCAGCCGGAGCCGCCGGTGCCGGCAGTGACGCGAACGGTGACGAGGTCGATGAACACGATGGACGGCGCGAGGGAGAGGATGGACGGGACGCGGGATGCGCCCGTCCCTTACTGTAGCGACTTCCCGACGACGCGGTCGAAGAGGAGGCGCGCTCGGAGCAGTTCCTCCGCCCCGACGCTCCCCTCGAGTGCCGCGAGCGTGCCCCGCACCTCCTCGACCGTCGCGCCGGCATGCAGCGCGCCATGGAGGTGCGAATGCAGCTGCCGGTCCTGCCCGGCGGCGACGCACGCCGCCACCACACAGAGCTCGCGGACGCGAAGGTCCAGGCCAGGCCGCGAGAGGATCTTGCCATACCCCTCGACGATCATCCACTCGTCGAGCGCCGGATGGAGCGCCGCGATGTTGTGTCGGAGCTTCTCGTACGAACGGCCATAGACCACGGCGCAGGTCGCCTCTCCCTGCTCCCGCCAGCGCTCGAGGTCGGGCGCAGGAAGGTCTTCCGCGACGGGCGCTGCCCTTCCCGACACTCGGCGCCACTCCCGCATGGCGTTGAGCGTGCGGGGGAACCCGCAGAAGAGGTATGACTGCAGCAGCATCTCCTCCACCCAGGCGTCGGGGACCGCGGCGGCCACGCAGTGGGCGCACGCGAGCCGCACGCCGTCTTCCGGGCCCGCCGCGACCTGGGCGGATAGCCGGACGAGCGCCCGGATCGCAGCGGCATCCGCGATGGTGGGACCGGAGCCCTCGGCGAGCGACACCATGTCAGTGCGTGAGGTGGCGAACGCCCGCGACGCCCCGCAGCTCGCCCACCATCTCCCCACGCGTGTTCCGGACCGGGCGGACGGCGAATTCCGCGAGGCGTGGCGGCAGGTCGGTGGGCAGGACGCCGAGCTGCTGGAGCGCCGCCAGCACGGCGATGTGCTGCGCCCGGAGCGCCCCATCCTCCACCTTCAGGGCGAGGCCGAGCCCGAGTGAGGGCACGGCGATCGAGTGCACCCCCTCCGCGCCGACCTTCGCGATCACGGCGCCCTGCGTCTCTTGGAGGATCACCGTATCGAACCGGTCGGTGCCACCCAGAAGTTCCGGGTGCGCGCGCAGCGCGGTCGCCGTCCGGAGCGGGATGGCGTCGCCCGCGTGCACCGCGCGCGCCCAGCGCGCGTAGGCCAGGGCCATGCGGTCGAGCGGGAGCGCCATGACCGTGACTCCGCAGCCATCCACCGCGAGCGGCATGTCGTCGAGCGGGACGCCGGTCCAGGCCGAGACCTCCCCAACGCACGCCCGCTGCACGGGATGCTCCGCCTGCTCATAGCCGCGCGTCGCCCACCCGGAGGTCTTCGCCCGCGCGAGCATCGCCGCATGCTTGCCGGAGCAGTTGTTGTGGAGGCGCGAGAGGGGCGCGCCACTCTCGCGCCAGAGCCTGGCCCCGCGCGAGGAAAGGGGCTCGTGCGGACCGCAGGCGAGGTCGCCCTCCTCGAGGCCGAGGGAGGCCAGCATCGCGCTCGCGAGGGCGACGTGCTCGGGTTCACCGCCGTGCGACGCGCAGGCGAGGGCGAGTTCGCGGTCGCCCCACCCGAGCTGGTCGAACCCCCCGGAGGCGAGGAGGGGGATCACCTGGAAGAACTTGGAGCAGGAGCGCCAGTGCGACACCAGGCCCGTGTCGCGGGCCGCGCCCACGAGCACCTCATCCTCGCCGATCACGGCCGCATGCACGCGGTGCACCGACTCGACGATCTCGCCGCGGGTGACTTCGACATCGAGGTTCAGAGCGAGCATGGTGCCTGAATGCTAGTCAGTCGGCGCGCGGGGAGGATGACGCGCCCGACGTGATGAGGGCGAGGAGTTCCGTGCGCGTGTTGCGCGCGGGATCCTCGAGCACGGCGTCGAGCAGCCGCTCCAACGTCTGGCCGATGGCACGGCCGGCGGGCACGCCCGCGCGCCGGAGGTCGTCGCCGTCGAGCGCGAGGTCTGCGATCGCGATCGGGTCGCGCCAGGCGATGCGCATCGCGCGGCGGTAGAGCGCGATGCCGGCGAGGCGCGCCTCGCGCGACGCGCCCGGCGCGCTCTCCGCGCGTGCGGAGGCCCGTGCCCAGAGCAGGCGGGCCATGCCGGGCACCGTGAGCCGCCCCACCGTCGCGACGAGGCGACGGAGATCCGTGTCGCTCGGCGCCGGTGAGAGCTTCACTATCGCGTGCCCGTTCCCATCGAGCGAGACGCGCGCGACGGCGTGCGCGAGCTCCTCGCAGGCACGCGCCTCCACGTTCGACAACTTGAGCGCTTTGAGCGTGCGCCCGAGGTCGCGCGCGGGCGCGACTCCCGGCTCGGCGAAGAGCGCCGCCAGCCGGAGGAGGCGCCGGTGCGGCCTTCCAGAAGGGCCCGGGAGGGCCAGCGCATCCAGCGCGGCGAATCGCTCGGCTGGCGCCGCGGCGAGAACGGGCACGAGCGTCCCGAGCGCCCCCGACGCGCGGTAGCGCTCGAGCGTCGCCGCAGGTCGCGCGACCTGCTCCATCACCTTCTCCAGTTCCTGCTTCACGCGCTCCATCGAGAGGCGCCCGAGGTGCGGGGCACTCTCACGGATCGCGGCCCAGGTCGCGGGCTCGATCGAGAAGCCGAAGCGCCCCGCGAAGCGGAGGGCACGGAGAGCGCGCAGGCGATCCTCCTGCATGCGCTCCCGCGCGTCGCCCACGCAGCGCACGACCCCCGCCGCAAGGTCCGCGCGGCCGCCGTACGGGTCGCGCACCTCGAGCCGCTCGGCGTGCACCGCGATCGCATTGATCGTGAAGTCGCGTCGCGCGAGGTCCTCGTCGAGCGAGGCACCGAAGCGCACGACCGCGTGGCGGCCGTCGGTCTCGACGTCGTGGCGGAAGGTCGTGACCTCGTGGAGGACCCCGGCCGCGTCGAGCACGCCCACGGTGCCGAACTTGAGGCCGACCGGGACCGTTCGCTTGAACAGTCGCTGCACCGCGTCGGGGTGCGCCGAGGTCGCGATGTCCCAGTCGAGCGTCTGGATGCCGAGGAAGGCGTCGCGCACCGCGCCGCCGACGCACCACGCCTCGTGCCCGGCCCGCTCCAGGGTGCGGCAGATCTCCCGGATGGCCTCGGGGGGCTGGAGGCGCGGCTCGGCGGTCATGCGCGAAAGATGCCCGTGGTCACCCGCTCGCGCGACGGGGCGCGATGGTCCCGAGCGCGAGTCCGCTGAGCACGACGGCGCCGCCAGCGAATGTCCACGCGCCGGGAAGCTCGCGGATACCCGGGAGGAGTGCGGCCAAGAGTGTCGCGCCGACCGGCTCCGCGAGGATCGCGAGACTCACCACGTAGGCAGGCACGTACCGCAACGCCCAGTTGAATCCCGTGTGGCCGAGCATCATCGGGCCGATCGCGATGCCGACGAAGATCGCCCACTCGCGCGGCGGCTGGGGCCAGAGTGGCGCCCCGGTGACGACCACGAAGACGAGGAGTGTGAGGAGCGCGGCCGCGTACACCAGCCCGACGTAGGGCCAGAGGGTCAACCGCTGGCGGAGGGAACGGCCCACCAGATAGTAGACGCCGACGGTGACCGCGCCGAGCACCGCGAGCAGGTCCCCGAGCACCGCGCGGCCGCTCAGGTCAACGAGGCCGTCCGCGCCGCGGCTGTCGCCCCACGCGACGAGGAGTGCGCCGAACATCGCCACCACGATCCCGGCGAGCTGGCGTGGGGTCGGGCGCTCGTCGAGGAAGAATGCGGAGCCTGCGACGATCACCACCGGGTGGAGGTTCACCAGCACCACGCTCGCGGCGATGGAGGTGTAGGAGAGCGAGGCGATCCAGCTCCAGAAGTGCACGGCGAGCATCGCGCCGGCCATCAACGCGATCAGGAGGTCGCGGCGGCTGAGCCGCCGGTACTCGGCCCAGCCGCGCGTCGCCGTGAGGAACCCCGCGACGAGGACGAGCGCGATCGTGAGGCGCCAGGCGGCGATGGCGAGCGGGTGCGCCTCGGAGAGCCGCGCGAGCGGGCCGCTCACCGACATCCCGAGGATCGCGGACGCGAGGACGAGCGGGAGGATCCGGGGGCGTGCGCCGGGCGGAGCGGAGTCTGGCAACTGGAGCCGGGGGTGAGAGTAGGCGCGCGGCGCCAGTTTACGCATCTTTCCCCGCATGCCGAAAGCCCTCATCGCGCGAGAGCGCCTGCACGAGCTCCTCGACGCGCCCCGGCGCGCGCGCGCCCGCATCGCCATCGTCGGGGACGCGATGCTCGACATCTACCTGCGCGGCGACGTGGACCGGATCTCCCCGGAGGCGCCGGTGCCCGTGGTGCGCGTCCGGGAGCGGCGGCGCGCTCTCGGCGGGGCCGCCAATGTCGCGCAGAACGTCGCCGCGCTCGGCGCCACCGGCGAACTCGTCGCGGCAGTGGGGACCGATGGGCCCGGCGCCGAGCTGCGCGCGATGCTCACCGCACTCGGCGCGAGCGCAAGGGGGTTGGTCGACACCGCGCGGCCGACCACGACCAAGACGCGGGTCGTCGCGCGTGGCCAGCAGGTGGTGCGCGTGGACGAGGAGACCGACGAGGACCTCGCCGGCGCAGAGATCGAGGCCGTGCTCGCCGCCGTCGACCGGGCGGTGGGGGACGCCGGCGCGCTCATCCTGGAGGACTACAACAAGGGTGTGCTGGTCGAGCGCGTGATCGCCCGCGCGATCGCCGCGGCGCGCGCCAAGGGGATCCCGGTGATCGTCGATCCCAAGTACCGGAACTTCTTCGCCTATCGCGGCGCCACGGTGTTCAAGCCGAACCGCCGCGAGCTAGAGGCGGCGCTGGGTGCCGCGGTGGACCTCGAGCACCCGGAGGCGCTGCCCGCCGTGCTGGAGCGGTTGGGGGCGGAACGCCTCCTGCTCACGCTCTCCGAGCGCGGGATGGTGCTCATCGACACGGGGGCGACGATCCGGCGCATCCCGTCCACTGCGCGGGAGGTCTACGACGTGGTCGGCGCCGGGGACACGGTCACTGCGTACCTCGCCGCGATGATGGCGGTGGGCGCGGACGCGTTCGAGGCTGCGGTCATCGCGAACTTCGCCGCGGGGGTCGAAGTGGGGAAGCTGGGCGCAGCGACCGTCTCGCCCGAGGAGATCCTCGCGGCATACGACGCGGGGTAGCGCCGCGGCCCGCCGCGGCTACACCCGGCTACCCTCGGCCACTCGCCGCTGCTCGGCTACCCGCGGCCCGCGCGCCATCCCTCCAACACCTCGTCGCGCAGCTGCG
>CAZHAG010000056.1:11861-16149 GCA_964529705.1 uncultured Gemmatimonas sp. | reverse complement strand
CGTGCCGACGGCCCTCATCCCGATCCTCTGGGCGATGCTGCACGTGGTGAAGTCGTCGACCTCGGCGCTCGGCGGCGCGCTCTCCGACCGGCTGGGCCGGCGCCCGCTGATCCTGGGGGGCTGGACGATCTACGCTGCCGTCTACCTCGGGTTCGCGGCGGCGACCGAGCAGTGGCAGGCCTGGTTCCTCTTCTTCGTGTACGGGCTCTACTTCGGCATGACCGAGGGCACCGAGAAGGCGCTCGTGGCAGACCTCGTGCCTGCGGCGCAGCGCGGCACCGCGTTCGGGTGGTTCAACGCCGCGCTCGGCCTCGGGGCACTCCCGGCATCCGTGATCTTCGGGCTCATCTGGGAGGGCTACGGCCCGGAGACGGCGTTCGCGATGGGTGCCGCGCTCGCGGGCCTCGCCGCGCTGCTGTTCACGATCGCCGTCCCTGCCCGCGCGGTCACCCCCTGAGGCGCAGGTGCCGATCCTCAGGTGAAGATGATCTCGCCACCAGCGGCCATCTCGTAGAACTGGCCGACGGTGATGATGTCCTCGAGCTGCGGGATGAAGTCCTGCTTGGTGAGGTGGAACATGTCCACCGTCGCCTTGCACGCGAAGAGCCGCGCGCCGGAGTCGGAGAGCAGCTCGAGGAACTCCGGGATGGGCGGGATGTCGAGCTTCTCCATCTCCCGCTTGAACATCCGCGTTACCATCCCGGAGACGCCCGGGAGCGCGCCGAGCAAGGTAGGGAGGTGGAGTCCCGGGTTGCCGACGGTCGCCACCTTCATCGAGGCGTTCCGCTTGGTGTTGATCGCGTCCATGCCGAAGAAGGTGAAGAAGACGTTCGCCTCGATCCCCTCCATTCGGGCTCCGTTGGCCATGATGAGGCCGGGGTAGACGCTCTCGAAGGAGCCCTTGGAGATGATGATGGAGACCTTCTCGATCGGGGTCGGGGTCGGACGATCGGTCTCGAGCTGGGGGGCGGTCAGGGTGGCCATGGCTCGGCTCCTTTGCGGTTGAGGTTCAGATGCAGCCGTGCGGCTTGGGGATCCCGCCGATCTTGGCGGCGAGCTTCGCGGGGCCCTTCGGGAAGAGCTGGTAGAGCTCCTTCACGGTCACGCCCGACTCCTTCCCGAGCGTGCGGATGGAGGGGGCCGCGCCGTTCGCGAGGTAGGTGTTGCGCATGAACTCGCAGACCTGCCAGTGGCGGTCGGTCATCTCGGCGATGCCGCACTCGCGCGCGATGGCGATGCCGATCTCCCGGTTCCACTGCTCCGGCTGCTGCAGGAAGCCTTCGGCGTCGCGGTCGAGGTCGAGCGTCAGGAGGTCGGTCATGGGGAGCTCCGGTTCGGGTCAGTGGGCCGCGGTGAGGGTGGCGGGGAGTTCCTTCCCCTTGAGCGAGAGCTGCGCCGGGATCCCGGGGATGTCGTGTCCGGGGAGGAGCACGTTCCAGTACGCCCAGCGGAAGGCGAGCTTGCCGAGGTGGTTCAGTCGGCTCTCCTTGAGCAGGGGCATCGGGCCCACGCCGGGGAGGGGGAACCGTCCGGGCAGCGGCTCGGTCTCGTAGTTGAAGTCGATGAGGAGGGCCTTGCCGAAGCCCGTCTCGATGAAGCAGTTCGCGTGGCCGTCGAAGCCCGGGTCGAGGG
Organism: uncultured Gemmatimonas sp.; assembly: GCA_964529705.1. Classification (GTDB taxonomy): domain Bacteria; phylum Gemmatimonadota; class Gemmatimonadetes; order Gemmatimonadales; family Gemmatimonadaceae; genus Pseudogemmatithrix. The sequence continues at coordinate 14,517 of CAZHAG010000056.1, read as the reverse complement.
CTTCGCCCCGCAGCAGGCGCTGCACGTTCCCGGTGAGCACCTCCGCCTGGAAGTGCGCGACCGAGCCCGCCTTCGACGCCGGTACGTTCGTCGCGTCGCCGATGGCGAAGACGTTCGCCTTGACCGTCGCCTGGAGCGTGTGCGCGTCGGTGAGCACGAAGCCCATCCCGTCGCCGAGCCCGGGGGAGCGGCCGACGAAGTCCGCGCCTTTGTGGAGCGGGATGGTCACGAGCAGGTCGAAGCGCTCCTCGCGCTCGTCCCACGACCGCAGGATGCCCGCCTCCGTGTCCACGCTGCCGGCGTTGAACTCGGTCACCACGCGCACGCCCTTCGCCGCGAGGAGATGGCCGAGTTCGCGCGACGCCATCGGCTTGGTGAAGGCGCCGTCGAGCGGAGTCGCGTACGCGATCTCGACCTTGTCGCGGATCCCGCGCTGCGTGAAGTACCAGTCGGCGAGGAAGGCGAACTCGAGGGGTGCGACGGGGCACTTGATCGGCATCTCGACGATGTTGATCAGCAGCCGGCCGCCCTCGAAGTCCCGCAGCGCGTCGCGCAACGCGGTCGCGCCATCGAGCGTGTAGAAGTCGAAGGCGTTCTTGCGCCAGCCGGGGCCGAGCAGTCCCTCCGTCTCCTCGGGAGCGACCTGCGTCCCCGTGGCGACGATGCAGACGTCGTAGGAGAGCGTGCGGCCATCGTCGAGACGCACCGTGTCGGTCGCGGCGTCCACGCGGTCGATCCCCGCCTGGATGTACTCGACCGCGTCCGAGACCTGGCGCCGTCGCGGGCGCACGAGGTCGTCGGGGTCATGCATCCCGAAGGGGAGCATGAGGAGGCCCGGCTGGTAGATGTGCCGGTCGTCCTGGTCTACGACGGTGATCGCGACGTCGCCCGTGGCGACCTGCCGCTTGTAGTGGCGCTGAAGCCGGTTGGCCATGATGGTGCCGGCGGTGCCTGCGCCCAGGATGACGATCCGCTGCATAAGTGTGTACCGATATAGGAATATATTAGCCATCCGCTGCTGCTCCGGTGGCATCCGGATGTTCGCACCGGTGTGCCGCGAAGGGAGTCGGCGATCCGCTGGGGTTTCGTCGGGGAACCCTGCACGTTGGATAAGGCAGGCGTGCCAGTGAGTGAAGCCGAATGCTTCCCGGCGGTCGGGGAGCGGTCGGGCGCCACCCTTGCCATCCTCGACCCGCGACGTGCCGGGCTCGTCCGGCGGCCGGTGGGTGGGGTGCGGCCATTGACGTCCGCCGTGCGCGGTCGCAGCGTGGTGTCGCCCGGACCCGAGTCGGGGCGACACCATCTGCGTAAAGGGAGGGCACCATGAGGCGGTGGGTGAACAGGGTCGCGCTCGCGGGAGCGGTCGGCTTGGTCGGCGCCGTGGTGGCGTGCAGGCCGACACCGACGATCTCGACCGCGATCGACCCGGCAACGATGTCGATGGGCATGATCACGCTGGGGGCGATCGAGCCGCAGAACTGCAATGACTGGCTCTCTCCAAGCTGGAAGGCGCCGCTCGATTGGTGGAACAGCCTGCCCGCCACGCTCCCTCCCAAGGGCGTGCACCGCACGGTGGTCGGGTTCGAGATCCTGTTCGACACGCGGTCGGGATGCCGAAAGGCCCGCCAGGACATGTACCGAGCGGGATTCTCGTACGACCTGTCCGGCCAGTCGGGTCTCAAGGGGCTCATCACGAAGGCCGCGCTCACCTATTCGAGCTCGATCCTCCCGTCCGGCGTCGGCAATCATGCCGACTGTGAGACGGTGACCGGTGGCGGGCGCACGCTCCTCATCCTGCGTCCGGGCAGCGCGCTCCCGGCGGCTCCCGGCGGGTTCGTCCAGCTGCCCGGACTTCCCCCGGCCGGGTTCCCGCCGACGTCGCAGCTCTACGCGAGCCTCTCACCCTGGATCGCGGGTCCCGTCACCACGGGGCTGCCGACGGGGGTCACGGCGAACACCGTCGCGACGGGTCAGGGTGGCGCGAGCTTCACCGTCGAGGTGACACCGTACGTCGTGGGCGCGATCGACCGGGGCGACCCCTCGATCTCCTTCATGCTGGGCGGCTCCGGGGAGACGCCGTTCTCGGTCGTGCCGCCGGGGCCGACGGACTGCAGGACGTGGTATACCATCGGGCAGTTGGTGATCGACCACTACTGAGCGAGCCCGAGGATTCAGCGCTGCGGTCCGGCGGCCTCACTCGTGACCGTCGCCGGACTCAGCGCCGCGCCTTGCTCCCGTTCGGCCCAATCGTCCGCTCGAACAGTTCGAGGATGCGACGGTACTCGTCGTGCCACGAGCTCGGCCGCTCGAAGCCGTGGTCCTCCACCGGATAGACGGCCATCTCCCAGTCCTCCTTCTCCAGCTCGATCAACCGCTGCGCGAGCTGCACCACGTCCTGGAACTGGACGTTCGTGTCCACCATCCCGTGCGCGATGAGGAGGGGGTCCTCGAGCCCCTCGGCGAAGAAGATCGGCGACGACCTCCGGAACGACTCCTTGTCGTCCTGCGGGAGGTTGAGGATGCGGCCCGTGTAGCCGTGGTTGTAGTGCGCCCAGTCCGTCACGGACCGGAGCGCGGCGCCGGCGCCGAAGTACTGCGGCTTGTTGAAGAGCGCCATCAGCGTGATGAAGCCGCCATAGCTCCCGCCGTAGATGCC
>CAZHAG010000056.1:0-11800 GCA_964529705.1 uncultured Gemmatimonas sp. | reverse complement strand
TACTTGGAGCCGCTCACATGGTCGTCGAGGTCCTTGCCCCCCATCCAGCGGTAGATCGCGGTGCGCCAGTCGCGGCCGTACCCGGCGGAACCGCGGTAGTCGATGTCGAGCACCGTGTAGCCGCGCGCGGCGAGCAGGTGGTGGAACATGTACTCGCGCGAGTACGTGGACCACCAGTTATGGACGTTGTGCAGGTATCCGGCACCGTGCACGAAGATCACGCCGGCGCCGTTGGGCTGCGCGCCGTGCGCCTCCGGCCGGTAGAGGCGCGCGGGGACCGGTGTGCCGTCCTCGCCGGGGATCATCACGATCGGCGGCACCTTCCACGCGTAGGAGCGGAACTCCTCGGTGGTAGAAGTCGTGAGCCGATCCATCCGTGGCTCTTCGGCCGTGGCGAGGTAGAGTTCCGGGGGCGTGTTCGGCGTCGAGTACACCGTCGCGATCGTCGCGCCGTTCGGCGCGATCACTGGCGAGTGCCCGCCGTCGCCGCTCGTGATGCGAGTGCGGCGGCTCCCGTCGAACGCCATCCGGTACGCCTGGCGGGTGTAGGGCGACGGCTCGCTCGTGACGAGATGGAACATCCGGGTCTCGCGCGAGGCGTCCACGCTGAGCACCTCCCACGCACCGCTCGTGAGCGCCTGTTTCCCCGTGCCGTCGGGGAGCACGGAGTAGAGATGCGAGTGGCCCGTCTCCTCGGAGACGAACCAGGCGCGACCGTCCGGTGTCCACCCGTTGCATCCGTAGCACGGGCCGTTCACCCACGCTTCGTCGCGGAGCGAATCCACGACGGTCGCTGCGCCGCCGGCCGAGGCGATGGACCAGAGGTAGCGGTTCTTGAAGTCGGCGCTCGTGACCCAGAGGAGCGCGAACCGCCCGTCGTCGCTCCAGTCACCCACGCTGGCTCCGCCGGCCGCCTTCTTGTCCGGTGTCAGGTCGAGCCAGGTGACCTTGCCCGTGGCGATGTCGAGGTGGCCCACTTTCGTCGTCCCCTGCGCGTCCCCGACCTTCGTCCGGCCGGGGATCATCCGCGGGTACCCCTCGGGGGTGATGTAGTCCGGGACATCCGAACCCTTCGTCCCAGTGGCCGGGGTGGAGGTGGAGATGATCGCGCTCTTCCCGTCCGGGGAGATGGAGACCGTCCCGATGCGCTCCGCCTGCGGGATCCAGACGACGGGAAGCGCGCGCGCCTCGGTCGCGCGACGGCGCTCGCGCGCGACGGAGTCCGCGCGGAGCTGGTCGCGCACGACCTCGAGAAGCTCCTTCTGCTGCTCCGCGAGGGCCGCACGCTGGCCGCGTGGGGCCTCGGGCTCGCGCGGCGCAGCCCCGCTCCGGATGTCAGTGAGCTGCCGGGTGAGGCCGCTCGCGAGCGTCATCGCGTAGACGTTGTTCTCCCGCACGAAGTACACCTCGCGCTCGTCGAGCGAGAAGCGCGGCTCGCTCTCGAGGGCGTTGGTCTGCGTGAGTCGCCGGTGCATGATCGTCGGCCGACCGTGCTGGCGGAGCCACAGGTCGCCCCCGGCGGCGACGACCTCCGAGCGTCCGTCGCGGGCACGTACCCCGCGGGCGAGCAGTGGCGCGACCGAGTCCATGTGCGCATCGGACACCCGCTCAGGCGTGGCGCCGGCGCGCGCCTCCACCCGGTAGGGTTCGAGCGAGGCATCCCAGGCGGACCCCGCCGGCAGCCACCGGAAGTAGATCCAGCGGCCGTCCGCCGTGAATCGCACCTGCGATGGTTCGCGACCGTAGAGCTCGGGGCCACGCATGATGTTCTTCACCGAGAGGTCGAACGCGGCCTGCTGCGCACCCGCGCCGGGAACGGCCGCGGCGGACAGGAGGACAAGGAGGGCGAGTCTGGGAAGTGCTGGACGTCGCATCGTCGGATCGGGCTCGAGGGACGGGCGCGGGCGATGTGCCGGGCGCAGTGGGGAGCTAGGAATCTACGTGGTGACGCAGGTGCCGCAGATACCGTTCAGGCGCGGCGAGGAAATCGCGCGTGACCCGCACGTGCTCGAGCTCATCGAACGGCACCGCACGCGGTGGGCGCTCGTCGAACGACCAGATCTCGGCGTCCGGGTACGCGAGCAGGATGGGCGAGTGCGTCGCGATGATGAACTGCGCGTCCTGCGCCACCATCTCCTGGAGCATCACCAGCATCGCGAGCTGGGAGGTGGGAGAGAGGGGCGCCTCCGGTTCGTCGAGCAGGTAGAGCCCCCCGGGGACGAAGCGCGAGCGGAAGAGCGCGAGGAAGCTCTCGCCGTGCGAGTTCGCGTCGAGGTCGGTACCGTAGCGCTGCTCCATCGCAGCGAGGGAGGAGCGGAGGGGCCCGAGCTTGAGCGTCTTCGCCTCCGCGCTGCGGTCCGCGTAGGCGACGTCCACCTCCGCCATCTCGCGCAGCAACTCCTCGCGCTCCTTGGCGAGCGCCTTGGTGAAGCCGAAGAAGTCCTCCGCGCGGAGGAAGAACCCCCGGTGCGTGCGCGAACGTCCGCCCGACCAGGCGATGCGCATCGCGCGCCCGAGCTCGCGCGCGGCGCGCATGGTGGGGTCACGCGCGACCGGCACGCTGCCGATGGTGGGGAGGCGCGCCGCCACCGCGAGCCCCTCGAGCAGGGTCGACTTCCCCGAGCCGTTCTCGCCGACGAGACACGTGACCGGACGCGTGAACGCGAGCCGGGCGATGGCCTGCACGGCGGGCACGGAGAACGGGTAGGTCGCCGTCCGCCCGGAGGCGTCGATGGTGAGTTCGCGAAGGAGCACGGCCCGCCGGGTGCCAAGGGGATGGATCGCGGAATATGCGCAGCCCGTGTGGGCGCGGCATACCCTCGCACCCCGGTCGGCGACCGGCGCCGTTCTCCCGACTCGCGCGGATGACTTAGCTTTCAGGCGTGCCACTCCCATCGACCGCCACGAGTCCGCTCCGCCTTCGCGCGTCCGCGCGCGGCGCGCTGCTCGCACTCGCCACCGCCGTCGCGGTGATCCCCGGCTCGCTCGCGGCCCAGGCGGGCACGCCGCCGGCCACTGCCGGCCCGCTGCTCGCCCCGTTCGCCGCGGGCCGCGTGGCCGTCGTGCCCGTGCAGCTCTGGCGCGCCGACACCTCGGGATGGAGCCAGCGCGTGAACTGGGCGGAGCTGCGGCTCGCGATCGATTCCGCGATCACCACCGAACTGCGCGACCGCGGCATGGGCCGACGCTGGGCCTACGCCGAGGACGTGGTCCGGAGTGCCAAGCGGAACCCGACCTACGCGACCGACCCGTACGCGCTGGGTGTCGCCCGCTGGCGCAACACGCCGCCCAAGGCCGGGGAGGAGCTCTCCTCCGTCCTCGCCGACAACCTCCGACCGCTCACGGCGCTCGGCGACACGCGCTTCGCCTTGATCCCGGTGGAACTGCGGGCCGAGGGCGATGCGGTGGTGCTCCGGCTCGTGCTGGCCGACACTCGGGGGAGGTCCGTGGTCTGGGCCGGCGACCTCCTCGCGCCCGGCGGCGCTGGGATGGCCGCTGGTCTCGCCACCCGCGTCGCCGACCTCGTGATCGAGCCCTGAGCTTCCGCACACCGCTGACCGCATCAACGATCCCGAACCCCCCTGCCACCATACCGATGAGCAAGAAGCACGAAGTCACGCTGATCCCGGGAGACGGGATCGGCCCTGCGATCACCGAGGCGACCGTCCGCATGCTCGAGGCGGCCGGCGCTCCCCTCACCTGGGACCGCCAGGTCGCCGGCATGTCCGCCGTGCACTCGCTCGGCGACCCGCTCCCTGAGGCGACGCTCGACTCCATCAAGCGCACCAAGCTCGCGCTCAAGGGTCCGCTCGAGACGCCGGTCGGGAAGGGGTTCCGGTCGATCAACGTCGCGCTCCGGAAGGAGTTCGACCTCTACGCGAACCTGCGGCCCGCGAAGACGATGATGCCGGGCCTCCGGTTCGACAACGTGGACATCGTGATCGTCCGCGAGAACACCGAGGGGCTCTACGTCGGCATCGAGAACTACGTGAAGGTCGGCGACGACCCGCACGCGGTCGCGCAGTCGGTGGCGGTGGTCTCGCGCACCGCCGCGGAGCGCGTGATCCGCTACGCCTTCGAGCACGCCGTGAAGCATGGCCGCAAGCGCGTGACCGTGGTGCACAAGGCGAACATCCTCAAGTACTCGCAGGGGCTCTTCCTCGAGACCGGCCGGAGGATCGCCGCCGAGTACGAGGGGCGCGTCGTCGGTGACGACAAGATCGTGGATGCGTGCGCGATGGAGCTGGTGATGCGTCCCGAGCGCTTCGACGTGATCGTGACGACGAACCTCTTCGGCGACATCCTCTCCGACCTGACGTCGGGGCTGGTCGGCGGGCTCGGGCTCACGCCGGGCGCGAACATCGGCTACGACACGGGGATCTTCGAGGCGGTGCACGGCACGGCGCCGGACATCGCGGGGAAGGGGGTCGCGAACCCCACCGCGGTGATGCTCGCCGCCTGCCAACTCCTCGACCACATCGGCCAGGACGCGCTCGCCGGCCGGATCCGGAAGGCGATCGAGACCGTGCTCCGCGAGCGGAAGACCGTCACGCGCGACGTCGGCGGCACCTCCGGGACCGACGAGTACACCGACGCGGTGATCGCCAAGCTGAAGTGAGGCTCCTCCAGCTCTCCGACGTCCACTACGGGCGCCAGGCGGTCGCCACCTACCTCGAGGCGATCGCGGCGCGGATCGCCTCGCGCCGGTACGACGCGGTGGTGATGGTCGGGGACCTCACGCAGCGGAACTTCCGCTGGCAGTTCCGGGCGGCGAAGCGCTTCCTCGACGCGGCCCGCGCGGTCGCGCCCGTGCTCGTGGTCCCCGGCAACCATGATGTGGCCTGGTGGTGGAAGCCCGTGGGGCTCGGCCCGCGCTGGCCGATGTACCGCGGCTACCGGAAGTGGATCAGCGACGACCTCGAGCCGACGCTCAAGCTCCCTGGCATCACGCTGGTGGGACTCAACTCCTGCCACGGGGTGCAGCCCTACACGCTCACCACGCGGCTGCGCGACCCCGGGGTGGTGGGCGCGGTGCGCCCCGCGCAGTGGGAGAAGGCGCGCGCGACGTTCGCGGCGGCCCCCGCCGGCGACCTCAGGGTGCTGGTCTTCCACCACAACCTGCTCAAGGGCGACCTCTCCCAGCGCTGGGGGCTCGCGAGCCGCGCGCGCGGGATCGACGACGCCTTCGAGACGGGGGCGGAACTCGTGCTGAACGGGCACGACCATCAGACCCGCATCGATGCCGTGGAGCGGGGCGACCGCCGGCTGATCGTCTCCGCCACCACCACGCTCTGCGAGCGCACGCGGGGCGGCCTGCCCTCGGCCTTCCAGGAGATCGAGGTCGACCCGAACGAGGTGCGCATCCGCGCCTGCGTCTGGAACGCGGCCTCCGGCGACTTCGAGCCGCGGCAGGACCGGGTGTTCGCGCGGTGAGTCCACTCCCGGCGGAAGAGCTGCAACTGGGATTCGGGTTCGCGGACGTACCGGACGCGTACACGCTGCCCGATGAGGGCGATGAGGAGGCGCAGACGGCGGTCGCGGCGGCGGACCTCGAGGCGCTCGGCGAGCAGCTGTTCGGGCGACTGCGGGCGATGGGGCTGCAGCACATCCGCACGATCCGGCTCACGCGCAACCGGGCCGTGCTCGTGAGCGTGAAGGGGTTCGAGTTGCGTGTGCACGCGGCCTTCGCCGAGGCGCCCGAGATGCATGAGCAGATCGTGCGATTCGTGATGGCGCGCCGGAAGTGGGAGCGGCAGGCTGCGCGCGCGGCGATCGTCGCGTTCCAGCTTCCGCCGGCCGAACGGCTCCGCGCGCCGGAGCGCACCCACCCGGACGACGAACCGCTCGCCGAGCGCCTCGCGGAGTGGCACACCCGCTTCAATGGCGACCGGTTCGGGGCCGCGCTCGCGACGATCCCGATCCGGATCTCACGGCGGATGAAGCGCCGGCTCGGGCACTACGCGCCCGGAGAGGCCGGCGAGGGGCCCGAGATCGCGATCTCCGCCCGCCACGTCCGGCGCGACGGCATCGCCGCCGCGGTGGAGACGCTGCTGCACGAGATGGTGCACCAGTGGCAGCACGAGAGCGGGCTGCCGCTGGATCACGGGCCGGCGTTCCGGCGGAAGTGCCGGGAGGTGGGGGCGGTGCCGCGGGCCAGGCGCGCCGTGGGCTGAACTCGCCGCCCGCACGCCGGCGTTAGATTCCGGGGTCCCTCACACCCCCAGGTATGGCCCAGACCCTCGACGCCCCGACGCACCTCGCCTCCCCGCAGCTCAAGCCCCGCGACGGCGACCTGTTCAACATCGACGCCGCGCTCACCGAAGAGGAGCGCGCCGTCCGCGACTCCGTCCGCGCCTTCGTGGACGAGAAGGTCCTGCCGATCATCGGCGACTGCTACGTGGAAGGGCGATTCCCCAAGGAACTGATCGCCGAGATGGGCGAGGCCGGGTACCTCGGCGCGAACCTGCCCGAGGAGTACGGCTGCGCCGGGCTGAGCAGCGTGATGTACGGGCTGATCATGCAGGAACTCGAGCGCGGCGACTCCGGGATCCGCTCGTTCGCCTCGGTGCAGGGCGCGCTCGTGATGTATCCGATCTTCGCGTTCGGCTCCGAGGAGCAGAAGAAGCACTGGCTCCCGCAGATGGCCAAGGGCACGAAGATCGGCTGCTTCGGCCTCACCGAGCCCGACTACGGCTCCAACCCCGCCGGGATGATCACGCGCGCGCGGAAGCAGAAGGACGGGACCTGGATCCTGAACGGCGCCAAGATGTGGATCACCAACGGTTCCACCGCGCACGTGGCGGTGGTCTGGGCGAAGACCGAGGACGACGACGACGTCGGCACGTCGATCCGCGGCTTCCTCGTGCCTACGGACAGCAAGGGGTTCAAGGCCAAGGACCAGAAAGGGAAGCTCTCGCTGCGCGCCTCGGACACGAGCGAGCTCGTGTTCAGTGACGTGCACCTTCCCGCCGACGCGATCCTCCCCAAGAGCGGCGGGCTCAAGAGTCCGCTCATGTGCCTCACCCAGGCGCGCTACGGGATCTCCTGGGGCGCCCTCGGCGCCGCGATCGCCTGCTACGAGGAGGCGCTCAGCTACTCCAAGGAGCGGGTGATGTTCGGCCGGCCGATCGGCGGCTTCCAGATCCAGCAGGTGCGGCTGGCGGAGATGGTGACCGAGATCGTGAAGGGGCAGCTGCTCTCGCTCCACCTCGGGCGGATGAAGGACGCGGGGACCTTCACGCCGCAGCAGGTCTCACTGGCCAAGCGGAACAACGTCAACATCGCCACCGAGATCGCGCGCGAGGCCCGGCGCCTACTCGGCGGGAACGGGATCCTCGCCGAGTATGCCAGCATGCGGCACATGGCGAACCTCGAGAGCGTCTACACGTATGAGGGGACGCACGACGTCCATTCGCTCATCATCGGGCAGGCCGTGACGGGGATGAACGCGTTCTCCTAAGGGCAGATGGCAGATGGGAGATGGGAGATGGGAGGGGGCGTGCCGGGACTCGGTGCGCCCCCTCCTCGCTTGACCTCCCCTCCCGGTACCCCCGCTACTCGCTGCGCTTCTGCTCGGTCCGGGCCCGGGCGTACCGGTTCTGCAGCGGACGCTTGACGAAGCCGGGGAGGTGCTTGAGCACCGCGACCATGAGCTTGTAGCGCTTGCCCGGGATGACCACCACGGGCCCGTCACCGAAGGCGGCGTCGAGCGAGTCGCGCACCACCCGCTCCGCCTCCAGCCAGGCCCAGGACGGGATGCCCTTGGTCTTGTCGATCTGCATCCGCTCGTGGAACTCGGTGTGCGTGAAGCCGGGGCAGAGCGCCTGCACCTTCACGCCGGTACCGGCGAGCTCGAGCGCCAGCGACTCCATCATCACGCGCTGGTAGGCCTTGGTGGCGCAGTAGTTCACGCCGCCGGCGCTCGCCGTGAACGACGCGACCGACGAGACGGTGATGATCCGCCCCTCCCGCCGCTCGATCATCCCGGGGAGGACGGCGCGCGTCAGCAGGAACGGAGCCATCACGTGCAGCTCCAGCATCGTCGCCTGCTCGCTCACCGGGCGCGTCGCGAGCTTCCCCTTGGTGCCGAACCCGGCGTTGTTCACGAGGACCATCACGCGTGGGTCCTTGGCCAGCTTCTCCGCCAGCGTCCGCATCCCCTCGTCACGCGATAGGTCGGCGGGCCAGGCCTCGGCGCTGATCGCGTACTGGAGGGAGAGCTCGTCGCCGAGGGCGAGGAGGCGGTCCTTGTCGCGGGCCACGAGCAGGAGGTCGAAGCCGCGCTCCGCCAGCTGCCTGGCGAAGACCTTGCCGAGTCCGGCCGAGGCACCGGTGACGACGGCGAGGGGGCGAGAGAACTCGGAGTTGGTCGAGGGCACGCGGTAATCTACTATTCCGGGGCGATGGACATCATCCAGGCCTCCATCCCCCTCTTCTTCCTGCTCATCGCGCTCGAACTGGCGTGGAGCCGGTGGCGCGCGCCGCACGTGCTGCGCCTGAACGACGCCATCTCGGACCTCAGCCTCGGCGTCATCAGCCAGTTGGCGGGCGTCTTCACGAAGTTCTTCAGCGTCGGCATCTACATCCTGGCGGAGCGGCACCTCGCGGCGCAGCGCTTCGTCGAGGCGCTCCCGCACTGGCCCGAGCGGCTGCCGTTCATCGCGGCCGAGTCGTTCCCCGGGTTCTTGGTGGACCTCCCCGCGCTGCTCAGCTGGGCCGCGGTCTTCGTGCTGGTGGACCTCGCCTACTACTTCTCGCACCGCTACGCGCACGAGGTGAACATCCTCTGGGCGGGGCATGTGGTGCACCACTCGAGCGAGGAGTACAACCTCCCGGTGGCGCTCCGGCAGAGCGCGCTGCACGGGCTGATGTCGTGGGTCTTTTACATCCCGCTCGCGCTGGTGGGCATCCCCTGGCGGATGTTCGTCGCCTGCAACGCGATCAACCTCGTCTACCAGTTCTGGATCCACACGCGCGCGGTGGGGCGGCTCGGGCGCTGGACCGAGGCGGTGATGAACACGCCCTCGCACCATCGCGTGCATCATGGCGTGAACCCGGAGTACCAGGACCGGAACTATGCCGGCGTCTTCATCGTCTGGGACAAGCTCTTCGGCACCTTCACCGCCGAGGCGCAGGAGCCGGTCTACGGTATCACCAAGCCGCTCAGGAGCTGGAACCCGCTCTGGGCGAACGTGCACGTCTTCGTGCAGATCGCGCGCGACGCGTGGCGCGCGAATGGGTGGCGACACAAGCTTCGCATCGTGTTCGGGCGCCCCGGGTGGCAGCCGCCGGAGCTCGGCGAGAGTGAGCGGCCGGGCGAGGTGGATGCCGCAACCTTCGAGAAGTACGACCCCGACGTGCCGGCGCCGCTGGCGTGGTATGGGTTCGCCCAGTTCACGGTGACGCTCGCGGCCGCCGTCGTGCTGCTGGGACGTGCGGAGTCGCTGCCCGTCGTGCAGAGCGCCTCGGCCGCCTTCTACGTGGCGATCGCCCTCGCGGGGGTGGGCGGGGTGTTCGAGGGCGCGCGGTGGGCCGCGACGCTCGAGACCGCGAGGCTCGTCGTTCTGGCGGGGGTCGCGGGGGTGTTGCTCGCCACCGGCGTGGTCCCCGCCATCGCGGCCGGAGCGGCGATCCTCTTCGCGCTGGCGTCGCTCGGGGTGCTGTCCAGGTACCGCGCCGAACTGACGAGGACGGAGCTGGCGCCGATGATGTGAACGGGAACGGCGGGTGTGAGGAGTGAGGTGGGAGGTGTGAGATGGGACGCGGTCGGGATCGCGCAGCCCTCACACCTCCCACCTCACACCTCCCACCTGTAGTTTGAGAGAGTCCCTCCAATCCACAGGTCCCACGTTGAAGATCGCCGTCTGCATCAAGCGCGTCCCCGACATGGACGTCCGCTTCAAGATCGCCCCCTCCGGCAAGGCCGTCGACGAGACGGGGCTCAAGTTCGACATCTCCGACTTCGACGGGTACGCCGTCGAGGCCGCGCTCCAGATCAAGGAGAAGGCCAACGCCGGTGAGGTCGCCGTCATCTCCCTCGGCGGCGACGTGGTGCAGGAGACGCTCCGCAAGGCGATGTCGATGGGCGCCGACCGCGCCGTGCAGCTCAAGCACGACGGCGCACCGGTCGACTCGTATGCGATCGCCACGGCGCTCGCGGCGGAGCTCAAGGACGGCGGGTACGACCTGATCATGTTCGGCCGGATGAGCATCGACACCGCACATGGCGCGGTGGGCGTGATGGTCGCCGAGCTCCTCGGGCTCCCCTGCGTGACGGCGATCTCCAAGCTGGAGTTCGAGGGCACCACAGCCAAGATGCGCCGCGAGCTCGAGGGCGCGTACGAGCTGGTCGAGTGCCCGCTCCCCGCAGTGGTCACGATCGATGAGGGGATCGCGCGCCCGCGGTACCCCTCGCTCAAGGGGATCATGGCGGCGAAGAAGAAGCCGCTCGAGACCAAGCCGGCGCAGTTGCCGGAGCAGCGCCTCGCGCTCGACGCGATGGCGCTCCCCGCCGAGCGCTCGGCGGGTCGCATCATCGGCGAGGGCCCGGCGGTCGTGCCGGAGCTCGTCCGACTCCTCAAGGAAGAAGCGAAGGTCCTCTGATGTCCTCCAACGTCCTCGCATTCGCCGAGTCGCGCTCGGGTGACCTCCGCCGCGCCGCGCTCGAAGCCGTCACCGCCGCCCGCACCATCGCCGATGCCTCGGGGGGCGAGGTGCACGCCGTCCTCTTCGGTGCTCCCGGGATAGGCAAACACGCCGGCGCGCTCGGTGCGCACGGCGCCGACAAGGTGCTCGTGGTGGAGCACGCGGGTTTCACGCACAACAATCCCGAGGCGGTGGCTGGCACGATCGCCGCACGGATGGCGAGCGGGTACCGCGCGCTCGTCTGTGCTGCCTCGGCCACGGGGAAGGACATCGCGCCGCGCGTTGCGGCGAAGCTCAAGGTGCCCGTCGCTTCCGACCTCATCGCGTTCGAGATGAAGGGGGCCGCGATCGTCGCCACGCACCCCGGCTACACGGGGAAGGTGCTGCAGACGCTCTCCCTGTCGGCGACGCCGGCGGTGCTCTCCGTGCGGCCGGGCGCCTTCCTGCCGAAGGAGAACGCCAAGGCCGGCGCCATCGAGGCGCTCGCGCCCGCCGACGATCCGTCGGCGTCGCGCGTGAGGATCACCGAGACCGCCGCGGGCAACGCCGCGAAGCTCGACCTCGGCGAGGCGCCGGTGATCATCTCCGGCGGTCGCGGCCTCAAGGAGGCCGGGAACTTCAAGCTCGTCGAGGACCTCGCCGCGGCCTTCGGCAACGCGGCGGTCGGCGCGACACGCGCCGTGACGGACGACGGCTGGCGCCCGCACTCCGACCAGATCGGCCAGACGGGACGTCTGGTGAGTCCCGACCTGTACGTCGCGTGCGGCATCTCCGGCGCCATCCAGCACCTCGCGGGGATGCGCACCTCGAAGACCATCGTCGCGATCAACAAGGACAAGGAAGCGCCGATCTTCAAGATCGCCGACTACGGCATCGTCGGGGACGCGCTCGAGATCCTGCCCGTGCTCACGGAAGCGGTGAAGAAGGCCAAAGCCTCGGGGTGACCGGATGACCGTGTCGAACGTCGTCTTCCTCGCCGTCGTCGTGGCGGCGCTCGCGTTCTTCGCGAAGAACGCCCTGCGCCTGATCGGCTACCTGCGGATGGGACGACGCGACGACGTCCGCTGGAACGACGTGCCGGCACGGCTCGGCAACCTCGTGCGCATCGGGCTCTTCCAGCAGAAGATCTTCCGCGACTCGATCGCCGGCCCGATGC
>CAZHAG010000055.1:0-16185 GCA_964529705.1 uncultured Gemmatimonas sp. | reverse complement strand
CGAGCCGGATCGTCGATGACATGGCGGCCGAGCGCGGGGCACGGGTGATCCGCGCGCCCGTCGGCGAGGTGAATGTGGCCCTCCGCATGCGTGCGGAGGGTGCCGTCATCGGCGGGGAAGGGAATGGCGGGGTGATCCTGCCGGAGCTACACCTGGGGCGCGATGCGCCGCTGGGCGTGGCACTTCTCTTGCAATTGATGCACGAGGATGGGGAGCCGCTGTCACGGATCGTCGGGCGTTTCCCCAGGTACGCGATCATCAAGGACAAGCTCGACCGGCCCGCGAGGTCGTTGGACGCGGTGTACGCGGCGCTCACGAAGGCGTTCCCGGATGCGGAGGCCGACACGCAGGACGGACTCCGGCTCGGGTGGAAGGACCGCTGGGTGCACGTGCGCCCTTCGGGCACCGAGCCGATCGTGCGCGTGATCGCCGAGGCGCCGACGGTCGAGGGCGCCAAGGCGCTGGTCGAACAAGGACGCGAGTTGCTGGCGAAGCTGACCTGACGCACCGGGAGACGTGAGAGGGGAGCGGCACCCACCGGTCCGCCGGTCACCCTCACATCTCCCATCTCCCATCTCCCCTCTGCCCCTATGTGCGGCATCGTCGGATACATCGGCCCGAAGGAAGCGACCCCGCTCCTCATCGAGGGCCTGAAGCGCCTCGAGTACCGCGGCTACGACTCGGCGGGCGTCGCGGTCTATGACGGCGAGACGCTCGAGACGCGCCGCGCGGCCGGCAAGATCGCCAAGCTCGAAGGGGCGCTCGCCGCGGACCCGGTGACGGGGAAGGTCGGGATCGCCCACACCCGCTGGGCCACGCACGGCCCGCCGACGGAGAAGAACGCGCATCCGCACCTGAGCACCGACGACTCGGTGGCCGTGGTGCACAACGGGATCATCGAGAATTCCAACGTGCTCCGCACGCAGCTCACCGCGCTCGGGCACACCTTCCGGTCCGACACCGACACCGAGACGCTCTCGCACCTGATCCAGGAGCTCTTCGAGGGGTCGCTCGAGGAGGCGGTCATCGGCGCGCTGCGAAAGGTCGAGGGAACCTTCGGGATCGCCGTCGTGTCGAGCCGGGACCCGCGGAAGATCGTCGCGGCCCGAAAGGGGAGCCCGCTGCTGATCGGCGTCGGCAACGGGGAGTACTTCCTGGCCAGCGATGCCTCCGCGATCCTCGCGCATACCCGCGAGGTGGTCTACCTCGACGACGGCGACCTCGCGGTGCTCACGCCCGACGGCTACCGCGTGATGGACATCAACTCGACGCCGCTCCGCCGCTCGATCGAGCGGATCGAGTGGGACCTCGCGGCGATCGAGCGCGGCGGGTACGCCCACTTCATGCTCAAGGAGATCTTCGAGCAGCCGGAGACGGTCGCGAACACGATGCGCGGGCGCCTGATCCTCGAGGACGGCACCTCGAAGCTCGGCGGCATCAACATGAGCCACGACGAGCTCATGAACATCGACCAGGTCATCATCACCGCCTGCGGCACCTCGTGGCATTCGGCCCTGATCGGCGAGATGATGATCGAGGACTTCGCGCGCATCCCGACCGAGGTCGAGTACGCATCGGAGTTCCGCTACCGGAACCCGATCATCACACCCCGCACGCTCTGCATCGTGATCTCGCAGTCGGGGGAGACGGCGGACACCCTGGCGGCGATGCGTGAGGCCAAGCGCCGCGGTGCCAAGACCCTCGGCCTCGTGAACGTCGTGGGTTCCACCATCGCCCGCGAGGACGACGGTGGGGTCTACCTGCACGCCGGCCCCGAGATCGGCGTGGCCTCCACCAAGGCGTTCACCAGCCAGGTGGTCGCGCTCGCGCTCTTCGCGCTCAAGCTCGGACGCAAGCGCACGCTCTCCGTGATGCGCGGACGCGAGGTCGCACAGGCCCTCGCGGATCTCCCGAAGCAGATCCAGAGCATCCTCGACCGCGCCGCCGAGATCGAGAAGATCGCGGAGTCGTTCAAGGACGTGCACAACTTCCTCTACCTCGGCCGCGGCTACAACTTCCCGGCCGCGCTCGAGGGGGCGCTCAAGCTCAAGGAGATCAGCTACATCCACGCCGAGGGCTATCCCGCCGCGGAGATGAAGCACGGGCCGATCGCGCTGATCGACGAGTCGATGCCCGTGGTCTTCATCGCGCCGCACGACGCGGTGTTCGACAAGATCGTCTCGAACATCCAGGAGGTGCGGGCGCGGCACGGGAAGACCATCGTCATCACGAGCCGCGACGAGCCCGCGCTCGAGGGGCTCATGGATTTCGAGTTCCGCGTCCCCGAGACGATCGACGTGCTGACGCCGGTGCTCGCGAGCATCCCGCTCCAGCTGCTCGCCTACTACATCGCCGTGAAGCGTGGCGCGAACGTGGACCAGCCTCGCAACCTCGCGAAGTCGGTGACGGTGGAGTAGCCGCGCTCACCCACGCGGTCGGGCGTTAACTTGGGGGCGGGTCCGCGCGACGGACCCGCCCCTTCCACTTCTCCGCCGACCCATGCGCCGAGCCCTCCTCACGCTGTCGCTCCTCCCCGCGCTCCTCGTGGCCCAGTCCCCCCAGGCGCCGCGAGCGTCACGCGCCGCAGCGGCGGCGCTCACCACCGCCGAGGAGATGGATCGCGCCCGGTTCGCGTGGGAGGCGGGGAAGTACGAGGAGGCGCTGCTCGGGCTGCAGCGGGTGCTCCGGGCGCCGGACGCGAGCGACTTCCACGACCGCGTCGCGGAGCTCACGGGCGAGGTCTGGCAGACCTCCGAGGTCGCGAAGGACGCGCGCGCGCCGCAGTGGTCGCCGGACGGCCGCCATCTCGGCCTCGAGCTGGGGACGGCGGCGCCCCGCAAGGTGCGCGTGGTGCGCGCCGTGCCCGGGTTCCCCACCGTGCTCGAGGTGGACGGGCTCGCGCCGTCCTTCTCGCCCGACGGCCGCAGCATCGGTTGGCTCGCACCGGGATCCTCACCGACGCTCCGCGTCGCGGCCCTCGACGGCACCGGGGTCCGCGAGTATCCGCTCGGCGCGGGATCGTTCGCCGGACTCCAGCTCTTCGGCGGCTCGCCCCTTCGCGCGGCGCTCCTCTCGCGACCGGCGCCGGGGAGCCCGACGGCACTCCTCGAGCGTGCGCTCGACGATGCGTCGGCCGCATGGCGCACGGTGCCAGTGGAGGACGGTCAGGCCGTCGCCCTCGAGCGCTCCGCCGACGGCTCGCGCCTCCTGGTCACGATCGCCGCGCGCGCCGAGGGCGCACAGGTCACGGGCGTCCCCACCGGGTTCGCGTTCCTCGGCGCGACGGGGCTCGGCCCGCGCGTGGCGGGCACCGGTGCGGTCCTCTCGCGCGACGGTTCCACCCTCGCCTGGCGGTCCACCGAGGGGCGGTTCACGACCATCGTCTCGCAGCGCGGCGACGGGGCGCCGGTCCAGGTGCACGTGAGTGCGACGCCGGTCCAGGGCCTGGCGATCGCCCCGGACGGGAGCCGGTTGGCCTGGCAGACCATGCTGCGTGAGGACTGGGAACTGATGACGGTGGCGAACCGCGCGGGAGAGGCGCCGGAGCGCCTCACACGCGAGATCCAGCACGACCTCTTCCCGCAGTTCCTCGGTCCCGACCGCCTCCTGGCCGTGATCGGCGAGGCGCGGCACCGGCGGTCGCACCTCTATGCGCTCCCGTCGGGGGAGCGGACGCGCCTCTTCCACAACAACTCGGTGCGCACCGTGGCACCCGAGTACGAATGGGCACCTTCGCCGGACGGCACGCGCGTCGCCATCGTCTCCGAGCGCGACGGCGACACGGTGACGCCGCACCGGCACCTCTACCTCACCGACCTCACTTCGAAGGTGACGCGTGCAGCCCTCGTCGCACGGGTCGATTCCAACCTCGCGGCCGAGCGCACGCGACGCATCGAGGGCGCGCGCGTCTTCGCGCCGATCGCGTCCGCGGTGCGGGAGGCGACCGCGGCGGTCGACGTGAACCGCATCTACGCGACCGAGCGCGACCTCTTCGCGTTCGACTCCAAGCACATCACGCAGCCCGGGAACTGGAAGGCGACCGAGTACCTCCTCGCGAGGTACCGGAGCTACGGGCTCGACGCGCACCTGCAGCGCTTCACGACGAACGTCGGTCGCGACATCGAGGTCGCGAACGTCGTTGCGGTGGTGAAGGGCACGGTGAACCCGGAGCTCGTGTACGTCGTGGGTGCACACTTCGACTCCCGCGCGGAGGGCCCCGGCGCCGACGACAATACTTCCGGCACGGCGATGATCCTCGAGGCGGCGCGTGTGCTGGCCACGCGCCCGCTCCCGGCCACGGTGATGTTCGTCGCCTTCACCGGGGAGGAATCGGGGTTGCGCGGCGCGCGCGAGTTCGCCCGACGGATGAAGGACTCGATCCGCGTGGTCGGCGCCCTCAACAACGACATGATGGGATGGTCGAACGACCAGCGCATCGACAACACCATCCGCTACTCCAACCCCGGCATCCGCGACATCCAGCATGCCGCAGCGATGCAGTTCTCCGGGCTGATCACCTACGACGCGTTCTACTACAAGAGCACCGACGCCCACGCGCTGTACGACGCCTGGGGGGACATCGTCGGCGGGATCGGGTCGTACCCGATCCTCGGCAACCCGCACTACCACCAGCCGCATGACGTGCTGGAGACGATCAACCACCAGCAGCTCGCCGAGACCTCCCGCACCACCGTCGCGACGATCATGCTCCTGGCCTCGAGCCCCTCGCGCCTGGCCGGCCTGACCGTCACGGGCACGCAGGCGAGCTGGTCGGCCTCGCCGGAGCGGGGCGTGACGCGCTACCTCGTGCGCTGGGGACCGGCGGACGACCCGATGCGCCACGCGGCCACCGTGACCTCGCCGCGCGCGACGCTGCCCGGCGCGCAGCCGGGTTGGAAGGTCGCGGTCAAGGCGGTGAACGCGGCCGGTCTCGAGGGATGGGATTGGGCGCGCGCGGATGTGCGGTAGCGGATGCGGGTCCTCCTGCAGCGCGTCTCGCGCGCCGAGGTGCGCGTCGGGGAGCGCATCACGGGTCGCATCGGTCGCGGCTTCTGCCTCCTCGTGGGGTTCACCGGTGCCGACACCGACGCACAGGTCGCGTGGATGGCGGACAAGGTCACCGGGCTGCGGCTCTTCGCGGACGCGGACG
This sequence comes from uncultured Gemmatimonas sp., assembly GCA_964529705.1. Classification (GTDB taxonomy): domain Bacteria; phylum Gemmatimonadota; class Gemmatimonadetes; order Gemmatimonadales; family Gemmatimonadaceae; genus Pseudogemmatithrix. Next base: position 11,036 of record CAZHAG010000055.1, on the reverse strand, counting down.
ACAAGATGAACCTCGCGCTCGCTGACGTGGGCGGTTCGGTGCTCGTCGTGAGCCAGTTCACGCTGTACGGCGACGCCGAGAAGGGGCGCCGCCCGAGCTTCATCGCGGCGGCGCGCCCGGAACAGGCGATCCCGCTCTACGAAGGGTTCGTGCGCGCGCTGCGTGAGCGTGGGCTCCCGGTGGAGACCGGGGAGTTCGGTGCGATGATGGACGTCGAGCTCGTGAACGATGGGCCCGTGACCCTCTGGCTCGAGCGATGAGCGGTCCCGTCCCCATCGAGGTCATCCTCGCGTCGCAGTCCCCGCGCCGGCGCGAGCTGCTCACGCTCATCGGCATCGCCCACGTCGTCCGCCCGGCCGACATCGACGAGTCGCTCCTCCCGGACGAGGCGCCGGTGCCGCACGCCGAGCGCCTCGCCCGCGAGAAGGCGCACCGCCTCGCGGAGCGGAATCCGGACGCACTCGTGATCGCCGCGGACACGATCGTGGTGCTCGACGACGCGATCCTCGGGAAGCCCGCCGACGCGGCCGAGGCGTGTGCGACGCTCGCCCGGCTCAGCGGCCGCACCCATGTGGTGCACACCGCGATCGCCGTCGCGCTCGGCGGCCGGACGGAGAGCGCGGTGGAGTCGGTGGCCGTCACCTTCCGGGCGCTGGACGCGGCGGAGATCGCGGCCTACGTGGCCACCGGCGAGCCGATGGACAAGGCGGGCGCCTACGGGATCCAGGGGTACGGCGCGACGATCGTGGAGCGGATCGAGGGGGACTACTTCAGCGTGATGGGACTCGGGCTGCGGCGCCTCATCGCGCTGGTCGAGCGGCTCGGCCTCCGTTACGACTTCGCCGCGGGCGTCAGTGTGCGTCCGCCTGCGGCAGCACCGGCACCGCGCGCCCCTTCGCGTTGACCGTCCGCATCTGGCTCGCGTCCATCGTGCGCCAGAGGTTGACGACGAAGCACGCCGCCCCCACCGCCGAGAGCACCCCACCGATGGCGAGCAGCCCGGCGGCCGATGCGGTGCCCAGCGCGCGGAGCGCGAGGCCGAGCACGAGCGCCGCGAGCCCGGACTGGGCCGCGAAGAACTGCACCTCCGCGAGCCGCGGGTGGAGCAAGGGCTGGCCGAAGAAGCGCGGGATCACGTGCAGGGCGACGCCATAGATCATCTGGGTGACGAAGCCGAGCAGCGCGAGGTGCAGGTGCGCCGTGCGGAGGATCGTGAGTGCGGGCAGGAACGCCATCGAGACCCCGAGGGCGATGGCGAGCGAGAACCAGAGGAGGCTGGCCTTAAGGAAGGCCTTCACGAACCAGTCCATCAGGCGTGCAGGAGGCGGGTGAGGGTGCGGGGCTTGGCGACGAGGTCCGCCACGGAGTAGCGGTCGAGCACGGCCAGGAACGCCACCAGCGCCTCGTCCAGCGCGCGCGCCAGCAGGCAACTCGGGGCGATGGGGCATTGGTTGGTGGCCGGGTCGAAGCACTCGACCAGCACCATGTTGTCCTCCGTGGCCCGCACCACCTCGCCGACATTGATCCGTCCGGATTCCCGCGCGAGCCTCACGCCCCCCGCGCGTCCGCGGATGGTGGTGACGTAGCCCAGGTCGGCGAGCCGTGCCACGACCTTCGCCACGTGGTCCTCCGACATCCCCATGCGCCGGGCCACGTCCGTGATGCGGGCAGGCGTCTCGTCGTGCAGCGCGAGGAAGGTGAGGGTGCGCAGGGCGTTGTCGGTGAAGCGGGTCAGTCGCACGGGAGGCTCGGCGGGTGTCGGGGAATCCCCGATTCGGGTTCGGGGGAAGGGCCGACTCTCAAAGGTGCACGGAGGATTCACCTTTTGGTCGTCCCGACGCAAGTGGCGGGACCGGCGTGCTGCCGTGCGTCCCACCCCCCCCGTTCCCTCCGAGGTCCGTATGTCCGTCCTCACACGATCCCGTTTCCTGCTCGGCGCGGGCGCCGTCACGGTGCTCGGGCTTGGCTATGCCTGCGGCGGTACCCGCACGGCGTCGCTGGCCGGCACCGCCGACATGGCCCAGCGCGTCTACGTCGCCCCGGGCGACCATGACGAGCTCTATGCCTTCCTCTCCGGCGGCTTCGGCGGCCAGGTGGGCGTCTACGGCCTGCCGAGCGGCCGCCTCCTCCGGACCATCCCCGTCTTCTCGCAGCACGCGGAGAACGGCTGGGGGTACTCCGAGGAGACCAAGCCGATGCTCGAGACCTCCTACGGCTTCATCCCGTGGGACGACCTGCACCACACCGCGCTCTCGCAGACCAATGGCGAGGACGACGGCCGCTGGCTCTTCGTGAACGGCAACAACACGCCCCGCGTGGCCCGCGTGGACCTCACGCACTTCGAGACGACCGAGATCCTCGAGATCCCGAACGCCGGCGGCAACCACGCCTCGCCGTTCGTCACCGAGAACTCGGAGTACATCGTCTCGGCGACGCGCTTCAGCATCCCGGTGCCGAACCGCGACGTGCCGATCGAGGACTACAAGAAGTTCTTCAAGGGGCAGGTGTCCTTCATCACGGCGAATGAGCCCGGGAAGATGGACATCAAGTTCCAGCTCATCATGCCCGGGTTCAACTACGACCTGGCGCGCGCGGGGAAGGGCCCCTCCGCCGGCTGGATGTTCTTCACCTCGTACAACTCCGAGCAGGCGAACACGCTGCTCGAGGTGAACGCCTCGCAGAACGACAAGGACTACATCGCCGCGGTGAACTACAAGGCGGCCGAGGCGTGCGCGAGCTCCGGCAAGGGGCGGCGCACGGCGGTGGAGTATCGCCACAACTACATGGACGAGTTCTCGCGCGCGGCCCGCTCGGAGACGAAGACGAGCGTCCTGCAGCTGCAGCCGGCCGACTGCCCCGGCGTCGTCTACTTCCTGCCCACGCCGAAGTCCCCGCACGGCGCGGATGTCGACCCGACCGGTGAGTTCGTCGTGGCCGGCGGCAAGCTCGCGACCGTGATCCCGGTGCACTCCACCGTGAAGATGCTGCAGGCGATCAAGGACAGGGCGTTCGAGGGGGAGCTGGAAGGCATCCCGGTGCTCAAGTACGAGTCCACCCTCGCGGGTGAGGTGCAGGAGCCGGGCCTCGGTCCCCTCCACACCGAGTTCGACGGGAAGGGCTTCGCCTACACCTCGATGTTCATCTCCAGCGAGGTCGTCAAGTGGAACGTCGCGACCCGTGAGGTGGTGGACCGGGCGCCGACCTACTATGCGGTCGGCCACCTGATGGTCCCGGGCGGCGGTACGCGGAAGCCGTACGGCAAGTACGTCCTGGCGATGAACAAGATCACCAAGGACCGCTACCTGCCGACGGGGCCCGAGCTCACGCACTCGGCGCAGCTCTACGACATCACCGGCGAGAAGATGAAGCTCCTCCTCGACTTCCCGACGCAGGGCGAGCCGCACTACGCCAACGCGATCGACGCGAAGCTCGTGAAGGACCGCCAGGTGAAGTTCTACAAGCTGGCCGAGAACCGGCACCCGCGCGCGGCCCGCGCCGAGCGCGAGGCGGGCGTGGAGCGCAACGGCAAGATGGTCCACGTGCGGATGACCGCGATCCGGTCGCACTTCGCGCCCGACAACATCGAGGGCGTGACGGTCGGCGACACGGTGCTCTTCCACGTCACCAACCTCGAGCAGGACTGGGACGTGCCGCATGGCTTCGCGATCCTCGGCGCGAACAACGCCGAGCTGCTCATCATGCCGGGCGAGACGCGCACGCTGAAGTGGGTCCCCACCAAGCCGGGCGTCTACCCGATGTACTGCACCGACTTCTGCTCCGCGCTCCACCAGGAGATGCAGGGATACGTCCGCGTGTCGCCGCGCGGCTCCACGGTGGCACTGAAGGCCAACAACTCCAAGGGGCCGAGCGCTGGTTCCCGCGGACCGAACTGAGGCCCCGATGACCGTCCGCGCACGTTGGTTCATCCTGGTCGCGGTGGCGCTCCTCGCCACCGGCTACGTCCTCCCCCTGTGGCGCGTGGACCTGATCGCGCCGCAGTACCCGGAGGGACTGGGGATGCTGATCCGGATCGACGGCGTGGACGGGCTGAAGGAGAACGACCTCAACAGCATCAACAACCTGAACCACTACATCGGCATGAAGACGATCGAGCCCGACGCGATCCCGGAGCTGCAGTGGATGCCCTGGATCCTCGGCGGGCTCATCGTCACCGGCCTCGGGGTGGCCGCGCTCGGGCGGCGTCTCCCACTCTACATCTGGGGGGCGTCGCTCGTGGCGCTGTTCGCCATCGGGCTCTGGGACTACTGGAGGTGGGGCTACGACTACGGCCACAACCTCGATTACGAGCACGCGATCATCAAGGTGCCGGGCATGACGTACCAGCCGCCCCTGATCGGGCGGAAGAAGTTGCTGAACTTCACGGCCACCTCGTGGCCGTCGGGAGGCGGGATCGCGATGGGCGTGGCCGCGGGCCTCATGGCGGCCGCCGTGGTCTCGACCGCGCGGCGGAAGGCGGAAGGGTGAGCGTCGTCCGGCGCGCCCTCTCCGGCCTGCTGCTCGTGGCCGCGGCCTGTGCCCCCGCGGGCCCCCGCGCCGTGGTCCTGAACGAGGACCAGTGCGGCTTCTGCCGCATGGAGGTCACGGACGAGCGCTTCGCATCGGAGGCGGTGACGCGGACGGGGAAGGTGAACGTGTTCGACTCGATCGAGTGCCTCGCGGGCTACGCGCGCGGGGTGGACCGTGAGACCTTGCAAGGCCTCTGGGTGACGGATGCCGACCAGCCCGGCACCTGGGTGGCCGTGGAGGACGCAGGCTTCCTGCGGGAGAGTTCGCTGCGCGGCCCGATGGGCCAGACGGTGGCGTTCGCCTCGCCGGAGGCCGCACGCAGGGCGCAGGCCTCGTACGGCGGGACCCTCACCACCTGGCGTGAGATCCTCGCGGACACCGCGACGGCCGCGCACGGTGGGCACTGAGGTGGGCACTGAGGTGGGCGCCCGCCCGCAGCGAGCAGCGCTCCTCATCGCCGGTGCCGTGGCCACGCTTGTCGGTGGCGCGGCCGGCGGCAGCGCCGCCGGCGCGCAGGAGCTCGTCGTGGGCGCCCGCGCGCGCTTCGCCACGCTCGGCGCGGCGGTCGCGGCCGCGACCCCGGGCGCGACCATCCGCGTCACCGGGGGCCAGTACGCCGAGCCCACCGTCGTGGTGCGCATCCCCCGCCTCACGATCGTCGGCGAGGACTGGCCGCGCTTCGACGGCGAGGGCGCACGCGAGATCCTCGTGATCCGCGCCGACTCCGTCACCGTGCGCGGGCTCGAGTTCGCGAATACCGGGACCAGCCAGATGGAGGACCGCTCGGCGCTCCGGGTCACGGAGTCCGTCGGGTGCGTGCTGGCCGACAACCGCTTCCGCGATGCGCTCTTCGCGATCTACCTCGAGCGCTCCACCGGCTGCCTCGTGCGCGGGAACGACATCCGCGGCACGGGGGGCGTCGAGACGCGCAACGGCAACGGCGTGCACCTCTGGTACTCGCCGCACAACCGCGTGGAGGACAACCAGGTGCGCGGCCAGCGCGACGGGATCTACTTCGAGTTCTCGCGCGGCGCGGTCGCCACCGGGAACCTGAGCGAGGGGAACCGGCGCTACGGACTCCACTTCATGTTCAGCGACTCCTGCCGCTATGAGCGGAACACCTTCCGCGACAACGGCGCCGGCGTCGCGGTGATGTACAGCAAGGTCATCACCATGGAGGAGAACGCCTTCCTCGGGGCCGACGGCAGCACGGGGTACGGCCTCCTGCTCAAGGACATCACCGACGGCTCGATCTCCCGCAACCGGTTCGAGGAGAACTCCACCGGGCTCTTTCTGGAGGGCGCCTCGCGCCTCGACATCCGGGACAACGATTTCCGGCGCAACGGGTGGGCCGTCCGGCTGATGGCCGACGCGGAGGACAGCCGCTTCCGCGGCAACCTGTTCGCGGGGAACGCGTTCGACGTCTCGACGAACAGCCGCACGCTGCGCAGCGACTTCGAGGGCAACTGGTGGGACGCGTACCGCGGCTACGACCTCGACCGCGACGGGGCGGGGGACGTGCCCTTCCGCCCGGTGCGCCTCTTCGCACTCGTGGTCGAGAAGCATCCCGAGGCGCTCCTCCTGCTACGCAGTCCGATCACCGCCGTGCTCGACGCGGCGGAGCGGGTCTTCCCCGTGCTCACGCCGGCGCTCGCCGATCCACGTCCACTCATGAGGGCCCCCCGATGATCGCGCTCGAAGGGATCCGGAAGGCCTATGGCCGCCGTTCCGTGCTGGACGGCGTCTCGCTCGCGCTCGAGCCGGGGCGCATCACCGCTCTCGTCGGCCCCAACGGGACGGGGAAGACCACGCTGATCAAGGTGATCCTCGGCCTCACCCGCCCCGACGCCGGTCGGCTCCTGCTGGACGGGAAGGCGGTGGACGACGACGGAGCGTACCGGGCGCGCATCGGCTACGCGCCGCAGGCGCCGCGCCTGCCCGAGAACCTGGCGGTGGGAGAGGTGTTCGCGATGCTGCGGGCGCTGCGCCCCGGTGCCGCGCTCGACGAGCGGCTGGTCGAGGACTTCGGCCTGCGCGGCGAGTGGCAGACCCGGGTGGGCACGCTCTCCGGCGGGTGGCGGCAGAAGTTGAGCAGCGCCTGCGCCTTCCTCTTCGCGCCGGACGTGCTCCTGCTCGACGAGCCGACCGCGGGGCTCGACCCCGTGTCCTCGGGGCTCCTCAAGGCGCAGCTGCGCGCCGCGCGCGAGGCAGGGCGCGCCGTGCTCATCAGCTCGCACATCCTGAGCGAGCTCGAGGAGATCGCGGACGACATCGCGTTCCTCTCCGACGGCCAGTGCCGGTTCTCCGGTCCGATCAGCGGGCTGCTGGAGGAGACCGGGATGCGCCGGCTGGAACCTGCCGTGGCCGCGCTGCTGCGCGGCCTGCGCGTGGAGCAGGGCGGGGCGCCGCGGCCGAGGGTGCGCGCATGAGCACCATCGGACTCGTCCTGCGCGCGAGCGCGCGCGACCTGGCGCGGAACCGCTGGCTGATCGCCTACGCGGCGGGCTTCTGGGCCGTGACCGAGGCGCTCTTCTACTTTGGCGGCTCAGGGCCGCAGGTGATCCTGAGCCTGCTGAATGCCGTGCTATTCGTGGTGCCACTCGTGGCGCTCGTCTTCGGCACGGCGCACGTGCACGCGTCGCGGGAGTTCATCGAGATGCTCCTCTCGCAGCCGCTCTCCCGCCGCTCCGTCTTCGCCGGCCTCTACCTCGGCCTCGCACTCCCGCTCACCGCCGCCTTCCTGCTCGGCGCGGGCGTGCCGCTGCTCCTGCACGGTGCCGCCGCCGACGCGCCACGACTCGCCCTCGCCCTCCTCGCGACGGGCGGGGCGCTGCTCACCCTCACCTTCGCCGCGCTCGCGATGGTGATCGCCCTCGCCACCGACGACCGGCTTCGGGGGATGATGCTCGCCCTCGGTGCCTGGTTCGTGCTCACGCTCGCGTACGACGGCGCCGTGCTCGTGCTGGTGAGTGCGATGGGTGACTGGCCGCTCGAGCGTCCGCTGCTCGCCCTCATGCTGCTGAACCCGGTTGACGTTGCCAGGGTCCTCGTCCTGACGTCGCTCGACGCCAGTGCGCTCCTCGGCTACACTGGAGCATTGTTCCGGCGCGTCTTCGGATCGGCGCTCGGTCCCGCGGTCGCGGTCGTGGCGCTCTCGGCCTGGGCCGCGATCCCCGTGCTCGTCGCCCGTCGCCGGTTCCTCCGCCGCGATTTCTGAGTCCCCACCCCCAACACTCCGACCACCATGCCGACCATCCGCCGTTCCGCCGCCCCGCTCGTCGCCTCCCTCGCGCTCCTCGTCGCCGCCTGCGGCGGCGGTGGGGACTCGGCCGATGCCGGCGCCTCGTCCAACGCCGCCGTGGCCGGCGGCGCGACGAAGGCGGCGGCGGTCGCATCCGGACCGGATGGCGAGAAGATCTACCAGCAGCGCTGCGTCAGCTGCCACCAGGTGAACGGGCTTGGCACGCCCGGCGTCTTCCCGCCGCTGGCGGGCTCGGAGTACGCCGACAACGCGAACGTGGCCGTGCCCATCCGCATCGTCCTGCACGGGCTGCAGGGCCCCATCACAGTGAAGGGCACCGAGTACAACTCGCTCATGCCGGCGTACGGCATCGGCATCGTGATGAGCGACGCCGAGGTCGCGGCGGTGCTCACCTACGTCCGCTCCTCCTGGGGCGCGTCGGCCAGCGCCGTCACCGCGGAGGATGTCGCCCGCGAGCGCGAGGCGACCAAGGGTCACACGGGCGCGATGACCGCCGACCTGCTCAAGCCGCTCATGGCGAAGTGACCGCGTAGGTCGCGCGCCAGCGCTCGACCTTGTCGAGCACCTGCTGCACGGTGATCCGCGGCATCCGGTCGTACCGGTTCTCCATCGAGAGCGGGTAGTCCTCGCCCGGATCGCCGTAGGCGTCGATCATGAGGTCGCGGAACTTCCGGTAGGGGCCCACGCGCTTCGGGTTCGAGTAGCCGATCAGCGAGACCACCGGACGGTCGAGCGCCACCGTCATGTGCAGGGGGCCGGTGTCGGGCGTGAGCACCAGCGCGGCACCGTCGATGATGCCGACGAGGCCGCGCAGCCCGCCCTCGCCGAGCGCGCTGTAGGGCTTCACCCGAGTCCGCCTCAGGATCACGGACTCCGCGTGCACCTCGCGCGGGGAGCGCGCCCCCACCAGCACGGGCTGCAGGCCGAAGTCGTGGTGCAGCGCGTCCGAGACCTCCGCCCACCGCTCCGGGAGCCAGTCCTTCTGCGGCTTGCTCGTGGCGACGACGATCGGTGCGATCGGGCGGTCGAAGCGCGCGAGGAAGTCGCGCTGCCACGCCCGCTCGGCGTCGTCCCAGGGGCCAAGCCCCCAGGTCACCGGCTCGTGCGGCACGCCCAGCCACTCGGCGAACTCGAAGTACTGGTCCTGCACGTGTTGCATCGGACGCGGCGGGATCCGGTGCGTGGTGAAGAGCCAATTCGCGTCACGCGCCCTTGCGCGGTCGAAGCCGATCTTCACGGGCGCGCGGGTGAAGCCCGTGATCACGCCCGCCTTGAGGTAGACCTGCAGGTTGATCACGAGGTCGAAGGCGCGCGCGCGCAGGCCGCGGCGGATCTCGGTGAACCCCCGCCATCCCTTGGAGCGGTCGAAGATCAGGATCTCGTCCACCGCCGCGTGGCCCCGCACGAGCATCGCGGGGCCCGCCTGCAGCACCCAGGTCACGTGCATCGCCGGGTGCGCGCGCTTGAGCGCGGTGAGCAGCGGCAGCACATGCACCGCGTCCCCCACGGCGGACATCATCACGATGCAGACCCGGTCCATCGGGACGCGGCTCACGCGTCTCCCGTGACGAGGGCCGCGAGGCGTGCGAGCTGTGCCTCCGAGATGTCGAGCGCGTGGCGGTCGCGCCGCTTGCGCAGGGAGCGGTCGAGCCGCGCGAGGTTCTGCTCGCCGACCGACGGTTCATTCGCGCGCCGGAAGCGCACGCGGTCCACGTCGAGCACCCAGGCGTGCCAGCGCCCGGCGTCGCGCGCCACGTAGAGGTTCTTCGCGTTGAGGTCGGCGTGCTGCGCGCCCGCCGCCCGGAGGTCGCGCAGCAGCGACGCCACCGCACTGAGGAGCGCCTCGCGCGTCCCCTCGTCCACCTGCTGCCATGCCACGGGGAACTCCGCGCCCTCGGGGAGCCGCCGCGTCACCACGTCGCAGCGGCAGAAGCCGCGTCCCGCGGGGTAGAGCGCGTACGCCACCACGTCCGGCGTCCGCACGCCCACCAGCTGCAGGCGGAGGGAGGCCTCGAGTTCCCACGGCGCGCGTCCGGGCCAGACATACCGGTCGCCGCGTACGGCGGCGAAGACGCCGCCGCGACGCGCATGCCGCACCACCACGTCGAGCGCGGAGCCCGGCAGGCGCACCCCCCAGGCGGTCGCGCGCCCCTGGAACGAGACCGCACCCGGCACCCGGGCCGCCCACTCGTGGAGCGACGGGGCCTCGGCGAGCGCGGTCCGGATGCTCGCGACGGCCGCCGTGCGCACCACCGCGACCGTCGAGCCGACCTCGAGTCGCTCGTACCCCGTGGGTGCGACGACCTCGAGCGCGCTCACCGCTTGACGCGGAAGACCGGGAGCGCCTGGCTCTTCCCCTTGAACTCCATCGGCGGCAGCGGCTCGAGCGGGGGAGGGGAGCCGAGCGCCGCGCGGAAGGGCTCCGAGAGGAGGATCTCCCCCTTCTCCGCCGCGCCACAGAGCCGACTCGACACGTTCACCGGGTCGCCGATGACGGTGTACTCGAGGCGCCGGTCGCTCCCGATGTTCCCGGCGAACACGTCCCCGACGTTGAGCCCGATCCCGATCTCGACAGTCGGGCGCCCCTCGACCCGCCAGCGCGCGTTCAGCCGGTCGAGCTCCGCCATCATGTCGAGTGCGGCCTGCATCGCGCGGTCGCAGTCGTCGTGCTCGCCGATCGGCGCCCCCCACTGCGCCATCACCGCGTCGCCGATGAACTTGTCCAGCGTGCCCCCGTGCCGGAACACGCACTCCACCATCTCGGTGAAGTACTCGGTGAGGAGCGCCGCCATCTGGTCCGGGTTCATCGTCTCCGAGAGCGCGGTGAACCCGCGGATGTCGGAGAAGAGCACGGCCACGCGCCGCTTGTCCCCGCCGAGCTTCACGGCGTCGGGGCTCGACGCGATGCGCGCGGCCAGGTGCGGCGTGAAGAAGCGCTCGAAGTTGCTGCGGGCCAGCGCCTCCTTCTTGATCCGCTCCGCGAACTGGCCGTTCTCGAGCGCCACCGCGGCGATCCCGGCGAACGCGATCAGGAAGTCGAGGTCGCTCTCCGTGAATCGCTTGAGCGAGAAGTTGTCCACGTAGAGCACGCCGAGCGCGCGGTCCTCGCTCCCGACGAGCGGCACGCACATCGCCGAGCGCACCTTCTGGAGGAGCACGGACTGGCCCGTGAAGCGCTGGTCCTCGCCCGCGTCGTCGGAGAGCACGGCCACCTTGTCGTCCACCGCCATCCGGGCGATCGACTGCG
>CAZHAG010000054.1:0-16468 GCA_964529705.1 uncultured Gemmatimonas sp. | reverse complement strand
AGCGGCGGCGGGGCCGCCGCTCCATGTTTAGGCGAGTCTGCGGCGGCCCCGCCGCCGAGAGTGTTGAAACGGCCGCAGCACAAGCTGACGTTCGGCATATCCCCAAGCCTCATGACTTCCACCCTGATGCGACCTCATTGTGCAAGCTTGGTGTTCTTGCTGTGCGCGCTCCCCGCGTGCACGCGGGAGCGCTCTCCTGCCGCAGCAGGCGCTCCTGTGGCGCGTGTGGCGCTCGACGAGTTCGGTCGCTTCGACTGGATCGAAGGTCGGTGGCGTGGTGCCGACGGTGCCGGTGCCCCGTTCTTTGAGGCATACCACTTCCTGAACGACTCGACGATTCGTTCCTACGATTATCCCGATTCTACGTTCACAACGGCCAGTGACAGTGGAGTCATCCAGTTGCGCGGAGATTCGGTCACAAGCGGAGGTGAGACGCCGCGGTGGGTAGCGGTGCGATTCGACTCCGTCGAGGCGGAGTTCGTCGCCATCGGCGATTCGCGCCGCGGCTTCACTTGGACCCACACTGGGCCGGGTCGATGGAGCGCTCGATTGCGATGGGATTCGGCGGGCGTCGGGCGTGAGCGCGTCTATCAGATGCACGCGCGGCCCTAGCCGCCACAGGGTGTTTGAACGACCGCAGCACAAGTAGACGTTTGGCTGACTCGGTGACGCTGGAGGAGTGCGCCATGTCGATCATGCGCTTCAGGGAACAGCAGGAGGCGTCGAGCCCCTTCGCGTTCCTCCGATTCTGGGATCAGGACTCGGCTGAGGTACAGCGCGAGGTCGCCGCATACCATACGCTGTCGCCGCTTCAGTCGTCGCGAGGACGCAGTGCGCTTCTGGCGCTCATGACGGGACTGCTGACGCTCATCGTGTCCTCGGCAACCGACAACACCGTCGCGGGGATCGTCGTCGCCGCTCTCTATGCTGCGATCGCGGTCTGGTGCCTTGGCGGTTCGCGCCGCGCTCTGGTGGTCGCCATGGTGGTGTTCTCCTTGGATCGTCTCGCGGCCCTGCTATCCGGCGCAGTGCTCATCACGCTGATCTGGTGGGGGCTCGGGATGGGGCTGTTCTATCGTGCCTACACGGTTGAACGAGCGCGCCAGGCCCAGCAAGAGGTGCCGGGTCCAGGCGCGGCCTAACGGCGCTCAAGGACCGACGGCCGGGCTTCGGGAGCGGCGGCGGGGCCGCCGCCCGTTGGCCGGGGATGGCGTGCGGTGGCCCCGCCGCCGCATCTTGTCTGGACGGCCAGAGCGCAACCTGACGTTCGGCGGATGCCGGGCTGCCCGGAGCAGAAGTGTACGGCCGCTCCTTGCTGGGAGGTGAGATGCGCGTCATGCGAGGGGTGCTTATCCAGTTGCTTGTCGCGGGGTGCCTCGCCGGAGGGAGCGCGTTCGCGCTGGCTGCGCAGGCCATCCGCTCAGCCCAGGTCGGCGTCAGTTTGAGTCCTGTCCAGACTACAGCCCACCGCGAGCACCGTGGGACGGCCCGGCCTTCAAGTGCGTTGACCGACAGCGTGGCTCGTTCGAAGACGCCATTCGTTGTGGGCGGCGCCGTGGTTGGAGCGCTCGTGGGCGGTCTGCTTGCCGCATCGTTCGAAGAGGGCTTCTGTGGTTCTCCTGCGACGGGCTACGCTTGTACGGCGACGAGTCCGGCTGAAGGCGCCTTCATCGGAATGGCAGTTGGGGTTCTTGCGGGCCTCGCCGTCTGGGCAGTGTCGCGATCTCGCAGCAGCGGCGTGTGAGGACGTCGCTGCATTCGCCATCTGACGACGCTTGGTGGTCGATGGCTGGGCTTCGGGAGCGGCGGCGGGGCCGCCGCTCAATGATATGCGCAGCATGCGGCGACCCCGTCGCCGCAAATTGCGTTAACGGCCGCAGCACAATTAGACGTCAGCCGGATGCAGCACGCGCACGGAGGCAACCACGGATGCTCGCACGCTTGGTGGGCTCAAGTCTCTTTGGCATCCTCTTCGCGCTGTCGTCCCTGCAGGGGCAGGCGCCATCCTCGGAGCGCGCGGAGATCGCCCATCTCAGGCAGCTGGTGGGCACGTGGCGGGACTCGACGGGTCGCGAACTCATCGGTATCCTGGCGGCCTCCGGCAAGGGCGTGCGAACCGAGTTCCGGATGAGTCTCGAAGGGCAGCCCTATGTCGCCGAGTCGATGTGGGCGTTCGATCCGACGCTCGCGCGAGTGCGGGTTCTTGAGGTGAACTCGCTCGGCCAGATCCTGCTGCACGAGGGACGATTCGCCGCACCTGACACGCTCGTGCTTGAGCGGCGCTCGGTTCGCGACTCCACGCGCGTGTTGCAGCGCAGCGTGATGGCCTTCCGGCCCGACGCGATTCACTTCCTGGCATCACAGCCGCGTGCGGACGGAAGCGAGTCGCGCACGGAGTTCTGGTTCTCTCGTGCGAAGTGATGTCGGCCCTCGGATCCGGCGATGGCGCCAACTGACCACCGATGGTGCTGATGGCCGGGCGTCGGAGGCGGCGGCGGGGCCGCCGCGAGTTGTTACAGCGGCCGCAGCACAACCTGACATTGGGCTTCAGGAGCGCGGGTGGTGACGACGGACAGGGCAGGCGGGTAGGTAATGGTGCCCGCCGTCCTCCGACCCAAACAAGACCAATGCGCGTCCGCACCCTTGCCCTCTTGTCGCTTGCCGCGCTGAGCTGCCACTCTGACGGTGTCCTTGGGCCCGGTGATGCGATCCTGGGCGAGTGGGGGGGAGCCGGTGTTGGCCTGCGGGCGACGCCGACCGAAGTGGCCGTCTCTTTCGCGTGTTCGGGAGTGTACATCGACCGCCCGGTGATCGTGCGATCAGACGGCTCGTTCTCTGCGCAAGGCGTCCACGGAGGTTGGTGGGTGCCGCAGGAATCCGTGAGCGTCGAGGGCCGAGTGCTGCCCGCCAACATCATCGAGCTTCGACTCGGCCCGCCGCTCTCAACGAGCCATGTGCTCCAACGCAATGTCGAGCCGGATTTCGGCGGCCTCGTCTGCCTTGCGGGTGGCTGAGGCCGAACGAAGCCAGGTGACTGAGTAACGGCGCGGTCGCCGCGCCAAGTCATGGAAGGCTCGCGGAGGCCCCGCTGGCGCAAACTATTCGAGAGGCCACGGCACCACTCGACGTTCGGCCGACCGTGCGGATCACAGGAATGCGACTGCGCGGGTATTGAGAGATCGGATCTGCGGGGAACCCTGATGCGCTGTGCGCGCGGCGTAGTGACGGTGTTCGCGGCTGCGGCCATCTGCTGGGGCTGCGGAGACGATGTGCGGCTGGGCCCGGATCGCCTCGCGCCGCTCGAATCGCTCGTCGCGCCTGATACGGTGCGTACGGGGGCAAGTCTCCAGATCTCCGTCGGATACTGGATCGGCGCCTGCGAGTCCGTGCGTCGGGTTGACCGCCAGGTCGTGGGGTCGCTGATCACGATCGCCGTGATGCTGCGTCCGGATCGACTGCCACCGGGAGCCGCCTGCCCTGATATCGTGTTCGAGCGTGACACGAGCATCGTGATCCCCCGACCGCCGGTGGGTGCTGTCCTGATTCGGGGCATTCAGCCAAGTCCTCCGCCGCTCGTGCGGACGGTGTACGTCGAAGCGCGGTAGGCGCGACGAGTGGGCAGCGACCGAACGACGCTCGGTGACTGACGGCCGGGCTCCGGAAGCGGCGGTGGGGCCGCCGCTCCACGTTATGGATCGCTCGCGAAGGCCCCGCCGCCGCCGTCCATTGGAATGGCCACAGCACAGGCTGTCGTTGGGAGGTCGGAAGTCGGGTACGGTGCGAGGCCAGTCAGCCGACGGCGCACCCAGTCGGCCGACTGGGGTTCCCACAGCGATCCCGCTGCCAGCGCGCCCGTCGCCTGGACGACTTCCGCCTCGAGCGCATCGAGGTCCTTCCCGCTGCGTCCCAAGAGGATCCCCATCGTCAGGAAGGCCAGCCGCTTGTTCCCGTCGTCCAACGTGTGGGTTCCGGCCACGCCGAGCCCGGCTTCCACGTCGGCGTCGTGGGGCGTCAGCAGAATGCCCTGGTCGGCGTCGACCGCCGGGACCCGAGCATCGACCCCGAGGTGCAGCCGCTCTGCCATATCCGCGGGGAGCGTGGTGCTCACGGAGGCGCCGGCCCGTCGCAGTGTGAGTTCGCGCACCATTGGGTCTCCCAGTCTGGGGTCTCCGTATGCAGCACATCCGTGCAACTCCGGAACGCCTGCTCCCGGCTCTTGGTGACTGACGGCCAGTGATGGTGGCGGGTTGGCGGCCGCGCCTTATCGTTGTGGCGGGGTGGCGGCCTTGCCGTCTGGGTGTGGGGGGGGGCGGGGGCCGCCGACCCGCCTTTCTTCTGATCGACCGCAGCACACCTGACGTCAGGCCGCAGTCACCGTCTCTGGGAGCGCCCTCATTCTCCGCCTGCGCCCGCTCCGTCCCGAGTCGCCCTCCGCGTCGTCTTGGGCGGAGCGTGTCCAGCGGTTCACCCCGGCGCAGATAGGCGTCGTCTACTTGGTCCTACACGTGACGTTCAGTGGCCTCGACCCGCTGGTGGTCACTCCCTTTGAAGTCTCAGCGGGGGTCGTTGTACCCGCCTGGCTTGCGCTGGTCGTCTTCCTCGCGTTCTTCCGGCAGGAGGAGGCCGACGAGGTGTTCATGCTGGTCGGGGTCCTCGCCGCTATCGGGGTGCAATTATCGCTGATACTGCGAATGCTGTCGTCGGACTTCTCGCAGCCGGAGCGCGGTTCGCTGCTGTTCGGCTTCTTCGTGCTGCCAGTGGTGTTGGGCGTGGCGGCAGGCTTCAACGGCGCCGTCTTGGTAGCCATCAGACGCTCGCTCCAGCAGTATCTCAAGTAGCCCCGGGGCGTCGATTCGCTAGGCCTAGCGGTGATTCGTGCAGACGGCCGAGCGTCGGTGACGGCGGCGGGACCGCCGCGACGAATGTGAGCTGCCACTGCACAAGCAGACGTCAGCCGGATGTGTTGCCCTATGAAGCGCGCCTCTCCGTCCCTTCGAATGACTCCTGCCCGCGAGATACCACTGGCGAAGGTTCGCCTAGCCGCTCTCAGTCTCGCCGCGGGCGCTGCAGCGACGCTGAGCGGCTGTGCGGTGCCGGCACGGCCGTCGCAGCTTGCCCCGGTAACCACTGTGTTCGTCGAGGCGCCGGGTCCGATGCCGCTCTACTCCCTTACCTCGGATGGGCTCGTGGTCATCTGCCGGGCAGCCGGCCTGCGCGCCGCGGTCGATTCGCTGCGCGGTGACACGCTGTTCCTGCGGGACGTGTGGGTGAGGAATCCCGTCGTGGCCGGTCCCCAGTGTATGCGAGGCGCCGCAGCCGTGATGCAGCTCGCCGATATTCAGGCGCCCGGGGTCGTCGTTCGGCGCTCGAGTGCAGCGCGGACGGCCGGCGCAATCCTCCTCGCGGTGCCGCTAACGATTCTGGCCATCTTCGCGCTGTGTGTCGCCACGAGGTGTCTGACCTACGAGACCTAGGTCTTCGGCATCGCGCGCCACCAGTGACGGCGCTCAGTGCTGGTGGCCGGGCCTCAGAAGCGGTGGCGGGGCCGCCGCTCCATGATACGGAGGGCGCGCAGTGGCCCCTCCACGGCATCTATTTGGACCGCTGGAGCACAAGTTGACGTCGGACCGACCATGTGGACCTTCGTGAAGCGATCGCTCGGATGGGCTCGTGCACCGGTTGCCTCGTCGACGCCTGCCGAGCGCGAGGTCGGCCGTGTGCGCGACGGGGCCGTCCATCGCGCACCCTTCCGCCGACGCGCGATCACGCGTGGTCATGAGCGCACCGCGTTCCTGGCCGCCGCGGCAGTGGTGCTCGAGGTGCGCGCCGACTCCCTCTCGCTGGGAGCGTCTCTCAGCTCCCGATACGGCGCGGATGAACTCCAGGTGTACGAATGCGTGCAGGATGCCGAGGAGATCTGGGGCGTTACGTTGTTGCCTCCCGTCATTCCAGTGGGTGATTTCCCCGCAGCCGTGGCTCGGTTCGCCACGCTCCGCGCGTTGATCGAAGCCGCGGAGTCGGCGGCGCGTCCGGGTGCGGCATAACGGCAGGGGTGCCGATGGCCGGTCTTCGGAAGCGGCGGCAGGGTCGCCGCGCCGTGGCCGATCCTGGGTTGGCGGCGGCCCTGTCGCTGCAGTCTATTTGAACGGCCAGAGCACGACTCGTCGCTAGGCAGTGGGGCACACATCTCAACAACGCGAGCTATCATGGACCGCCGGATCATCGCCGCAATCTTCACGCTCGGGCTCGGCACACTGACGAGCGCTCCTGTGCAAGCGCAGCCCTCAGATCGCGATGCGGTGCTCGCAACGGTCCGTGGATTTCACGAGGCGCTCAGCCGCGGCGACTCGGCTGCGGCGCTGGCGTTGCTGGCACCGGACGTTCAGATCCTCGAGTCTGGCGGTCTGGAGACGCTGACCGAGTATCGCAGTCACCATCTCCCTGGCGACATCGCTTACGCCCGTGCGGTTCCGAGCGAGCGGAAGGACGGCACGGTGACTCTCAGCGGGGACGTCGCCTGGGTGGTCGGAACGAGCCGCACGACGGGTACGTATCGCGATCGACCGATCAACAGTGCGGGAGCCGAGCTGATGGTGCTCACCCGCACTCCGTCGGGGTGGCGGATTCGCGCGATCCATTGGTCGTCGCGCGCGGTTCGCGCGCCTTAGTCCGACGCGGCTCTGCCTGACCTTGCTCGGCGACTGACGACCGGGCGAGGGAAGCGGCGGCGGGGCCGCCGCCCCAAGTGATGGAGGACTAGCGGCGGCCCCGCCGCCGCGGACTGTTGGAACGGCCACAGCACGACCTGACGGTCGGCCGACCGCGAGCGGGAGGGAATCATGTGGTTTCGGCATCGAGCCTGGATCCTCGTCGCATGGCTGCTGAGCATCGGAAACGTCGTTTCTGTCTGGTTCGCGGCGCGCCCCGCGGAGCCATGGCACGCGAGCATCCACGCAGTGCTCGCGGTGATGTTCGCGGTCGTCGCCCAGAGGCTTTCCGCACGGCCGCAGCTCGGGCCGACGCCGACTTGACCAACAGCCCGTCCATCCACCGATGTCACGTGAGCGTCCGCCGAGCTCTCGATCTCGTCGCGGCCGGAGCAGCATGGGGCGGCGTCGCCTACCTGCTCGCGGGCCGCGCGTTCGGCCGAAGCATCTGGCCGGGCGTCCTCGCCGCCCCGGCCATTGGCTTGGTGGTCGGCGCCGTGCTGCAGGGCGCGTTCGAGAGTGCGGCGCGCGGTGGCCGGCGGTTCATCGCCCTGCTGAGCCTTTACGGAGGCGCGACGCTCTTCGCGTTGGCTATCGGGCTGGGGGCCATGCTTGGAGTCTCGCCGGGAACCCGACAGTTCCCCGCCGCGCTCCTGGAGCCGGTCATCGGTGTCTGGTGGGGCCTCACCCTGACAGGGTTCGTGATCGCGCTCTGGCCCATGGCATACCTGACGCACTGGTGGCTCGAGTGGCGTGCGGTGAGATAGGCGTGTCCGAGTCGGGCTGCACGGCGGGTCCTGGACGCGGCAAGCGAACGACGCCTCGTGCAGACGGCCGCGCCGCGACATCGGCGACGGGGTCGCCGCGCCGTCCTGGCCGGGTCCACTGCGGCCCCGCCGGCGGATGTCGGAAACGCCGCGACTCGAGCAGACGTCAGCGGGACCGGAGTGCGACGTGGATCACGAGTGTCATCTCCGTGGTCGGCCGGCATCCACGAGGGTGGCTATCACCCTGGCCGGTGGAGCGTGCGCAGTACCTGGAGGAGCGCGAGCGCGGCCTGGCGATCAGTCCGACCGCGTGGCTCGAGTGCCCTTGTGCATCGCGTGGTTCCCTGTCGCTCGGGGCGCCGCACGCCGGGTAGCGCGACACGGGACAGCGAGACAAGGAATCAGACCGGGCGACCCACGGACTTTGCGAGCCGTGGTAGCGCCGCTGCTTGCGAGAGCAGCGGAGGTGCGGAGCCCTGGACGGTCAAGCGATGGAAGTCGGACTGACGCGGGGCTTCAGGTGCATGGGCTGCGGATCCATCATGCCAGAGGACGAGCACGACCCGGCACTACTCTTGCTGTCGGTCGGAGGCACGGCGAGCCGGGGCGTGTCCTGTTCGGATCGTGGAACTCCTCACGACCTTCGTCACGGCGATGCATGTGTTCCCGCGGACGCGGTGCGCGCGTCGCCTGTCGCCTCGCGCGGTAGGACTTCGCTCCGCGGGTCGGTGACCCGGCCGCTCCCCTGTCGAGACGCCGAGTCACCCGCGCACGCAAGTCACGGCGCCTTGTTGAACATGTGCCTCGCGATCCGCCACGAGTCCGCCGCGCGCGCGTTCACGAACAGCCCGCGGTTGGACTCCGGTTCCGAAGCCCCCGACGCGCACACGCGGACCGTGCCGCGCGAGCACGTGGGCAGCACCGCGGTGCCAGGGCTCGCCGGGAAGCCGGTGCTGGATGTGGCCGTCGCCGTCGCCAGCGACGTCGCCGCCGAGGCGTCCATCGTAGCCATGGCGGGGCTCGGGTACACGTGCCGAGGCGCCAACGGAGCCGATCCGCTGCGCCGCTACGTCGTCCTGGATGTCGCAAGACGCCGAACGGTCCAGGTCCACTTGCACGTCCTACCAGCCGCAGCGTGGGATGCGAAGCTCGCCTTCCGCGATGCCCTGCGGGAAGACGCGGCGCTGGCGTCAGCGTACGCAGCGGGAAGTATCGAGTCGCCGATGAGGTCGGGTGGGACAAGGCCGCGTATGCACTCACGAAAGCAGCGTTCGTCGAGCGCGCGCTGGCCGCGCTCCAGCCCGTGCGTCCCCGTGCGACAGATCCACTGCGGCCTGACGCCGGTCGATGATTGATGGCCGGGCTTCGGACGCGGAGACGGGGCAGGCGCTCTGGTGCCCGGGATGGCACGCGGCGGCCCCGTCGCCGCAGATTGTCAGAACGGCCGCCGCCCAACCTGTCGGCGGACGGCGGCAGCACATTCGACGGAAAGGAGGATGGAGACCATGGTGAAACGGGCCTTGGTGCTGCTGCTCGTCTCGGCTTCCGCGGGGTTGGCCCAGACCGCATCGGTCTCCGGGCCGCCCATGGACGTCGATGCCGCTACCCGCGATCGCTTGCGTGCAGCCATGGTGCGCGATCTCAAGAACCTTGTCGTCGCGGAGGAGGCGTACTTCGCCGTGCATGCGGAGTACGGGCGCAACTTCGCCCGGGGCGCGATCCGTGGAGTCGACCTGAAGGTGTCGCCCGGCGCGACCGTGACGCTCACCTACGTGACGAAGCAGGCCTATGCGGCGCGCGTGACTCATGATTGGCTTCCAGGCACCTCCTGCGTGATGACTGTCGGACCGGTGCCCCAGTCCCGGAGACCCAAGACGACCGCCGAGCAGAGAGCCCCCACGAAGGATGGTGTTCCAGTCTGTGATGCGAAATGAACCCCGGCCCGGACTGACGGCGGTCGGCGGCTCGCGGCCAAGCGTCGAGGGCGGCGGCGGGACCGCCGCTCCATCTCATGGCCTCCGCCCGGTGGCCGCGGATGGCCTGCGACAGCCCGTTCGCCGCGACTTGTTGGAGTGGCCACTGCACAACCTGACGTCAGGCGGGCGGGCCTGGCGCAGGTTCGATGGTCGGCTGGAATCGAGGGCCAGCAACTGAGGTTCAGGGATGCCGGATCCGATTGAGTCACTCATCCTCGACCTGCTCGAATGGATCGGGCCGGAGCCGCGATCCTATGCCGAGACGATGGAGGCATGGCGGACCTCGTGTCCGCGACTCACGGTCTGGGAGGACGCGAACGCGCGCGGGTTCGTGGCGGTGCATCATCCCGAAGGGCGCGGGACGGTCGTGACGGTCACCGAACGAGGCCGCGAGCATCTCGCCCAGCACCGCGCGCATAGATAGGACCGTTCACGGGCTCGGGGGAGCTCTTGGGATCGGCGCGGTGCCGCGTGACCGCGCTCGATGACCGACGGCGAGCGGCCGGAAGCGGGAGCGGTGCCGCCGCGCCATGTTTAGGCGGGTGCGCAGCGGCCGCGCCGTCGGCGCCGTCGGAACGGCCACGGCGCGGCCGGACGTTTGGTCAACGAGGAGGTGCCTCCGGTGCAACGATCGTGACGACCGTGCTCGTCCTGGTGGGCGTCCGGCGGCGCGGCTCGCTCGTCATCGCGGCGTTCGCACCACCGTGGCAGGCGCCGGCTCGCGTCGTCGGCCTCGCGAGCGTCGCGACCTTCCTGCTGAATGCGTGGCCCGAACGTGGGTACGGTGCCGCGAGCCTCGTGGGATGAGGCTGGGATCGATGGAGCGAAAGCTGGTCGCGGTGAGGACGGTGCACACCGTCGCGTGGCTGTTCTTCGCCTCGTGTGTCGTCGGGTTGCCGGTCGCGGCGTGGTTCCGGCGGTATGACGTCGCCGTCGCACTCGCGCTGTGCGTCTTCGGCGAGTCCGCGGTGCTCGCGCTGAACTCCTGGAGGTGTCCGCTCACCGACGTCGCGGCCCGGTACACGACGGACCGCCGGCCGAACTTCGACATCTACCTGCCTTCCTTCATCGCGCGCTACAACAAAGAGATCTTCGGGTCACTGTTCGGGGCGGGGCTGTTGTTCGCCGTCGTGCGCTTCGTTGGATGGCTGGGTTGACGCGGCGGGGAGGGAATCCGCCGCGAGTTCTTGGAACGGTCGCGGCGGTCGCTGACCTCTGGCCACCGCCGAGGGACTGATGTCACTATTCGAATGGCTCGGAGAGATCAGGAATCCCGGCCCGATCGGCGGCGTCGATGCCGAGACTCCGGAGCCCGTCGATCTCCCGGCCGATCTGCTCGTCCTTCGCGGTGCGATCGGGCTGGCCGTGCTCGGGGCGCTCGTGTTCGCTGCCCTCACAGCTGAGTCCCGGTGGCTCGGCCTCTGCCTGCTCGCGAGCTACCTGCTCGTCGCATACCTCCTCCGTCCGAGGCCCGATGGGCGCAACCTCGGGTGGGCGTGGGGGTTGATCGACCATCCGTTGCGCTGGTCAGACGACATGAATCGTCTGCTCTTCTGGCTGCGCGTCGTACTCTGGCCGGGACGCTTTGGAGTAGCGGCGGTTCGCGACGTGCTGAAGTTGCCGTGGCGCAGCGTGTCTCGGTGGTCACGCTGAGCGTCGGTCGCACACCCGTGCTGGCCGGCCCGGCACTGTCGCTGCGGCGCCCCGGGATCGAGCACGGCAAGTGCGACACCGCGATCGTGTCGCCCTCGGGCATCGGAGGGTTCATCGAGGCATCGCTGTCCGGCGATCCCGCCATCGAGCTAATGTGGCCGGGTGCCGGACATGTGCGCGTCGTCGGCGCGCCAACGATGCCCCCTGCCGTCGGTCGAGGAAGGGATGGCATGGTGGCCGCCGCGCTGTATCGTTGCGGAGGAGCGGTTCGGTTGCCGCCCCACCCCTTCTCTGATGGGCCACGGCACCGCCGACTTGCGGTGGACCGAACCGGCATCGTGGGGATGACATGAGTGGACGGGACTCGGCGGGCAGTGTGATGGCCGCGATCTGCGGCGTCTTCATTCCCGGCCTTGGTCAGCTCGTCCAGGGCCGGCCCGTGAAGGCGCTCGTGTTTTTCGTGCTCGCCGCTGCGCTCTGGGTCGTCCTGCTCGGATGGATCATCCATCCGTGGCCGATCATCGATGCCGCCACGTGGACGCGGCGTCCGTGAGCCTCACGTCGGCCGGGGCCATCGGGGCGCGCTCGGCGACCGACGGCCGGCCGGGGTGGCGCGTCGGGGGCCCGCGCTTATCGTAGAGGGCGCGTGACGGAACCTGGCACCGACCGGAGCGACAATGAAGATCCTCCTCCTGTGTTTGGGCGCAGTCGTCCTCGGGGCACCGCTGGAGGCGCAGAAGTCCAAGCGGCGGTGCAGCGGCAGTGCGATCGATTCCCTGGCACCCGGGGAACGCGTCTATCGCGACTGCGAGGTCGATCGGGTCGCGAAACCGCGGGGTGACGCCCCGCGGCTGCAGTGGACACCCACGTCGACGCCCACCAGCGTCCCGATGTGCTACCGGGCCGAGTTCGAGTTCGTCGTCGACACGCTCGGCGTTCCGGAAGCCGCGACGATCCGGCGCGCATCATCGTCGGACGCGAACTTCGAGCTCGCCGTGCGTGAGCAGATCGATCGCATGCGGTACGAGCCGGCACTGCTTGAGGGGCGACGGGTAAGACAGTTGGTCGTCTACCAATCAAAGGTGGCCGTCGCCCGGGTCGTCAGCTCGTCACCGAGCGCAGCTCCGCCGCGGATGCGGGCACCGCTGTGCTAGGCGCGTTCTCACGCGCCGCGCGACCTGATCCCTCTCTCCCATCACGCCCATGAGAGCGTGCCGCTTGCTCGGATTCGCCGTCGCCTCCTCAGCCCTAGCACCCGCCATCCCTCTTGGCGCCCAGCACGCGGCGGGGCTGCCGGAACATGAGCTGATCTTCGCGCGTCAGGCCTCAGCTGACCGCACCAACTACGACGTCTGGCGGATCTGCGGGGATGGCTCGCAGCTCGCGTCCCTCCTCGTGATGCCGGGGGACCAGTACCAGCTGGCCGTGGCACCCGACGGTCGCTCCTTCGTGTACGTGAGTTCGGTGGACGGCCAGCTGGACATCTTCCGCCGGTCGTTCGGGCGCGGCGAGCCGCAGAACCTCACCAACCATCCTGCGTCCGACGGGTCGCCCTTCTTCTCCCCGGACGGGACGCGGATGGGCTTCTTCTCCAACCGCGACGGTGGCAAGGCCGAGTTGTACGTGCTCACGCTGGCCGACAGCAGCCTCCGCCGGCTGACGACGGACACGCTGCACGATGGGGAAGGGAGTTGGTCGCCGGACGGCCGCCATATCCGTTTCACGCGCTTCTTCCCGGCCGCGCCCGAGAACAGCCGCCCCGCCGCCGGCGAGATCATGGAGTTGGAGGTGGCGACGGGTGCGCTCCGCCAGCTCACCGCGCTCGGCAATGGCTACAACGGCGGCCTCTCCCACTCCCCGGATGGGCGCCGCCTCGCCTTCCACCGGAGCAGCGCGACGGGGGCGGAGATCTGGACCATGAACGCCGACGGCTCCGACGCGCGCGCGATCACCCGGAGCAAGGTCGACGAGTACGGCCCGGAGTGGTCCCCGGACGGGAACTGGCTGGCGATCACGGCGGGCATCGGCGACCTCGGCGGCGGGCGATTCGACCTCTGGCTCCTGCGCCCGGACGGCAGCGAACGCCGGATTGTGGCGGCCACGGAGAATGGCGAGTCGTGGCATCGTTGGCGGACGGGGGAGTTCACGTGCCGCTAGCACGCGGCGCCACGCGGGAGCCGACCCCATGACCGGCGAGTCGGGGCGGGCGCTGGCGCAGCCATGGCGGGCCAAGACGCCGGAGGAGCGCGGGCGCGAGCTCGAGCGGATCTCGCGCGAGTACACACGGGACCGGCTTCGGCAGGCGGTCGCGACGCTCGGCCTCTGCTTCCTGTCGACCCTCGTGGGCGTGGTCGGCATGAGCTGGGCGGTCTCTACGACCGATGACGTGCTCGCCCCGGTGGTCTTCTGGGGCGCACTGCTGGCGGGGTACGCGGGGAACGCCTTCGCGCTGCTCGCGGCCTACGCGGACAGCGTTCGGCGGGACGGGTAGGGGCGCAGTGCAGCGTCCGGCGACGCGCGGCGGCCGGTCACCGGTGGCGCCTCGCACGCACAGGTCGTAGCGTCTTGGGCATGCGCGCACGGGTGCTCGGTCCCCTGGTCCTCGTCATTGCCTGTGGTTGCGACGGGGGCGCGCCTGCGGCGGCCGAGCGATGGACGCCCGAGGATTCCGCGCGCGTGGATGCGATCCTCGGAGCGCGCGCCGCTGCGCATGACTTCATGGGTGCCGTGGCGTTCGTCCGGGATGGCAGGACGGTCCACGCGCAGGGTGTAGGCATGGCGGATGTCGCCGCCGGTCGTGCCTTCACTCCGGCGACGCCCGCGGACGGTGGCTCCCTCGCCAAGACGCTCACCGCCGCCGCTGTGTGGAGCCTGGTGCACGAGGGGAGGATCGCCATCGATACGCCGGCGACCGCGTATCTCCCCGACTACCCGCACGCGGGGACCACGGTGCGCCAGTTGGTCGCGCACACGAACGGGCTCACGCCCTACTACGAGCAGTTCGACCCGTTCTTCGAGGCGCGCGAGGTGCGCACGACGGCCGGGCTGCTCGGCGTGGTGCGTCGCGAGATGCCGCGGCCGCGATTCACACCCGGCACTCGTTTCGAGTACTCCAACCTCGGCTTCGACGCCGCCGCGCTCGTCGTCGAGCGCGTCACCGGGCAGTCGATCGCCGAGGTCTACCGGGAGCGGTTCTTCGTTCCGCTGGGGATGGATTCGGCGTTCGCCCGGCCTGCGCGCTTCGCGGACTTCCCCGGCCCGCGCACGCTGGGACATCGCTGGGCCGACACGGCCTGGGCGGTCGTGGATGTGTTCGACAACGAGGGCTTCATCGGCGGGTCGAACGTCTACTTCTCCGTCCTCGACCTCGCGCGCTGGGGCGGAGCGAATGCATCGGGCACTGCGCTGCCGCCCGCCGTCGTGCAGCTCGGGCAGGTGAGGCCGGTGATCGACGGGCGGTCCTCCCCGATCACGGGACTCAGCTGGTATTGCGACGAGTCCGGTGCGCGCTGCTACTACACGGGAGCGATCAACGCCTTCAACAGCCTGGTCTATTGGGACCGGGAGCGAGGCGCGGCGGTCGCGATGATCAGCAACAGCAACCTCGCGCCCTGGACGCTGGCCACGCTCCAGCGCGACCTCGTGGCAGCACTCGAGGGGCGCGAGCCCGATCGTTCGGCGCGCCCGGCGTTCGTGCGGGTGGAGGCGAAGCGGCGCGGTGCGGTCGCCGGCCGCTATGCGGTCCCGGGCGGCGACACGATCCTCGTCTCCGACTCCCCGGGTGGCCTGCGCCTGCGCGCGGGGGACGGCCTCGAGTTCGACATGTTCCATGTGGCCCCCGACGCGTTCTACGTGCCGGGGCCCGACTACTTCCTTGGATTCACCGGCGATGCCGGCGCGCGCCGGATGCATGTGCGCTCGGTGTTCGCCGACTTCGTCGCTCCACGCGTCCCGGACCTTCATCCATCACGATGAGATCCCTCCTCGGAGGAGGCGCCGCAGGAAGGTGGCCCAGATGTCACGACTGATCGTCCACAGCTTCACCATCTCGCTCGACGGCTTCGGAGCCGGGCCCGGCCAGTCGCTGGAGGCTCCGCTCGGTGCGGGAGGAGAGCGGCTGCACGAGTGGCTGGTCGGCACGCGATTCTTCATGCGGATCACCGGTCGCGAGGGCGGGACCACCGGACGCGACAACGAGACCGCCGAGCGCGGCATGGCGGGCGTCGGCGCCTTCATCCTCGGCCGCAACATGTTCGGTCCGGTGCGCGGCCCCTGGCCCGATGGGACGTGGCGCGGATGGTGGGGGGATGATCCCCCGTATCATGCGCCGACGTTCGTGCTCACCCATCACCCGCGTGCACCGCTCGAGATGGAGGGAGGCACCACCTTCCACTTCGTCACCGACGGGATCCGTGCGGCCCTGGACCGGGCGCGCGCCGCCGCCGGCGGCAAGGACGTCCGCCTGCTCGGAGGCGCCGCCACCATCCGGCAGTATCTCATGGCCGGACTGGTCGACGAGTTGCATCTTGCCGTCTCGCCCTGCCTGTTGGGTGCTGGGGAGTCCCTCTTCGCTGGGCTCGACCTCGCCAGCCTCGGGTACCGCCAGGTGAGTTGCACGGCCGGCGAGCGGGCGGTGTTCTATTCCATCGCGCGGGACCTATCGGGGGTCTCGCGATCCGGAGGCCATTGGTGAGACGGATGCTGCGTGTGGTGCTCGCCGCCGGGCTCGCGTTCGGGCCTGCGGCCCTCGCGGGACAGGAACCACGGCCCTTGGTCCGCGTGGACAGCATGAGGTCCGAGTCCAGGGTCGTGCTGATCCAGGCGGAGGAGGTTGAGGGGTTCCGGGTGCTCCGGTACGGCCTCGCCGCGGTCCTCGTCGTCGCCGCCCTCGGGTGGATCGGGCGATCGCGGGCGGCGCGAGAGGACGATTGAGCGTCGACGTGTCGGGCCGTCGGCGGGCCGCGGGTGCACCTTGATCGGTCGCGTCAATGGATTGGGCGTGTTCGTGCAGGGGGCGCCTCAGGGACCCTGGCGGGTCGGGGTGGCCACGGACACCGGTGCCACGCGGACTTTCGACTGTGCCCCGGGCGTCAGCTGCTTCGGCGCCTTCCATCCGGATCTCCTGCCCGGACGCGTGACGATCGTGATCAGTGCGAACGGGCGGTCACAGCGCCACGACACGACGCTGGTGACTCGGGTGTCCTATCCGAACGGTCCACAGTGTGGTCCTGCATGCCGGAGCCAGACGATCACGCTGCCGTTGCCCTGAGCGCCCGCGTCAGCCCCCGAGGACCCGCCGCACGGTACGTGCGAGCTTCTCCGCCAGCTCCCCCACCTCGCGCTCGGTCCAGGTGTAGGGCGGCGC
>CAZHAG010000053.1:0-16566 GCA_964529705.1 uncultured Gemmatimonas sp. | reverse complement strand
GCCGTCCACAAGGAAGGGAAGGCACTCGGCACCGATCTCGCCCTCTACGAGGATCTCACCTCCATCGCCCCCTGGCCTGTGATCGCCTCGGGCGGCGTGGGCTCCATGCAGGATCTCCGGAACCTCGAGGACCGCGGAGTCGCGGCCGCCGTGCTGGGGATGGCCCTCTACACGGAGGCCCTCGATGCGCGGGTGGTCGCCGAGGAGTTCGCGGCATGAGCAAGGAGCCTTCGACAGGCGCCACCGCGGAGCGCAGCACGCGCGAGACGACCGTGCGCGTGGAGGTCGCGGTGGGGACCGGGCGCGCCGAGGTGGACACGACCGTGCCCTTCCTGGACCACATGATGGTGACCTTCGCGCGGTACGCGGGGCTCGACCTCGTGCTCCACGCGCGCGGCGACCTGCGGCATCACCTCATCGAGGATGTCGCGCTCACGCTCGGCGCCGCGATGGCGCGCGCGACGCCGGCCACCGCCGCACGCTTCGGGGACCGGACGATGGCGATGGACGAGGCCCTCGTGCAGGCGGTGCTCGACGTGGGCGGGCGCCCGTACTACGAGGGTCCGATCCCGAGCTCACTCTACGAGCACTGGATGCGCTCGTTCTGCGACGCAGCCGCCTGCACGCTGCACCTCCAGGTGCTCCGCGGCGAGGACCGGCACCACATCGTGGAAGCCGCGTTCAAGGCGCTCGGGCTCGCGTACCGCGAGGCGCTGGCGGACAGCGGGGCCGTCTTCAGCACCAAGGGCGCCGTCTCATTGGAGGAGAAGTGACGCTCACGCGCCGGCTGCTGGTCTGCCTCGACGTGCAGGAGGGACGCGTGGTGAAGGGCGTGCGGTTCCAGGGGCTGCGTGACGTCGGCGACCCGGTCGAGCTCGCGATGCGCTACGAACAGGAGGGTGCGGACGAGATCGTCTTCCTCGACATCGCCGCGACGCACGAGGCGCGAGGCGCGCTGCTCGACCTCGCGCGCCGGACGGCGGAGCGGCTCTTCATCCCCCTCACGGTGGGGGGCGGCATCCGCACCGTGGACGACATCGCCGAGGCGCTGCGCGCCGGGGCGGACAAGGTGAGTCTCAACTCGGCGGCCGTGCGCCGCCCGGAGGTTTTGATGGAGGGGGCCGAACGGTTCGGCGCGCAGTGCATCGTGGCGAGCATCGACGCGCAGTGGGACGGCGCGCGCTACCGCGTGTTCACCGCCGGCGGGCGGAACGCGACGGAGCTCGACGCCATCGCGTGGGCGCAGGAATGCGTCGCGCGCGGAGCGGGGGAGATCCTGCTCACGAGTATCGACCAGGACGGACGGCGCGACGGCTATGACCTCGCGCTCACGCGTGCGGTCTCGGATGCGGTGGAGGTGCCGGTGATCGCCTCCGGCGGGGCGGGGAACGCCGTGCACGTTTGTGCGGCCATCACTGAGGGGGGCGCGGAGGGGGCACTCGTCGCGGGCATCCTGCACGACGGCGTGACGACGGTCGGCGCGCTCAAGCGCGCGATGCGTGAGGCCGCGATCCCGGTGCGGGAGGTGGCGGCATGAGCGAGACATTGCTTCGCGCGGTCGAGGCCGTGGCGCGAGTCGCGGGCGACGTGGCCGTGCGGCACTTCCGAACGGACCTGCGCGTCGAGACCAAGGGAGATGGCTCGCCGGTGACGGTGGCGGACCGCGAGGCGGAGCAGGCCGCGCGCGCCTGGATCGCCGCGCACTTCCCGGACGACGAGATCGTCGGTGAGGAGTTCGGCACGCGCGAAGGGACGAGCGGTCGCCGCTGGTTCCTGGATCCGATCGACGGCACCAAGAGCTTCGTGCGCGGCGTGCCCCTCTGGGGCTCGCTCGTCGCGGTCGCCGAAGGCGAGGAGATCCTCGCAGGGGCCGCTTGGTTCCCAGCGGTGAACGAGATGATCGCGGCCGAGAAGCGGAAGGGATGCTGGTGGAACGGCGTGCGCGCGTCGGTGAGCGAGACGAGCACGCTCGCGGGCGCGACGGTACTCCTCACGGACGAGCGCGCGTTCCGTTCGGTCGCGCGCCGCGAGGGGTGGCGCACGCTGGTGGGCGAGGCCGGGCTCGCGCGCACCTGGGGGGACTGCTACGGATACCTCCTCGTGGCGACCGGGCGCGCCGAGGTGATGGTGGACCCCGTGCTCAATGCGTGGGACATCGCCTGCTTCCTGCCGATCATCGAGGAGGCCGGGGGCGTGATCACCGACCTCTCCGGGGCGCGTACCGCCTTCGGCGGCAACGCGATCGCGACGAATCGCGCCCTGGCGGGGACCGTGCGGGATTTCTTCAATGCTTGACCTCGACGCGCTGGACTTCGCCAAGGGGGGCGGGCTCGTCTCGGTCGTGGCGCAGGACGCCGTGACGGGTGCGACGTTGATGGTCGCGCACGCGGACCGGGAGGCGCTGGATCGCACGGTGGCATCGGGAGAGATGCATTACCGCTCTCGCACGCGCGGCGCGTGGCACAAGGGCGCGACGAGCGGGAACGTGCAGCGCGTGGTCTCGCTGCACGCGGACTGCGACGGCGATGCGGTGCTGGCGCGCGTGCGGCCGGCGGGTCCGGCGTGCCACACGGGGGCGCGAAGCTGCTTCGACGGTGCCGTCGCTGGAGGCACGCCGGTGATGGGCGACGCGCTCTCCGCACTCGCGGCGACGATCGCCGAGCGTTCCGCCGCCGGGTCGGGTGCGCCGGGCGCGACCGGCGCGGGGACCTCCTACACGCAGCGCCTGCTCGCCGACCGGAACCTCCGCCTCAAGAAGCTCGGCGAGGAGGCCAGCGAACTCGTCACCGCCTGCGCGGACGGCGATGCGGCGCGCGCGACGGAGGAGGCCGCCGACCTGTTCTACCACACGCTGGTCGCGCTGCAGGCGGTCGGGGGCACGCTGGACGGCGTGCGCGCGGTGCTCGCCGCGCGGGCCACGCGCGAGCCCGGCGGCAGCCCGCACTGAGTCAGCGAGCCGTCAGAACGACATCAGCCGGAAGCGGTTCACCTGCGACGGGTTCCCGATGTAGGTGAACCGGATCTCCTTCATCCACCGCTCCGCGACGCGCCGCACGTCCTCGCCCGTCACTGCGCGCAGCTCGGCGACGAAGCGGTCGCCCGCGCGGAAGTCGCCGCGGTAGAGCTCCGCGCGTGCAAGGAAGTCCGCCTGGGCGCCCGACGTCTCGTTGTCGAGGAAGTACTCGGTGATGAACTGCTGCACGAGCGGCTGCAGGTAGTCGGTGCGGATCGTCACCGTCTGCAGGTTGCGCAGCTCCGCGCGCATGATCGCGAGCGTCGTGTCGGGCTGCGTGGTGGTGACGTAGAGCCCGCCGGAGGTCAGCGCCCGGTCGCGGAAGCGCGCCTCCACCGCGTAGGTCAGGTTGCGCCGGGACCGCACCTCGGCGAAGAGCCGCCCCGAGAGGATCGCGGAGGCGACGCGGAGCGCCGGTACGTCCGGGTCACCCGCCGGCGGACCGCTCCACCACCCCAGGATGTAGTTCGTGGGCACACGGCGCGAGACGATGTGCACGTTGGACCCGGCTCGCGCTTCCATCAGCGCGGGCACCTTCCATTGGTAGGAGCCCGCCGGGAGCGTCGCGAGGCTCTGGCGCACCAGGCGCTCGAGCTTCTCGCGCGGAATCCCGCCCACCACCACGAGCAGCATCCGCGACTTCACCATCTGCTCGCGATGGAACGACTTGAGCTGCTCGAGGGTGATGGCGTTCAATGAACGTGCCGTGCCCACCGGCGAGAGGGCGTACGGATTCCCGGCGAACGCCACGCTGTCGGCGAGGTACTCGAGCAGCGCATCGGGACTGTCCTCGCGCTGGCTCACCGCGGCCGCGCGGTTCTCGCGCACGAACGCGAACTCCGCCGCGTCGAGCGTGGGCTGCAGCAGGCGGTCCGTGTAGATGCTCCAGGTGGAGTCCACGCGGTCCGTGGTCGTGCGGAGCCCGTACACCGTGAAGTCCTCGTGCGCGTTCACGCCGATCTCGCTTCCCGTGCGCGCCATCGCGCGGCGCAGGGCATCGCCGGGATACTTCCGCGTGCCGCGCTCCGTGACCTCGAGCAGCATCGTCTCGAGGCCGGCCGTCGCCGGCGTCGCCAGCGAGACGCCACCCAGCAGGTAGAGGTTCGAGACGAAGAGGTTGGTGTTCGTGTGGCGATAGATCACGCGCACGCCGTCGACGTCGAACCGCGTCGTGCCGGTGTCCGCGGTGACGTCTGCCGCGACTCCCGCACGCGCGGCCGGCGCTCCCGCTGGCCGCGTGGATTGCGCTTTCACCGGCGTGAGGATCGCCAGCGACGCCATCAGCATGAGCAGGCCGTGCGTCGTGCTGGCCCTGAACGGGACGCGGCTCATGGCGTCACCCCCAGCCCGGCGAGCTCCTGCTCGGTGAGGCGGAGCCGCGCTTTCGCGCCCTCGGGCAGCATCACGCCCGTGATCCGCGGCTTGCCGATGATGTAGCGGCGCGCGTACGCCTGCAGCTGCGCCGGCGTCTGCTTCGCCATCTCATCCACGTAGCGCAGGTGGTAGTCGAGCCCGATCACGCTCCACCAGAAGCCGATCGTGTGGGAGTTCTCCGAGGCGCGCTCCTGCCCGAACGCGGTGGTCACCGCGCGGTTCGCCTTCACCGCCTCGAGCTCGTCCGCCTTGAAGTATCCGGGCTCGAGCGTCGCGTCGAGCTCGGCGTAGAGCGCCTTGAGCGCCTCGCGCAGCTTCTCCGGCGAGGTCTGTCCGCTCACGGTGATCGGTCCGACATGGTTCAGGGTGTAGTAGTTGACGATCACCCCCTGCCAGAGCCCGCTCTCCACGAGCCGCTCCTGGAAGCGCGAGGTGGGCTGGTTGAGGATGTCGGAGAAGACGTCGGCGGCAAAGGTCGCGTCCTGGTCCGCGCTCGCGCTCGGCCCGTGCCACTGGATCTGCACGGTCACCGCGTTCACGCGCTCCTCCACGATCACGCCGCGGTTCTCCTTGAGCGGGGGCACGGCCGGGATCGGCGCGCGCACGAAGGGGTCGGCGCGCCGCGGCCAGCTCCCGAAGATCCCCTCGGCCAGCGCGAAGATCCGGTCCGGCGCCACATCCCCCGCCACGATGAGCGCGGAGTTGTTCGGCACGTAGTACAAGTCGCGGATTGTCCGCATCTGCTCCGGCGTCACGCTCGCGATCACGTCCCGATCGCCGATGGTGTTCTTCCGGCTCCAGAAGGAGCCCCAGAGCTGATGCCCGATCGTCGCATCCAGCCGGAACCAGGGGGACGACTCGGCGCGGTCGTACTCGCCGAGCACCACCTGCTTCTCGCGCGCGAGCTCGTCGGCGCGGAACTGGGCGCCACGGAGTGCGGCGTTGAGGAACTGCATCCCGCCCTCGACCGAGTCGGAGACGACGGTCAGGTAGTAGCTGACCAGTTCCTCGCGCGTCGTCGCATTGAACACCGCCCCGAGGTCCGCCGCGCGGTCGATGAACTCGTCCGGTTCCGGGTACGTGTCGTTCGCCTTGAAGAACATGTGCTCGAAGAGGTGCGCGAGCCCGGCATACTCGGGCGTCTGCGTGAACGCTCCGTTCTTGACCACGAGTTCGACGGTCGCCAGCGGCACGCCCGTCGTGGGCACCACGATCACTTCGAGCCCGTTGTGGAGCACGCGCTGTCGGATGGTCCGTTCGAGCTCCGCCTTCTGCGCGGCGAGGGGCGCCGCCAGCATCAGCGTGAGCATCGGCATGAGCACCGCGGCCACGGCGGCACGGCTGGCGATGCCGCGCCACCGCTGGTTGATTACTCGCATTCTATGAATCCGTCTCGTTCGAGTGGTCGGCACCAGTCCCCGCAGCAGGTCGCGGACGCACTGGCCCCGGCGTTGGGGACCGCCCGGCTCCGCCTCGGCGAGCCGCTCGCTCCATACACCACGTTCCGGATCGGCGGTCCCGCCGATGTGCTGTACGATGCCACCTCGGACGTGGAGCTCGCCAGCGCCGTCGTCGCCGCCCGGCAGCTCGGCATCCCCGTCTTCGTCCTCGGACTCGGCGCCAACATCCTCGTCGGCGACCTCGGCGTGCGCGGCCTCGTGGTGCGCAACGTCGCGCGCGGCATCACCGACCTCGGCGGCGGGCGCGTCCGCGCCGAGAGCGGCGTGGTGGTGGCGGACCTCATCCGGCACTGCGTGGCCGCCGGCTGGTCCGGACTCGAGCACTACGTCGGTATCCCCAGCACCGTCGGGGGCGCCGTCTGGCAGAACCTCCACTTCCTCGCGCCCGCACCGGAGCGTGAGCGCACGATGTTCATCGAGGAAGTCGTCGAGTCGGTGGAGCTCCTCACTCCCGCTGATGCGCGCATCACCGTCGACCGCGAGGCGATGGCCTTCGGCTACGACACCTCCCGGCTCCACACGAGCGGCGATGTCGCGCTCGCGGTCACCTTCGCCCTCGCGGCGGGGGACCGCGCCGTGATGCACCGCGTGATGCAGGAGAACCTCTCCTGGCGTGGGTCGCGGCACCCCTGGCTCGAATACCACCCGAGTGCCGGCTCGATCTTCAAGAAGATCGAGGGCGTGGGCGCGGGGCGGCTGATCGACCAGTGCGGGCTCAAGGGTCACCGGATCGGCGACGCGCAGATCTCGCACATCCACGCGAACATCATGGTGAACCTCGGCGCCGCCACCGCCGCGGACGTGCGCGCGCTCATCGCACACGCGCAGCGCGCCGTGGCCGACCGCTTCGATCAGTTCCTGGAGCCGGAGATCGGGTTCATCGGCGAGTTCGCGACGCCGAATCCGGGCAGTCCAGCGTAAGGAGCTGGCGGCCGAGCGCGCGCACCGCGCGCGGGATCGGCCCCCCGCGCGGCAGGTCTCCCTTCTCCGCGCGCCGCGAGATCCCGCGCGGATACTCGGACCACCAGAGTGAGGTGGTGCGGTCGCTCCCGTGGTCCCAGGTGAAGGCACGCTGGCCGCGTCCCGGGGTCCGGCGGAGGAACTCCACATGCTCGAGCGCACCGCTCGTCTTGTCCGCCACCGCATAGAGCACGATGGCCGTGGAGTCGGAGAGCCGCATCTGCAGTCGCCGCCGGGCCTCGAGCGGCCGGCGCTCCCCGAAGTCGATGCACTCACCCAGCGGAAGTGAGTCGAGCACCGACTCCGCCAGCAACGCGCGGATGTCGAGCACCGGCGCGAGCGCACCGGGCAGCGTGGCGAACGCCGCGGAGTCGGCGCGCGCCGAGTCGCCGGCGAGACGTTCATAGGGTGTGCGCGCGTCGGCCACGGGCACGTCGCGGCAGGCCGCGGCACCCACGGCGAACGTGGCGAGTCCGAGCGCCCGCAGCGCCACGCGCGCCGGCCTCACGGACTCTGTCCGAACTCGAGGAGCCATCGGACCCTTCCCTTGTGGTCCAGCGGCGTCGCGACGCCGAACCCGACCGCGCCGCCGAAGAAGCGCAGCGTGAAGCTCGCGGACGAGCGGGGGTGGCCCGTCGGAACCGAGCCCAGCGCCGTCGTCGTCGCCAGCGCCGTCGGCGTCGAGGCGCGCGCCCACCCGGCCTGCACACCGAGCGCGAGCGCCGGCGCGGCCGGCGGGAGCCAGATCCTCGGCGTGATCCGCGTCGGGGCGCCGAGCAGGGGGAGTCGCCGCAGCGCGAGCACGCGGATCACGGCCGCCTGGTCCCCGGCGAACTCCTTGTAACCATAGCCGGGAAGATTCTGGTTCTGGCCAAGCTCGAAGAACTGCTGCGGCGGGGCGCCGGGGTTCGTCACGCCCACATCGAGACGCGCGCCGAGGGAGAACGGTCCGCGATTGGAGCGGAGCGTGAACCGACCCTCCGCGCGCTGGTACCGCAGGTCGCCGTCGCCGCGCTCATAGTAGAGCCGCACTCCCGCCCCAGTCCGCAGGAACTCGAGCGAGACGTCCGGACGAACGTCGAGCGTCGCGGCGGAACGCGCGTAGCGCCCCTCCCGCACGATCCGGTTCTCACGGAAGTCCTCGCCGATGCCGATCGGGCTGCGCCGCAGGTGCACCTCCGCACCCCGGTCCTCGGCGACGCCCGCCTCCACACGCAGCTGGACGCGCTCCCGGTCGCCGAGGAAGCCGAGCCACTGGGTCATGGCACTCCGGCGGTCCACGTAGTCGTAGTTGTCCCGTCCGAGGATGGCGCCGATCGTGGAACCCGAGTCGAATGGGCTGCGGAAGTCGTTCGTGAGGTCGAGCGAGCGCGACGCCCAGGCCGACCATTGGGAGCGCCCGCGCCGGTACTCCGTCACGAATCGCCCGCGGGCCGTCTGCTCGTTCCAGGCCCACCCGACCGCGCTGCGCATGGTGAGGCCGGGGGCGGCGTCCCGGAAGCGCATCACCGCGCCGATGCCCGTGAAGAGTCCCTCCACGCGGTCCACGCGGATCACGTCGCCGAGTCGCGCGGTCTCGAGCGCGGCGCGTGGCGGACCGCGGGGGTTCCAGCGGTCGGGCGCGACGTCGGTGAAGTCCTCTGCGCTCACGGCCGCGGTCATCTCCCCGAGCTCGGTGCGCCACGCCTTGTATGCGCTGAGGGTGTCCGGGCTCTCGATCAGCAGGCGGAACGGGTGGATCGCGAGCGTGTCGTCGCTCGCGCCGACGTTCACGCTGTCCGGCACCGGGAGGATCTCCCGGTCGACGAAGCGCGTGAGGATCCGGAAGATCGCGCGCCCCTCCCCCACCGTGCTGGCCGACGCCACCGCCTCGAAGCGCTGGTGCGCGGGCAGCCAGAACTGCCCCTCCACCTCCGCGTTCACGGCCTCCACGTACGCGACCCCCTGGAGGCCGAGGTCGCGGAGGATGTCGAAGCGGGGCTTCGGTCCTCCGACCACCGCGAAGTACCCGCGCAGGCGGACGATGTGGCGGCGCGAGGCGTCAAGGTCCATCTCGCCGAGGAAGACCACGCTCTTGGCGGGGAGGTCCGGACGGAGTGACACCGTCACGCGCACGATCGGGATCGCGCGATCGCCGACACGCATGGTGATGATCGTGTCACCCCCGGTGTAGCGATAGAACTGCTCCCGGTCGTCGGCGAGCGGATGCACCGCGAAGAGTGGCTCGCCACCCCTGCGGTTACGGCGGCGACGTGCCTCGGAGGTGTCGCGGCCGAAGAGCAGGGCGAGCCGGTTCCCGTAGAGCGAGGGGATCGCCCAGCCGCTCCGGAAGAACCCGATGCTGGCGAACGATGCTCCGATGCTCTGCGAACGGTACCCCACGACCGTCTGGGCATACCGGCCCGCCCGGTCCCAGGTGAGTCGGCTCGCCACCTGCTCGAGGGACACCGACATCTCCTTCCCCTCGGAGCGCCGGTTGCCGATCGAGATCTCACTCTCCAACCGCGCCTCGTATCCCCCGAGCCCGGGCGGCACGCGCCGGTTCAACTCCGCCGCCTCCGCCACCAGCGCACGCAGCGCGGGCGAGGCGTAGGTCAGGGAGTCGGCGGACTGCGCGGTGTCGGGGGCGCCCGCGAGGGCGAGCAGGAACGAGAGAGCGAGCACGACGGAGCGGAAGGTCGAGTGACGGAGTGGGGCGGATCGCGCCGGCGATCCTTCAGGCGTGTCGAGCCGGCACGAACCCCGGATTCTACACGCGAGCTTGCTGGGCGGTCATCTGGGCGGCCATCTTGGCGCGATGGAACCCGCCTCCCCTGCAACGGAATCCGTTGCGCCAGGTTTCGACCGCGCTCGCATCATCGCACTCATCGCCGGCCCCGTCGCTGGACTGGTGGTGCTCTCGCTGAAGCCCGGCGGTCTCTCCGACGCCGGTTCCGGTGTGTTGGGCGTCGCGGTCTGGATGTCCATCTGGTGGATAACGGAGTGCCTGCCGCTGGCCGTCACCGCGCTGTTGCCGATCGCGCTCTTTCCGTTGCTCGGGGTGGCCTCCACGCGGGACGCGGCGGCTCCGTTCGCCAACGAGGTCGTCTTCCTCTACCTCGGCGGATTCCTGCTCGCGGCCGCGCTCGAGCGATGGCACGCGCACCACCGGATCGCACTCGCCGTGATCGGCGCCGTGGGCACGAGCTCCCGGCGCCTCGTCTTCGGCGTGATGCTCGCGACCGCGTTCCTCTCCATGTGGATCTCCAACACGGCGACCGCGGCGATGATGTACCCGATCGCGATCGCGATCGGGTCGCTCTTCGGCACGGGGAAGGCCGCCCACAGCCAGAAGGTGGCGCTCCTGCTCGGCGTCGCGTTCGCGGCCAGCATTGGCGGTATGGCCACGCTCATCGGCACGCCGCCGAACCTGATCCTCGCCGGCGCCGCCCGGGAGCTGATCGGCGTGAACCTCGATTTCTTCTCCTTCCTCAAGTACGGCCTCCCGGCCGCGTTAATCTTGCTGCCGACCTGCTGGGCACTGCTCGTGTTCGTCTTCCATCGCGAGCAGCTGGAGTTGGGCGAGGAGGGACTAGAGGTCCTCCGGGCCCGGCGGCAGGCGCTGGGCCGCCTGCACGGAGGCGAGCGCCTCGTGATGCTCGTGTTCGGCGTGGTGGCCCTCGGCTGGTTCTTCCGCGAGCCGAAGGATTTCGGCGCCTTCCACCTCGGAGGGCTGACCTCGTTCGTGCCCAGCGTGACGGACGCCGGCATCGCCGTGATGGGGGCGATCCTCCTCTTCCTCATCCCGGGCCGCTCCGCCGACGCGCCGACCCGCCCACTGCTCACCTGGCGCGAGGCGCGCGAGATCCCCTGGGACGTGCTCCTCCTCTTCGGCGGCGGACTCTCCCTGGCCGCGGCGATGGAGTCGAGCGGCCTCGCCGCCCGCATCGGCGTCTGGATGTCGGGACTGGCCGGACTTCCACTCCCCCTGGTACTGCTGGGCGTCGCCGTCGGCACGGTGATCATCTCGGAGCTCGCATCCAACTCCGCCACCGCCGCCATGGGGATGCCGATCGCGGTCTCGCTCGCGGCGGCGCTGGGCCAGCCTCCGCTGCTGATCATGATGGTCGTCGGCCTCTCGGCGTCGGTCGGTTTCGCACTGCCGATGGCCACGCCTCCCAATGCGATCGTGTTCGGGAGCGGGGAGTTGACCGTCCGGGAGATGGCGAGAGCCGGGCTCGCGCTCGACGTCGCGGCCATCCTCGTTGTCGTCGGCGTGATGCTCGTCGTGTTCTAGGGCGAGGTGCCGCGCTGTTCAGGCGGAGTCGGGCGTGGCATTAGTGTTCGCCTGATGCCACGCCGCGACTATTCCTTCATCGCCGACACCGACTCGCTCGAGGCCCTGCGTCGACTGCGGCGGGGCTGGGCCGGGTGGGAGATGGCCGAGGGCGAGTTCCGCGTCCGACTCCGGGACGGCGGCACCGTGCGCGCGCATGTCGATCGCGCGCTGATCGAGCCCGACTTCGAGGTCTCCTGCCTCGTCGCCGACTTCGTGCCGGACGAGGAGACCCTGCCGGGACGCGACTCGCCCTTCACGTCGCACGCGAACGAGGTCGCCGTGTTCCGCGGCGTCACCTGGCTCGAGCTGCGCCCCGACCTCGGACCGGACCACTCGATCCAGTTCAGCGGGATCCCCGGCTTCGCGATCCCGGAGGGCGCGGTGGCCAAGTGCGACTTCACCGACGCGCTCGCCGTGACCACCGAGGGAGGGGCCATCGTGGTTCGACTGGCCCTGCGCCCGGGATGGCTGGAGATGGTCGACGATCCAGAGGAGGTACGGGAGTTCCTGGAGCTGCGGGGGCTCGCATGAGCGCGCTCCGCGATGGACTTCAGCGGGGTGTCGATGGCCGCGTGCGCTGCTGGTGGTGCGGCGACGCCGAGGACTATGTGCGCTACCACGATGAGGAGTGGGGCGTCCCCGTCACGGACGACATCCGGCTCTTCGAGAAGCTCTCGCTGGAGGGGTTCCAGGCCGGGTTGAGTTGGATCACGATCCTCCGCAAACGCGAGGCGTTCCGGCGCGGCTTCGCCGGCTTCGACCCGGCCGCGGTCGCACGATTCGGCTCGCGCGACATCGCACGGCTGGTCCTGGACGCCGGTATCGTGCGACACCGGGGGAAGATCGAGGCCGTGGTCAACAACGCCCGCCGGTACCCGGCGCTCCGTGAGGAGTTCGGCTCGCTCGCCTCGTTCGTCTGGAGCTTCGAACCCGCGCGGGGCGAGCGGGGCGTGCCCCGCGTACGGAGCGACATCCCCCCGATCACGCCGTCGGCGGGGGCGATGTCGAAGGCCCTCAAGTCACGCGGATGGAAGTTCGTGGGCCCGACGACGATGTACGCGCTCTTCCAGGCGATGGGACTCGTGAACGACCACCTGCACGGCTGTTTCCGGCGCGGACCCGTCTCGCAGCTACGCCGCGCCCTTCGGGATGCCAAGTGACTCCGCCAGGAGCTCGCGCGCGAAGCCGCGGGCTCGCCGGTCGCCGAGGCGGAGCGCGTCCAGGATCGTGAGGATTCGGTACGTGTCTGGCGACGTCTCCGGGAGCCGCGGGGCGCCGGCGTAGAGGGGCGCCACCTCGAATCCCGCGACTGCGGCCGAAGCGTCGGGCGCCGGCCAGACGACGACGTCCGGCGCGTCGATCGCCGCGGCGAGTGCTGGCGCCGAGTGCGCGGTGGGGACTCCCCGAGTGAGTGGACCGCGCCGGGCGGGAAAGGCGTACCGGAGTCCGTAGTTCAGGAACTCGCCCAGGGCCCGAGTGTTCGTTGCGCGGCCCGTCGGCCTGAGCAGTCCGGCGCGCTCCAGTCGTCCGAGCGCCGCATGCACCTGGCTCGGCACGACGGCCAGCTCCTCGGCCAGGCTCGAGATCGTGCCTGCGGGTTGCGCGAGCCTGGCGGCGAGCGCGATGTCGAATGGGAGGGTCCGATCGGCACGCATTCTAGATTCTAGAAAATCGTAAAGTGTTACGCAAGAACGTAATCAGGCAAACTTTCGCTGAACGGCGCCCCGCCAAGACCCGCGTCGGCCTCCTACGAGGCCGACGCCTCGGCTCGCCCGCGGTCCGCCCACCAGCTCGCGGCCGCCCCACCCAAGAGTACCGCGAAGATCACACCTAGGAGCACGTGGTTCGACTCCTCACCGAGCCAGAGCTTGATCCACTTACCCGCCAGCATCTTCACGCCCACGATTGCCAGCACCAGCGCCAGCGACACCTTCAGGTAGCGGAACTTCTGGATCAGCCCCGCCAGCCCGAAGTAGAGCG
This sequence comes from uncultured Gemmatimonas sp., assembly GCA_964529705.1. Taxonomy (GTDB): domain Bacteria; phylum Gemmatimonadota; class Gemmatimonadetes; order Gemmatimonadales; family Gemmatimonadaceae; genus Pseudogemmatithrix. The sequence continues at coordinate 3,461 of CAZHAG010000053.1, read as the reverse complement.
ACCGCAGGCAGAGGATCGCGAACACGTTCGACGTGAACACCAGGAACGGATCTGCCGTGATCGCGAAGATCGCCGGAATCGAGTCCACCGCAAAGAGCAGGTCCGTCGTCTCCACCAGCACCAACGCCACCGCCAGGGGCGTCAGGAAGCGCTTGCCGTTCAACTCCACGACGAAGTGCTGCTCGTGGAACCGGTCGGTCACCGCGAAATGGCGTCGCAGGAACCGGGTCACCCACCCCTCGACCTCCTCCTCCTTCTCCACGACGCTCGAGAAGAGCATCCGGATGCCGGTCAGCACCAAGAACGCGCCGAACACGTAGAGGATCCAGTGGTACCGCGCCACGAGCTGCGCACCCACCAGGATCATCCCGCCGCGCATCACCAGCGCCCCCAGGATGCCCCAGAAGAGCACGCGGTGCTGGTACATCAGCGGCACGCGCAGGTGCTCGAAGATCAGCGCGATCACGAACACGTTGTCCATCGACAGGCTGAGCTCCACCACGTAGCCCGTCAGGAACTTCACCGCGGCCAGCCGCCCGTCGTTCACCCGGCCGTCCACGGCGTCCGCCGCGAGTCCAAGCCCGAGCCAGTGCGCCTCATAGGCGAAGTACACCAGCGCGGCGAAGGCCACCGCCATCACGATGGTAGCGGTCGTGAAGACCAGCGCCTCGCGCATCGTCGGCGCATGCGCCTTGCGATTGAACACCCCGAGGTCGAGCGCCAGCACGATGCCGACGAAGAGGAGGAACCCCACCCAAGCCCAGATCATGCGCCCTTCTCCGCCGCGACCCACGCCTTCCAGTCAGCTTCTGCCAGGCCGATGCTCACTTTGTTCCCCATTCGGGTGAGTGGCTGCCTGAGGAGGAAGGGCTCCTCCACCAGCTGCGCCATCCAGCGTTCGTCGCTCAGCCGCGCCGCGCTCAGTCCCAGCTCGGCGTAGCGACGCGATTCCTTGTCGATGAGTGCGGTGATGCCGAACTTCTGCGCGAAGCGCTGCAACTCACCCTTGCTCGCGGCGCGTTCCTTGAGGTCCACGAAGTGGACGCGCACACGGCGCTCGCTCCAGAAGCGGAGCGCACGACGGGTCTCCTGGCTCTTCTGGGTACCGAACACCTGCACTTCCAATCCGCTGCCCCCGATATTGCGCTGACCGAGCCCATTGAGCGCGCGTGAACGGCGGACGCCGGCCGCGCGCGCTCGGAATCTAGCCAGTCCTCCCTTGTCGAATCATCCGCCCTTCTCCCCCGCCTGGTGGCTCCCGGGCCCCCACCTTCCCACCATCTGGGGGAAGTTCGGTCGCCGCATCCCACCGGCGCATGACCGGATCGAGCGCTGGACCGCCCCGGACGGCGACCAGCTCTCGGTCGTGCGGATGGACGCGCCCGATCCGGACGCTCCCGTGCTCACCATCTTCCATGGACTGGAGGGCACCCTCCGGTCCACCTATGCCCGTGGACTGATGCACGCCGCCCGCGAGCGCGGATGGGGCGCGGCCATGCTCCTCTGGCGCACCTGCGACGGACGGATCCCGGACGCACCCCGCCTCTACCACTCCGGCGAGACCTCCGACGCGGACTTCTTCCTGCGCCGCCTCGCCTCCGAACGGCCGCACCGGCCACTCCTCTGCACCGGCGTCTCTCTCGGCGCCAACGTGCTCCTCAAGTGGCTGGGCGAGCAGGGAGGGAAGGTCCCGGGAGAGGTCCGCCGTGCGGTCGCGGTCTCGACCCCATTCGACCTGCACGAGGGGAGCCGCCACCTGGAGCGCGGTTTCTCGCGGGTCTACTCCCGCCACTTCGTCCGCTCACTCAAGGCCAAGGCGACTGCGGCGCTCGAAAGGCATCCCTCGCTTCCCGTGGAGCGCGATCGGGTCCTCGCCTCCCGCACCTTCTGGGAGTTCGACGACGCCTTCACCGGTCCGGTGCACGGATTCGCCGGGGCCGACGACTACTATGCGCGCTCCAGTTCGATCCACTTCCTGCCGAGGATCACGGTACCGACCCTCCTCCTCTCGGCGGTCGATGACCCTTTCCTCCCCCGGGTCGTCCTCGACCGTGTGCGCTCGACGGCGGCGGCCAACGACCGGCTGGAGTTCGAGTTCACGCCGGAGGGCGGACACGTCGGCTGGGTGATGGGCGCACCCTGGGCGCCTCGGTACTACCTCGACTCCCGGATTCCCGACTGGCTGTCCCGATTATGATTGCGGCCCCCTTGCCGCTATATTGATTGGTTGAAAATGATTCTCAACTTTTCTCGCCGGACGTCACATTGAGTCACGCAAGCACCGAGTTCCACGACGATATCGTCTACCCGAACACGATCGCCTTCGTGCTCGTCCATCTCGCGCCCCTGGCGGCGTTCTGGACGGGCGTGACGACGACCTCCGTCGTGCTCTGCGTGTCGCTCTATCTCATCCGGATGTTCGGCGTCACCGCGGGCTATCACCGCTACTTCTCGCACCGCTCCTTCAAGACGTCGCGCGCGGGCCAGTTCCTCTTCGCGCTCCTCGCCATGAGCTCCACGCAGAAGTCGGTGCTCTGGTGGGCCGCGCTGCACCGGCACCACCACCGTCATTCCGACCAGGAAGACGACGTGCACTCCCCCGTGCACCGCTCGTTCTTCTACTCGCACGTCGGCTGGATCTTCGACAAGAAGCACGACACCACGCGCGTCGAGGAGGTCCCCGACCTCGCGAAGTTCCCCGAGCTCGCCTTCCTCGACCGGCACCAGCTCCTGCCGGGGATCGCGCTGGGCATCATCTGCTTCCTGATCGACGGGCTCCCGGGGCTCCTCATCGGGTTCTTCCTGAGCACGGTGTTCCTGTACCACGGCACCTTCTTCATCAACTCGCTCGCGCACGTGCACGGGAACCAGCGCTACGTCACGGGTGACGACTCGCGCAACAACTGGTGGCTCGCGCTCATCACGCTCGGCGAGGGATGGCACAACAACCATCACGCCTACCAGCGCTCCACGCGCCAGGGCTTCCGGTGGTACGAGATCGACATCACCTACTACATCCTCAAGGCGCTCTCCTGGACCGGCCTGGTCTGGGACCTGGGCGAGCCGCCCGCCGAGGTGGTCCGCAACGAGCGTCGGGTGGGCACCGCGGTGCTCGAGAAGGTCGCGCGCCAGCTGGCGGAGCACTTCCCGCCGGGGACGCTCACGATGTATCGCGCCAACGCGCGCGAGGCCTTTGACGCGCACCCGAAGGTGATCGAGATGCGCGCGAAGCTCGCGGCGGGGCAGGCCCGCGCCGAGGAGGCGTGGCATGAGCTCCAGCAGCACCTGCCGCACCTGCCGCACCTCCCGACCGCCGCGGAGATCAAGGCGCGCGCACTGCAGATGTACGCCGACTCGCCCTCCACGGACGACATCGTGGCGCGCGCGCGCGCCGTGATCGCCGAGCGCATGAGCTTCGAGCTCTTCCCCGAGCTCCGTCCGGCCGCCGCGTAGCGCGGCGC
>CAZHAG010000052.1:0-16825 GCA_964529705.1 uncultured Gemmatimonas sp. | reverse complement strand
GCGCGATCGCCACCGACTTCTTGGCCTCGTCCTGCCCCACGATGTAGCGGTCGAGCTCGGCGACGATCTTGCGGGGCGAGAGGTCGGCGAGGCGCGCCAGCGCCTGCTCCGTGCGCGTACTCGGCATCAGGCCGTGGGTTCGACCACGGTGATCTGCGTGTTCGTGTAGACGCAGATCTCCCCGGCGATGGTGAGCGCGCGCTTCACGATCTCGGCGGGCGTCAGCGTGGTCTCGCGCGCCATCGCCCGCGCCGCCGCGAGCGCGTACGACCCGCCGCTGCCGATCGCGAGGATCCCATCGTCCGGCTCGATCAGCTCGCCGTTCCCGCTGAGCACGAAGCCGTTGTCCTTGTCGACCACGACCAGGAGCGCCTCGAGCCGCCGCAGCACGCGGTCCGACCGCCAGTCCTTCGCGAGCTCCACCGCAGCGCGCTGCAGGTTGCCCGGGTGGCGCTCCAGCTTCTCCTCGAACTTCTCGAAGAGCGTGAACGCGTCGGCGGCCGCGCCGGCGAAGCCGGCCAGCACCTTCCCCCCCTTCAGCGGGCGGACCTTCACGGCCTTCGACTTCATCACGGTGTCGCCGACCGAGACCTGGCCATCGCCCCCGATCGCGACATGGCCGTCGCGCCGGACAGCGAGGATGGTGGTGGCATGGAAGACGGGGAGCGCCATGGGCGTAATATACAGGCGTGACCACTCCTGGACGGTCGGGCGGGACCCCCCGCTGGGCACCCTGGGCGCTCCTCGCCCTCACGCTGCTCGCCGCCTGCTGGCGGTTCCCGTTCCTCACCGCGCAGGACCTCTGGTTCGACGAGGTCTTCAGCGTGGTCCTCGCGTCCCAGGACATCCCGGAGTTGCTCCGCCGCGCGCTCGCGGACCAGACCAATCCACCGGGGTTCTATCTCGCGCTGTGGGGGTGGATGCACGTGGGGGGCGTGGAGGAGTGGTGGATCCGCACCCTCCCGGCGCTCGCCGGCACGCTCACCGTCCCCCTGGTGGTCCTGCTCGGCCGCGCGCTCGGGATGCGGTGGGGCACCGCGCTCGTCGGCGGACTCCTCGCGGTCGTGAGCCCGCTGCTCGTGACGATGAGCGTCGAGGTGCGCGCCTACGCGCCACTGGCGTTGCTCACCACGCTCTCACTGCTCCTCGCGGTGCGCGCGCGCGACGGGCAGGCGCCCGGGCGACGCGGAGCGGCGCTCGCACTCGGGGTGGTCGATGGCCTGCTCGTCCTGTTGCACTACTTCGGCGCGCTGGTGGTGGTCTCGCGCATCATCGCGGCCTTCGTCGACGCGCGCGGCGAGGCGCCGGACACCCGGCGACGCGTGCGCGCGCAGGCGATGACGTCGGCGCTCCCCGCCGCGCTCCTGCTGGCGGCCTGGTTCGCGATCGTCCTCTCCGGGTCCGCGGGTGACTCCTTCGGCGGGAACGCCGCATGGATCCCGGCCCCCGGCGCCGCCGCGCTCCTCGGCTTCGGCTCACTCGTGGTGGGCACCTTCGGTTCGGCCCTGGGCGCCTGGGCCATTGCCCTGGTGCTCGTCGCCGCCACGCTCGCCGCCGTCCGCCGGCCGCGCGGCACCTGGCTGATCGTGCCCTTCGCGCTGCCACTGATCCTCGTGCTCGTCGCCGGCGCGATCACGGGACGTTCGCTCTGGGTCGGGCGCTACCTGGTGGTGGCACTCCCTGCCGCGCTCCTCCTGCTCGCCGACCTCGCCGCGGCGATGGGCAGGCGTCTGCCCGCGCCTTGGCGCGCCGCGCCCACGGCGCTGCTGGCCGCGTGGGCGGTGGCAGCGGGCGGCATCGCGCTGTTCGAGGGGCCGGCCAAGCCACCGTGGTCTCGGATCGTGCCCGCGCTCGCCGCCGGCGGGCCGGTCACCGTGTGCGTGAACGAACCGTACGTCGGACTTCCGTTGCAGTACCACGCCGTGCGTTCCCGAGTCCCGGTCCGCGTGGCGGAGCTGCGCGAGTGCGCACCGGGCATCGGACGCGCCTGGGTGATGCTGCGCCCCGGAACGGAGTCCTCATTGGCGCCGCTGCGCGAGCGCGGCGCGCGCCCCGGCGTGGCGCGCTCACTGGGGACCGAGCTCCCGCCGGTCACGCTGCAGCGGCTGGACTGGCCGCGGCAGTAGGCGCGGACCCGCTCTTCCTACGCCCTCGGGTGACTCTCGCGATACACCTGCTTGAGCCGCTCGACCGAGGTGTGCGTGTAGATCTGCGTGGTCGAGACGCTCGCGTGGCCGAGCAGTTCCTGCACCGCACGCAGGTCGGCGCCGCCGTCGAGGAGGTGCGTCGCGAAGGTGTGGCGCAGCGCGTGGGCGCTGAGCCCGGCGCCCTCATCCACGCCCCCGAGCCGCGCGACCACGGCGTTGTGCAGCGCGCTCGGGCTCAGGCGGCTCCCACGCTGGCTCAGGAAGAACGCGCGACGGTCCCCCTTCGCACCCACCGTGCCGAGCAACGTGTCGCGTGCGCGCTCGTACTCACGCAGCGCGCGCTGCGCCGCGCTCCCCACGGGGACGATGCGTTCCTTCCGCCCCTTCCCGCGGACCTTCAGCATGCCGGCGATCAGGTCGAGGTCCGCGACGTTCACCCCGCGCAGCTCGGAGAGGCGGAGGCCGGCCGTGTAGAAGAGCTCGAGGATCGCCAGGTCGCGCACGTCGGTGAAGCGCCCCTCCTGCGCGCGCGTCGCGGCCGCCGAGAGCAGCGTCTCCATCTGCGCGCGGTCGAGGTGTCCGGGGAGGCGCTTCTCGAGCTTCGGCGCGCCCACCGCGCGCGCCGGGTTGGTCTCCACGAGGTCGGCCCGGTGGAGGAACCGGAAGAAGCTCCGCACGGCCGAGAGGGCGCGCGCACTGGAGCGCTTGGAGAGCCCACGGCGGTTGAGGTGCGCCAGCCAGGCGCGCATCGTCAGCCGGTCCACGGTCTCCCAGGCGACGACCGGCGTCGCCAGGTGCACCTGCAGGAAGGCGTGGAACCCCTCCAGGTCGCGCCGGTACGCGAGCGTGGTGTTGGGCGAGACGTCGCGCTCCTTCTCGAGATGCCGCAGGAACTGCGCGATCTCGTCGGGGGTCGCGGTCCCCGCGCTCAGTTCCGCTCCCGCGGCGTCACCGACTCGCCGAAGTGTGCACCGAGCGACCCGAGGAAGCTGTTCATGGTACGACGGTGGCCGCGGACCTTCGCGAAGACGCGGAAGAAAGGGGACTCGACCCACCCGTCCTCGGTGATCATCACCTCGGTACCCGCCTCCGTGAGGCGCACGCTGTACGTCCAGGTACCGCCGAAGTCGTCCTGGTTGAGGTTGAGGATGCGGGTCACGAACCGGCGCGGCGGCTCCTCGCGGACGACCTCCACCGAGAGCATCCCGGAGGCCCCGAAGTTCTGCTCGTACGACTCGCGTGGGAACTCGAGTCGGCGGACCGCCTTCACGTCGTCCCACCAGGTGTAGTACGACCCGATGCTGCGCACCACCCGCCAGACGGTGTCCTGCGGCTGCACGAGCGTGATCGCGCTCGAGAGCTTGTGCTCGCGCGGCAGGGAGCGGCCGTACCACCACACGCCGCCGATGACCAGCGCGGCCAGGATGACGAGCTTCTTCAGGAATCCCACGTGCTACCCTCGGGGGTCGGTTTGCGCCACGATGCCGTACTGATGACGCCAGTCCTCCAGTGCCCGTAACGCGCGCTCGGCGTAGAGCTCCCGCTTCCGCACCTTGTCGCGCGGCGGGTCCGGGAGCTCTTCGAGCAGGCCGAAGTTCGCATTCATCGGCTGGAAGTGCGCGGGGTCCGACTCGCGCAGGTAGCGGTAGAGGGCACCGAGCATCGTCGTCGGGGGCGGCAGGACCGGTTCCTCCGCCCGGAGCAACCGGTCGAGGTTGATCGCCGCGAGCAGCCCTGTCGCGGTGCTCTCGGTGTACCCCTCGACGCCGGTGAGCTGCCCCGCGAAGAGCGTGGTCGGCGCGTCGCGGAGCGCGAGGTGCGGCGCCAGCGCCCCCGGCGCGTTCAGGTACGAGTTCCGGTGGATGCTCCCGTACCGGAGGAACTCCGCCTGCTCGAGCCCAGGGATCAGGCGGAACACCCGCGCCTGCTCCGGGATCCGGAGGCGCGTCTGGAAGCCGACCAGGTTCCACATCCGCCCCGCGCGGTCCTCGCGCCGGAGCTGCACCACCGCCCAGGGGCGCTTGCCGGTGCGCGGGTCGCGGAGCCCCACGGGGCGCATCGGGCCGTGCCGCAGCGACTCCCGCCCGCGCCGCGCCATCTCCTCGGCGGGCATGCACCCTTCGAAGTAGGGCACCGCGTCGAACTCGTGCGCCGTGAACTGGTCGGCCGTGGTGAGCGCGTCGATGAACGCCTCGTACTGCGCCTTGTCCATCGCGCAGTTGAGGTACGCGCCCTCCTCCCCCTCCGCCTCCGCCATCGTCTCCTTGTCCCAGCGCGCCGCGCGGAACGCGACCGACTGGTCGATCGAGTCGGCGTCGATGATCGGGGCGATCGCGTCGTAGAACGCGAGCGATTCCACGCCGAGGCGCGTGCGGATCGCCTCGCTGAGCGCGGGACTCGTGAGCGGTCCCGTCGCCACGATCCCCGGCGCGGGGAGCGCGGTCACCTCGCCGCGCTCGACCGTGACCAGCGGGTGCGCGTGCACGCGTTCGTGCACCCCGGCCGAAAAGACGTCCCGGTCCACCGCGAGCGCGGATCCCGCCGGCACCCGCGCCGCGTCCGCGGCCTCGAGGATCAGGGAACCGAGCGCGCGCATCTCGGCCTTGAGCAGGCCGTGCGCGTTCGTGACCTCGGTGCTCTTGAAGGTATTGGAGCAGACGAGCTCCGCGAGGCGGTCGGTCTGGTGCGCGGCGGTCCGCACCACCGGGCGCATCTCGTGCAGCACCACGCGGTGGCCGCGCTCCGCCAACTGAAAGGCGGCCTCGCTCCCCGCGAGGCCGCCCCCGACGACATGGATCAGGTCCGTCACGCTACCCCGCGAGCGACGCCGGCTCGCCCTCGGCGTCCGCACCATCGGGCGCCGCCACGTCCCACTCGTTCTGGCACTTGAGGCAGCGCCGGAAGTGGCCGCGCGTCTTGGTGCTCTTCGCTTCCGCACCCATGAAGCCGCAGTCCGGGCACTTCTCGAGCACCGGCTTGTCCCAGCAGACGAAATCGCAGTTCGGGTAGTTCTCGCAGCCGAAGAACGCCTTGCCGCGCTTCTTCGACCGCCGGGCGGCGATGTCCCCCCCGTCCTTCGGGCACTTCACGCCCGTCGGCATCGACTTCGTGCCGCGGCACTTCGGGAAGGTCGCACACCCGAGGAACTCCCCGGAGCGCGAACGCCGCACCACCATCAGCTCCCCGCAGAGCGGGCAGGGGATGTCGGTCTTCTTGGGGGGGACGCGCTCGCCCTTCAGCGGCCGCGTGTACTTGCACTCCTTCGGGTGGTTCTCGCACGCGACGAACGGACCGAAGAACCCCCCTTTCGGGATCAGCTTGCCGCCGTCGAGCGGGCAGCGCTCCGTCTCGAGCCCGCTCAGGTCGTGCGCCTCGCGGATCAGCGCCTCGGCGTCCACCGAGCCCACCGCCTTTTCGAACGGCGACCAGAAGTCGGAGAGCACCTCCTTCCACTTGAGCTTCCCCGCCTCGACCTTGTCGAGCTCCTCTTCCATCTCCGCCGTGAAGCCGACGTCGAACTCGCGGGGGAACTGCTTCACCATCACCTTCTCCACCGCCTCGCCCGTGGGCGTGGGGAAGAAGCGGCGCTGCTGCAGCTCGGCGTAGTGGCGCTCGGTGAGCGTGGAGATGATCGACGCGTATGTGGACGGGCGGCCGATGCCGCGCTTCTCGAGCTCCTTCACGAGCGACGCCTCGGAATAGCGTGGCGGCGGCTCCGTGAAGTGCTGGGTCGGCTCGACCTTCCGCACCGGCGCGTGCTCGCCCGGCTCGATCGCCGGCAGCGCCTGCTCGTCCTCGAGCGCCTTGGAGTCCCCTTCCTCGCGCGTCTCCTTGTAGAGCGCCAGGAAGCCCTTGAACTTCACCACCGACCCGGTGGCCCGGAACAGGTAGCGGCCGAGATCGAAGTCCACCGTGGTGGTGTCGAAGACGGCGGGCGCCATCTGCGACGCCATGAAGCGCTGCCAGATGAGCGTGTAGAGCTTGAGCTGCTCGGGGGAGAGGAACTTGGCCACGCTCTCCGGGGTGCGGGACGGCTCCGTCGGCCGGATGCCCTCGTGCGCGCCCTGCGCCGTGTCATCCTTCCCGGCGGGGAAGAGGCGCGGTGCGTCCGCGAGGAACTCCTTGCCGAAGTGCGTGCCCAGGTAGGTGCGCGCCGCCGCGGCGGCCGAGTCCGCCACGCGCACATGGTCCGTGCGCATGTAGGTGATGAGACCCACGGAGCCCTCGGCCTTCCCGAGCTCGATGCCCTCATAGAGGTTCTGCGCGAGCCGCATGGTGCGCTTGGAGCCGAAGCCGAGCTTCTTCGCCGCCTCCTGCTGCAGCGTGCTCGTCTTGAACGGCGCCTCGGGGTTCTTCCGGCGCTCGCGACGCTTGATGTCCGTGACGTCGAAATGCGTGCGCCCCTTGAGGTCGGCGAGGATCTTCTTCGCCGCGGCCTCGTTGGGGATGTCCGGCTTCTCGCCGTCGATGTGGTGCAGCTTGGCCGTGAACCCCTGCCCCTCGTGCTCGAGCTGCGCCGCGATCGACCAGTACTCGCGCGGCTTGAACGCGCGGATCTCCCGCTCACGCTCCACCAGGAGACGGAGCGCGACGGTCTGCACGCGCCCGGCGGAGAGTCCCTTCTTCACGGTCTTCCAGAGCACCGGGCTCGCCTTGTAGCCCACCAGGCGGTCGAGCACGCGCCGCGCCTGCTGCGCGTCCACCTTCCGCTGGTCGATCGCCTTGGCCTCGCCGAGCGCGCCGGCGACCGCGTCCTTCGTGATCTCGAAGAAGAGCGCGCGCTTGATCGGCGGCCCCTTCGGGGTCTTGATCTGCTGCTCGACGTGCCACGCGATGGCCTCCCCCTCGCGGTCAGGGTCGGTCGCGATGAAGACGGCCTTCGCGGTCTTCGCTGCGCTCTTCAGCTCGGCGACCGTCTTCTCCTTGCCCGGGATCGTGACGTACTGCGGCTCGAACCCGTGCTCGGTGTCGATCCCGATGTTCTTCACGGGGAGGTCGCGGATGTGCCCCACGGTCGCCTTCACCGCGTAGCCGCTGCCGAGGTACTTGCCGATCGTCTTGGCCTTGGCGGGCGACTCGACGATCACGAGCGACTTGCCCGCCGCGGACCTGGCGGCATCCTCGTCGTGCGGCAGCTCCGGTTCCGGACGCGCCACCAGGGCCCGCTTGCTGGCGGACTTCTTGGCGGCCGTCTTCTTCGCCTTGGGGGCGGCCTTCTTCTTCACCGCGGCCGACTTCGCCGCGCCTTTCTTCTTGGTTGCCATAAGGTGGGCTATCCTAGTCCGGTGAAGAACGCGAGGCAAGCGCTACTATAGAGTCGCAGACCTCCGCCGGGGTCATGGAATCAACGTCAAGTGTATGATTCGATTGCAGATACAGGTGCTCTCGGCGACGGAAAAGTTCCTGGAGCCGCTCCGCCGTTCCGGCCCCCGCGATCAGCGGCCGGGAGCCCGCCGAAGCGCCCATCCGGGCCAGCGCGGTATCGACCGCGACCCGAAGATAGACCGATAATGCGCGAGGCCCCAGAAGGGCCAGGTTCGTCGGATCCTCCACCCACCCGCCGCCCGGGGCGACCACGACGGGCGGAGCGCCACCGGAGCCACCGGTGCGCGTTCCAGCGCCGCGCGACGTGCCCGCCGCGAGAGCGGCAGTCGCGCGCGCCTCCCGCGCGCGGAACCCCACCTCCCCCTCCCGCTCGAAGATCTCACCGACGCTCACCCCGGCGTCGGCGACGATCTCCGCATCCAGGTCGACGAACGCGCCGCCCAGCCGCGCGGCCACCAGCGGACCCACGGTGCTCTTCCCCGCGCCTGGGAGACCGAGGAGCACGATGAAACGCCAGGGATGCGCCCCGGCCTCCCCTCGAGCGCGCCCGCCGTCAGCCAAGCCGCGCCGCGACCCGCGCGAGGTACCCGTCATGGTTGCGACGGAGCTCGCCAAGCGAGTCGCCGCCGAACTTCTCCATGAGCGCGTCCGCGAGCACCAGCGCCGTCATCGCCTCCGCGATCACCCCCATCGCGGGCACCGCGGTCACGTCGCTGCGCTCGGCCGCCGCCTCCGCCACGGCCCCCGTGCGCGCGTCCACGGTGCCCAGCGGGCGCATGAGCGTCGAGATGGGCTTCATGGCCACGCGCAGCACGAGGGGCTCGCCCGTGGTCATTCCCCCTTCCAATCCCCCCGCACGGTTCGTCCGGCGGCGCACGTTCCCGGTGCGCGGGTTCCCCGGCGCGGGCTCGATCTCGTCGTGCACCTCGGCCCCCGGGCGACGCGCCGCCTCGAAGCCGATCCCCATCTCCACCCCCTTGACCGCGGGGATCGAGCAGATCGCGGCCGCCAGGCGACCGTCGAGCTTGCGGTCCCAGGAGACGTGAGCGCCCAGCCCCACCAGAAGCCCGTCCACCACCACCTCGCAGATCCCACCGAGGGTGTTCCCCTCCTTCTTGGCGGCATCGATGCGCTCGATCATCCGCGCCTCCGCCCCGGGATCGAGGCAGCGGAGCGGTGAGGCATCCGCCGCGGCGTTGAGGTCGCGAGGCATCTCCGGCGGGCGCGACGCATCCACGCCCCCCAAGTGCACGAGGTGGCTTCCCACCGTGATGCCGAGCTCGTCGAGCAGCCGCCGCGCGACGGCGCCGGCCGCGACGCGCGCGGTGGTCTCCCGCGCCGACGCGCGCTCGAGGATGTCGCGCGCGTCCTCGCGGTCGTACTTGAGGATCCCCGTGAGGTCCGCATGCCCGGGACGCACCCGGGTCACCTGCCGCTTCCGCCCCTCGGGCGTATCGTCCTCCGGGCGCGGCGCGGGATCCATGATCGCCTCCCAGTTCTTCCAGTCGCGGTTCCGCACGAGCATCGCGATCGGGGAACCGAGGGTCTCGCCTGCGCGGACGCCGGCGAGGAACTCGACCTGGTCCTTCTCGATCTGCATCCGGCGCCCGCGCCCGTAGCCCTGCTGGCGCCGCGCGAGGTCGGCGTCCACGTGGGCGGCGAGGAGCGGGAGACCGGCCGGCACGCCCTCCACGAGCGCGACGAGGGCGGGGCCGTGGGACTCACCGGCGGTCTGGAAGGTGATGCGGGCCATGGGGGGACGGATGCAGGAGGACCGGGCGCCTCGACGAACGAAGGCGGACGGCAGAAAGGTACTCTGCCATCCGCCTCGCCCGCCGTCGCCGGCGGTGTGCCGCTAGCGGTGGATCAGGGACGCGTCGCGCCGACCACCTCGCCCTCATCGACGATGTGCGGCGTGACGAGGATCAGGAGGTCCTGCTTCCGCTCCTCGACGCGCGTCTGGCTGAAGATGCGCCCGATGTACGGGATGTTCATCAGGTACGGGATACCACTCTTCACCTTGGTGACCTGGGTCTGCGTGAGGCCGGCGATCACCGCCGTCTCACCGTCGCCCACGAGCACTTCGTTGGTCGCGGCCCGCTCGTTGATGCTGGGGCCGGCCTGCGTGATGCCGATCAGCGACTGCTGGGTGGCGGTGATCTCCATCGAGATCTGGCGATTGGCGGTCACGTGCGGCGTGACGTCCAGCGAGATGCCGACCTTCTGCCGCTGGATCACCGGCGCGATCGCCTGGATCTGGCCGGGGATCGCCGGCGGCGTGAGGAGGAACGCGATCTCGGTGCCGGCGAAGAGCGTCGCCTTCCGGTTGTCGATCGTGGTGGTGCTCGGCTCCGCCTGCACGTCGGAGAGCTGCTCGGAGCTGAGCGCGTCCACGAAGGCCGAGAAGTTGTAGCCGCGGACCGCGGTGTTGAAGATCAGCGAGAGCGCGGAGGTGGAGCCGTAGAGGCGGCTGGCGTTGGCCACGCCCGAGAAGGCGTCACCGCCGAGGTTGACGGTGAACTCACCCGGCGTGCCGCGCGGGATCAGGGCGTTCTGGAAGTGCGTCGCCGTGCCCACGTCGTAGCTCAGTCCGAGTTCCTCGGTGGCCGTGCGGTCGACCGAGATGATCTTCGCGCGGATCGCGACCTGCGGCGTGCGCACGTCGAGGTCCCGCACGTAGCTCACGATCTCGGGGAGCCGGGAGACCGACTCGGTGATGATGAGCGAGTTCGTCTTAGCCTCGACCGCGACGGTGCCGCGACCACAGACCGCGGCGGCCGAGGGCTCCGCGCCCGGGGCGCCCGGGGCGCCCGCGTCGGGTGCGCCACCCGCGTCCGGCGCGCCGCCCGCCCCGACCGAGCCGGACGAGCAGGAGGCGATGAGCTCACGGATGGTGACGGCCATGTCGCCGGCCTTCGCGTAGTTCACCCGCACGAGCTGCGAGACCAGCGGCTCGGCCGCGACGCGCGCCGAGAGGTTCTTGTACGAATCGATGGTGATGATGCCGGTGGAGTCCTCGATGGCCGAGAGCCCCTGCGCCTGGAGGATCTTGCTGAGCGCCACGTCCCAGGGCTGGCCCGGGATCTCGGCGGTGACGTTCCCGCTCACCTGCGAGCCGGTGATGATGGTCCGGCCGGAGAAGTCGGAGAAGATCGTGATGACCTCGGCGATCGGCGTCGCATAGAACGAGACGTTGATCCGCGGCTCGGCGCTCTGCTGCACGCCGAAGCTCCGGGTCGCGACGCGCGCCGGCGCCGCCGGGAGGCGGCGGTCGACGTCGGCGACGGCCGCCGTGCGCTGCTCGCTCGGGGCGGGCGCGACCGGCGCGGCGACCATGCGGGCATCGGCCGCGACCGCGGCGGCACCCGCCGACCAGGGCGCGAACGCGTCCGGGCCGATCACGCTCACGCGCACCTCATTGTCCCCGCGCACCACGCTGTACTCGCGCGCCGCGTCGAGGTCGAGGACCAGGCGCACCACCTCGGCCTCGAACTGGCCCACCCGCACGTTCACGATGCCCGCCCGCGGCACCCGGTCGTACGTCGGGGCCCGCAGCTGCATCGTCGCGCCCCGCACGTCGACGACGATGCGGTGGGGCGACTCGAGCGTGAAGTCGGTGATGTCCACGATGCCCTCGAACGAGAGCACCACGTCGGCGCGTCCAGCACCGGGGACGACGCGCACCGCGGTCACGGCGGCGGCGCTCGCCTCGGCGGCCGCGCGGACGCTCGGGGCGGGCGCGGCGCTCACGGGCGCGGCGCTGAACAGAAGTGTGCCGACCGCGAGAGCGGCCAGCGTCCGGTGTCGCCTCATGGCGTCCTCGTTGCAGGGCTGGGCTTGGTTTGCGTCAGGACTTCCTGGCGCGGGAATCCGAACTCGTCGATCGATAGAGCCACTTCACCATCGCGGATCGCGGTCACCCGGATCCGTCCGAACACCGACCCCACACGCGCCTTGTAGATCTCGTTCGTCGAGACGTCCTTGAGGATCGCGCGGGAGGCGCGCCCCGTGGGGTCGACGATGATGCCGGTCACCTGCAGGTCCTCGAAGATCGGGCGGATGTCCCCCGTCGCGATCAGCGAGGCGAACGGGTCGCGCCGCCCGTCGCGCGGGTACGAGTAGGTCTCGCGGCGGAAGATGAGCCGACCGAGCGAGTCGGTCGGGAACTCCACCGTTGGCACCGCGGCGGCCGGGGTCGCCGGCGCCGCGGGCTGCGCCTCGACGGCCACGCCGGCGAGCACGAGGGTGAGCACACCGGCGGCGATGTGGCGGATCATGGCTCCACTCCGGTCTGCGTGCGGACGACGTAGGTCTGGATGTCGAAGGTCGCGGTGAGGATCCGCACGTCGGCGCGGGCGGTCCGCGCGGCCGGCGTGTTCGACGCAACGAGCTGCACGTTCGCCGGCACGATCACGCGCTGCAGCGACCCGATCGCCGACAGGAGCTCGCCGATCTGGTTGTAGTTGCCCTGCATCGACATGCGGAAGCGGTAGGTGTCGAACGACTCGCCCTGCACCGTCGCGCTGGGCGCGAAGTCCGAGAACTCGAGCCCGACCCGGCGCGCCGCGCCGAGGATCTGGTCGAGCAGCGCCGGCACCTCGTTCCCGGTCGGGATCAAGGTGCGCATGAGGTCGAGGTTCGACTGGAGGCGCTTGGCCTCCTCCTGCAGCTGTGCCACGCTGCCGCGCGCCACGAGCGCCTTGGCGCGCTGGTTCGAGGCGTCGAGCCGCTCGATGTGCGCCCGCGTCAGGTCGAGCTGCTCGTTCTTGGGCGAGTAGACGTAGTTCCAGTACAGCGCCGCGCCGGCGATCGCGAGGATCGCCACGGCGAGCATCGCCTGGTCACGCTGGTTGGTGGGAAGTCCGGCCATGGGTTACCTCACCGCGATGGTCAGGGGCACGGTGCGGATCGCGGACGCCGGTGGCTTGGAGTAGTTCATCTCCACCGTGAACTCGGTCACCTGCTTGCCCTCGACGGTCGCGACCTGGGACACCGCGAGCGTCACGTTCTCGAGGAAGGGGGAGGCCTCGAGCTGCTTCATGAAGATGGTCAGCGCCTGGATGTTCACCGTGTAGCCCACGACGCGCACCGCGAGCTTGGGCGCCGTGCCCGCCGCGACCGCCTCCGGCGACACCGTGGTCGCCGCATTGGCCTGCGCCACGGAGCGGAGCCAGGTGTAGGTCGGGAGTGCGCGCGAGACCTCGTCCATCACGTGCGCCCAGACGAAACGCTCGCCGTCGATCGCAGCGATGATCGACATCTGCCGCATGATCGAGTCGCGCTGCGCCTCGGCGGCCCGTGTCTGCTTCACCACGTTGTCATAGCGCGTGCTGTCCTGCACCGCGACCTGCTCCTGCTCGAGGAGCGCGGCCTCGGTGCGGCCCTGGAACACGTACATCGCGCCGACGGCCGCGAGGCCGATCGCCACGCCACCGACCGCCACGCCGAGCCAGGGATCCTTGAATCGCTCGCCGAGGGAGCCCAGCATCGCGCGAACGTCGACCGATGAGCCGGCCGACCGCGACTTCTTTCGCGCACCGGGGAGGAGATTGATCTCGATCATCAGGGCGTCCTGGGCGGTCAGGCGGGCTGGCGAAGCGCCAGGCCGATGGGCAGCATCATGAGGGGCGCCACCTCGTCTGTGACGAACGACTCGAAAGCGCCGTCACGCACGACCAGGTTCGCCAGCGGACTCGCGGGCTTCACGTGCAGGCGGAGCCGCTCGGCCAGGACATCGAGCAGTCCCGGCACCCGCGCACCGCCACCACACAGGTAGACCGCGTTCACCTGCGCACCACTGCGCGACGAGGATGCCAGGAAGGCCGCGGCGCGCTCCACGCCCACCGCGATCTCCTCACCCCGCGACTCGAAGATCGCGTCGAGGTGCTCAGACCGATCATAACCCTGCAGGAGCGCCGCCGCCTCCTCCGCCCCGAGCCCGCGGTCCCGCTGCAGGTCCTCGCGGAAGCGCCGCGTGCCGACCGTCAGGTCGCGCGTGAGGATCGGCACGCCGTCCTCGACGATGTTGATGTTGGTCACTTCGTGCCCGATGTTCACCAGCGCGACGATCCCCTTCATCGCGCCCGGATGGTTGAGCTCGAAGGCATTGTGCAGCGCGAAGGCGTCCACGTCCACCGCGGTCACGTTGAGCCCGGCGTCGCCGAGCACGCGCACCTTGGCCTCGACCAGCTCCCGCTTGGCCGCGACGAGGAGGACATTCATCTGGTCGTCCGTGCCATCGGGGTCGAGGATCTGGAAGTCCAGCTCCACCGACTCCATGTCAAAAGGCACGTGCTGCTCGGCTTCCCACCGCATCAGCTCGCGCGCCTGCTGCTCCTTCACGCGGTCGATCGTGATCTTCTTGATGATCACGTCGCGCCCGCCCACGGCGGTCACGACCGCCTTGGAGGAGACGCCGGCCGCGGCGAGGCAGGAGGTGATGGCGTCGGCGACGATGCCGGGGTCCATGATCTCGCCTTCCACGATGGCGTCCGCCAGCAACGGCGTGATCGCCACCCGGACGAGCTCCGGCTGGGACTTGGAGTGGTCGACGACCGCGACCTTGATGAGGCCGGAACCGATGTCGAGTCCGACGGTTGTCTTCTTGCGACCGAATAGCGCCATGGGAGTCCCGGAGGCCGGCCTACGAGGCGTGGATGCTCAGGCCAGCTAAGTTGTGAGCGGGCCCGGTCTTGGTCAATGCAACACTACTATGCCTCTCCTGCAGGGTCTACACGAGCGGGGGTCGTGAGAAGTAACGGGCCGCCCGCCGGGGCACCTCGGACGGGTGCCGCCCGGGACAGGAGGGCGACCTCGGACCGGCACCCGCGGTCCGCCCGCCGACCCCCGCCTCACCCCTCGGGATGACCCTCGACCGGACGGGGCCCGAAGGGGACGAGCCGGGATGCCCCCGGACACCGGTAGAGCGCCACGCTCCGGTCGGCGGAGTCGGGGGCCAGGAAGGCGAGGAAGCGGACGCGCGAGCCCTGGGCCCCGAGTCCGGTCACCTCCGCCCGGACGACGCCGCCGCCGAGGTGCCGCCAGGTGACGCGAGCGCTCCCGGCACCCGGGACGGGCGCGGCCGCTCCCTGCACCGCACCCGGCGAGGAGACGCAGAGCAGGTCCAGCGCCGGAGGCCGGGCGGCGGCACTGAGGGCGGAGAGCGCCGCGGCGCGCGCGACCACACGGTCGACGGCCAGCGTCGCCACCCGCCACTCCTGCACCGCGTCGAAGAGCGCCGCCGTGGAGAGGAGCGCGAGCGCGACCATCACGGCGAGCACGGCCGGAAGCACGATCCCGCGCCGCGCCCCCCCTCGGGCGGGGGTCCAGGAATCGGGTTGCCGTCCGCTACGGCGACGCACGCAGCACCACCAGGGTCTGCATGAGCGTTGCGTCGCCCGGCACGCGCACTTCCAACGAGAGTCCCCCCGGCGGTCCCTCTGCACGCACGCGGAGCCCGCCGGTGCCGGGCGTGCGCAGCGGGCCGGCGACCGGTTGCACCACGCCGCACCTGGGCGGCGTGCCGGTGCAGCGACGCCAGCCGAGCATCCACTCCCCCGACGATGGATAGAGGGAGAGCCGCGCCTGCCTCGCGATTCGTACGGGAGCTCCCACCTCGATCACCCTCGGCGGCGCAGGCGACGTGTGGAGCCTGAACCCCGGCTGCAAGCTGTCCGCGGCGGGGACCCACCCCCCGGCCGAGCCGCACGCCGGCACCGCGCGCCGCACGTCGACCGAGTCCACCTCGGCGTGCCACCAGTCGGCGGTCCCGCTCGCGCTGTCCCGGACGAGCACCGCCACCCGGTCCCCGGCTTCGAGCGGTTGCGCCCGCACCGTCACGGGATCCGCCGCAGGGTCCTCCACCGCGGGCACGGGCGGGAGGGAGATCGAGAGGGTATCCCGCGCGCATACGACACTGGACGCCGTCCGCATCGAGAGCACGACCGCCGTCTCGGCCTCCACCCGCACGCCCTCCGCGTCGCGCAGGAGCGCGGCCAGGACGACGAGCGCATCGCGCCCGCCGCGCACCGACTCGGCACGCAGGTCCGCCGCGCGCACCGACCGACGGACGCCCGAGAGCGCGAGTGCCGCGGTGGCCGCGAGCACGCCGGAGAGCGCGAGCGCGCAGAGCGCCTCCACGAGGAGGTGGCCCCGGCGGACACTCATGGACACTCGACCCGGACCGCGAGCGCGGAGCGGAGGGTGCGCCCACCAAGGGCGGCGCGCGCCTCGCCCGCCAGGGACGCGCCCGAGGAGTCCCGCGTGAGCCGCCAGCGCTCCTCGATCGGCATTCCATCGAAGCGGAGGAGCGAGTCGGGAGTGGCGCACGCCGCCCCCTCGAACCAGCTCAGCCGCGTATCGGCACGGTCGGCGAGCGACTCGCGGAGCAGTGCTCCGGCGCGCAGGCGCGCGGCGCCGGCCAGCGCCGAGAGCGCACCCGCCACCCCGACCGCGAGCAGCACGGCCGCCACCAGCACCTCGACCAGCGAGACCCCCCGACGCCCGGACATGGCGCCACGTTGGGGGACGCGCGCACGCCGACCGCCATCCGACCTACCTGCGCATCACCCAAATGCCACGCGGGCCGGGCGATGTTCGCCCGGCCCGCGTGTACTGCAGGTCGCTACGTGGATCAGGTATCGCAGACCGGCTCGCCGTCACGCGTGCCCGAACCGACGGTGATCTGGCAGGACTTGGTCGTGCCGCCCGGGTACGTCACCGAGGCCGAGAAACCACCGGTCGTCGGGGTGATCGTGCCGAGGGTCACGCCGGTCGACGTGCGGTACGCGGTCGTCGAGAGCGTGGCGGTGTAGGTCGCCCACTCCGCGAAGTACGCCTCTTCAGCCGTCACGAGGTTGCGAAGGTCGGACTTCATGGCCGTCAGGTACGCCTTCTCCTTCGTGTTCGCGAACTTCGGGATCGCGATCGCGGCAAGGATGCCGATGATCACGACGACGATCAGAAGCTCGATCAGGGTGAAGCCCTTCTTGTTGCTCATCATGTGGTCTGCTCCGCGGGAGGTGAGGAATGCGACAGGTGATCCACCACGGGTAAGGGGTGGCAAGAACCCTGCCATGGATGGCCAGAAGGCCAAGCTACTGTCCTGCAACAACTTACCTACGGTACATCAGATCGTGACACCGAGTCAGGGACGGTTCCAGCGAGGATTATCGCATTCTGCCACTGATCAGTGCCGGGTTGGACCGCATCAACAGGACCGGGACCCTGAGCCTGGCGTCCGACCTGGATACCGGCGCCCCCGCGCGGAACCAGCGATTCCGCGCATCCACAGTATCGGTCGCCACAAGAGACGATTCAGCCTTCTGCAAGATCACACCGAACGATCCGACGGC